>CAXSED010000001.1:0-135640 GCA_964236475.1 uncultured Chthoniobacterales bacterium
GCCGACCAGCGGAACGACGCCGAACAGCGCCCGCAACAGAAAGTTCCAGCGGTAGACGACCGTATTTTGCAAGCTGATGTCGAACAGCTTGAAGTATTTGGCCAGCGTCATGGAGTGGGCGCGAATTTCTTACGGGCGAGTTCTGCCGCCAGACGCAAGGCCGCGATCATGCTGCCGGGATGCGCCTGATTCTTCCCGGCCAACGCAAAGGCCGTCCCATGGTCGGGACTCGTCCGGATGATCGGCAAACCCAGCGTGACGTTCACACCCTCATGGAAGGCGTGCAATTTGAGAGGAATTAGACCCTGGTCGTGGTACATGCACAGCACGGCATCCCATTGCCCGGTCGCAGCCTGGTGAAACACGGTGTCCGGCGGAACGGGACCGTGGAACGATACATTGCCGTTTTGGGCGTGGAGCGACTGCAATTCCTGAACCGCCGGTTCGATCCGTTCGATTTCCTCCCGCCCAAGAGTGCCTTGTTCGCCCGCGTGGGGGTTCAACCCGGCCACCGCAATTCGGACCGGGCGCGGCAGCCGCAGCCGCAGAAAATCAGCCAGCAATCCTCCCACCCGGACGATTTCCGCCTGGGAGAGTTGCCGGACGGCGTCGATCAGCGGCAGATGCGTGCTGGTGAGCGCCACGGTCAGCGTGCCGCCGGTCAGCAGCATAGCAAAGTTGCTCGTGGCACAACGCGCCGCGAAAAATTCGGTCTGCCCCGGGTAGCGGAACCCGATTTCATACAGCCCGGCTTTGCAAACCGGGCCGGTGACAACGGCGGCGATTTTGCCCTGCACAGCGGTACGCGCGGCTTCCTCCAGACCGTCCCAGGCGGCCTGCGCGGTCTCGGCGTTCCCCTGCCCTGGAATCGCCCGGCAGGATGGACCGATCATCCGATACTCGAAATCCTCGTCGATCAGGCCGGACGCCAGCGCGGCGGCGGCGACCTCCGGGCCGACGCCCGCCGGATCGCCCGACGTGATTCCGATGACGCCGAGTTTCGAGGAATTCCGCACGCTGCAATGGTGGCACGTTCGCGCCCCGTGCTCAACGATGACTGGTCACGCCGACCTGACGGCACATCGGCAGCACCGGGCAGGTCGAGCAACGGGGCGCGGTGCCGATGCAGACGTGCTTGCCGAAGGGAACCAGCAGCGCGTTGATTTCCACCCAGTAGCGCAGCGGCAGCACCGCTTCGAGCGCCACCGTCGATTTCTCTGGAGTGGAGGTAGCGACGTAGCCCCAGCGGTTCGTGGTCCGGTGGACGTGGATGTCTACGCCGATGCGCGGCTGGCCGCACGCGATGCCCAGAACGAGGTGCGCACATTTGGGGCCGACACCGCGAAACGTGAGCAGTTTTTCCAGGTCGCACGGCAATTCTCCGCCGTGGTCCGAGACGACCTTCCGAGCGATTTCCTGAATCTGCGGCGCTTTCGCTTCGTGGAACGTGCTGCCGCTGATTAGTTCGTCGATCTCGGCTACAGATAGCGCGGCCACCTGCGCGGCGGTCCGCGCCCGGGCAAACAACCGGCGGGAAATTGGCACGGTGTCCTCGTCCCGGGTACGGATGGAAATCAGGCAGGCTAACAACTGCTCGAAAGCGGTGTTGAAGCCGTCATCATACAACTCGAACAAAGCTGCTTTGCGGAAAGGGCGGACCGCCTCGCGGATGCCATCCATCGCCTGGTCGATGTCGAAAGGCTGCTTGACGCTGTCACCGGAAGGTTCGGCGTCGAAACCCGGCAAGGCGTCGACAGCAGTGAAACGGGCGCGCTTGGTCATTCCATCATTACGCCGCCAGCTCGCGGAGCGGTTGTCAGGAGGTTCGGGTAGGTTGCTTTGGAAGGCAGACTGGCCACACGGTCAACCTGCGTTTGCGCCGCGAATCAGGGGCATATGCAACTTCCCGACCAACCGCCCCACCCGCCCGGAAAGATACTCGATCATAGCGCCGGAATTGGTGAAGCCGACAATGACATGGTGGAACAACGGGCCCGGGAATTAGCGGAAATTGATGGCTTGGACGCCCAAGATGTCAACGAAGGCCACCGCCAGCAGGCGCGGCAAGAACTGCGGGGCGAGGACGATCCCACGACTCCCAACGACGACGAAGGTGCCATGGCGAATCTGATCGAGCGTGACGATGTTTTCGGTGAGAGCGGCGGCGCAACCGCCCCGGCTACAAACGCGGCAGAGCATAGCGATGAACAAACCATCGGTGAGGCATTATACACCGAAGGGATCAACGAAGCTGATCATGACCGCATGACCGAATCCCGCAGGCAAGAACGCGCAGAGGACGTGCTTTAATCGGCTCCAGCTACTTGCGCGCTGTCGGATTGAGGGAAACCTACCGGCAGCTACATTCCGTAAACGGGCGTAGCAATCAAAACGTTTTGATGAACGCCTTGGCTCGTAGACCGGCTACCCACTGGTCTTGCTTGCGGGCGCGTTCGTCAGAGAAAAGTTTTTTCTCCAGATCCGGGCGTACGTCCGTGATCGGTTTTGTAAAGGCGGCCTTCCGTTCCGTCACCTTCAAGATATAATACGAATTTCCCTGCTCTAAAACCGGGCTGATCGTGTTCACGTTGAGTTTGAAGGCCGCGTCGGTGAGGATTTCGTTGAGCGTTTTGCGGTCAACCCATCCCCAGTCGCCTCCAGCCTGTCGGCTGCTGTCCTGACTGTACAGGCGGGCCATCTCATCAAATTTTCCGCCTTTGTTAGCCAGTTTGCCGCGGATTTCCTGGGCCATGCTTTTCTGCGGATCTGTCTCCCCTTTGGCCACTGTGGACCCTTTGTCGACGGAGATCATCCAAAGATGAACCTGTTCCGGGGTGGTATATTCCGGCTTCTGGCTCAGATAAAGTTGCTCGATTTTGGTGGGTGAAACCAAAAAATCCGGGCTGGCGTTCTGGTAACGCATTGCTTGGACGATGATTTTGTCGCGTTCGGCGTCGCGGAATTTGGTCAGGGTAAACCCCTGTGCCTGCAATGTGCGGATGAACGCGTAACGGTCGCCGCCGAAATCATCGCGGATGATGGAATCAATCCGCTCGTCAATGAGATGGCCCGGAATCGCAAATTCCTTCTTTTTAAACTCTTGCAGAATCAGTTGGCGGTCAATGAGGTCATTCAGCGCCCCCTGCCGGGCTTCGCGCACCTTGTTGACCAATTCCTGCCCGGTAAACGTGTTGCGCAGGGAACGCTCGCGCGGACCAACCAGTTCGCGAACCTGCGAAAACGTGATCACATCGTTGTTCACGAGCGCAGCCACCCCATCCACGACATCAGGGTCGGCTTGCACGGTGTCGACGAGGGGAGCCACGAAGGCAAGGAGACCCAGGATCGTCTGACAAACGCGGGTCGAGAGTCGGAAGCTCTTTTTCATTGCGCGGAGGTCGTTCGAAACGCGGGGCGGCAACAGGGAAATTCGGGTAGGCACGGCAGGTTTACAGAGTTTCGATCAGGTCGAAAAGTTCGCGCATCTTAGTGACCGGTTCGGTGGAAGTCAAGCGCGGGAACTTTCCATTGACCAATACAAAATCCGCGCCACGTGTCAGCATTAATTTGTTCCCGCGCACCTCCACCTGTTGCAACTTCCGGCTCGCCGCGAGCAACTTGAAGCGCGTGTAGAGCAACAGGTTTTCCACCGGGCCGGGCAAGCGGCCGAACCGGTCGCGCCAGGATGCCTGGAGTTGATCCACCTCGCTGTTTCGAGTTAGCCCGGCCAGTTGACGATAAGCCTGGATACGCAAGCGAGGTTCCTCCATGTAGCTCGCTGGCAAAAAAGCGGGCCAGACGCCTGCTGCCTTCGGATCTTCGGTCGGCACCGGATCGTTGAAGGGCGAGGAGCCGCGCGCCGGGTCGGGCGGCGTTTCGATCTCCGCACTCCGTCGCAAGAATTCGACCTCGCTCGTGGCCGCAAAATCCAAGCGCAGGATGATGTCAGCGCGAGGCTGGGCTTTCTCGCCTTTCAATTTTCCGACCGCCTGACGCAACAGCTGACAATATAAGTCGAACCCGATGGCGGTCAGATGACCACTCTGCGCCACGCCGAGAATGTTGCCTGCGCCGCGGATCTCCAAGTCGCGCAAAGCAATTTTGAATCCGGCCCCGAGGGCCGAGTACTGCTTGATGGCGTTGATCCGCTTCCGTGCCTCCCCGACCGTCAGGAGATCACGCGGCAACATGAGATAAGCGTACGCTTTATGGTTGCCACGGCCAACGCGGCCTCGGAGCTGGTAGAGGTCGGCCAGCCCGAAACGGTCGGCCCGGTCGATGATGATTGTGTTCGCGTTGGGGATGTCCAGCCCGCTCTCGATGATCGTCGTGGCAACCAGCACGTCCGTCTGGCCCGAGACGAAGCGGTGCATGACCTCTTCGAGCTGCCCCTCCTCCATCTGGCCGTGACCCAAATCGACCTCGGCTTTCGGGCACAAGTGACGGATACGGGCGCAGACACGCTCGATGTCTTCCACCCGGTTGTGCAAAAAGTAGACCTGCCCTTGGCGATCTAGTTCCCGGTCGATGGCCGCACGGATCACGCGTTCGTCGTAGGCACAGATGACGGTCTCGACCGGATAACGGTTCGGGGGCGGCGTTTCGAGAGTGGACAGCGCACGAGCACCCGTCAGGGCCATGTAAAGCGTTCTGGGGATGGGTGTTGCCGACAGCGTGACCACATCCACGTTGGGGAATCGTTCTTTGATCCGCTCCTTGTGCCGGACGCCGAAACGCTGCTCCTCGTCCACGATGAGCAAGCCAAGATCTTTGAATTCGATGTCCTGCGAAACGAGCCGGTGCGTGCCGATGACCAGATCGACGCTGCCGTCTCGCAGCCCCTCGGCCACCCGCTGCTGTTCCGCGCGGGAGCGATAGCGGCTCATCAACTCGACCACGACCGGAAATTTGGCCATCCTGGCGCGGAAGTTTTCGTAATGCTGCTGCGCCAGAACGGTGGTGGGCACCATCATCGCCACCTGCTTGCCGCTGGTAGCCGCTTTGAACGCCGCACGAATGGCCACTTCTGTCTTGCCGAAGCCAACATCGCCGCAGATCAGCCGGTCCATGGGTAATCCCGATTCCATGTCGGATTTCGTCTCGTTGATCGCACGAACCTGATCGGCTGTCTCCTTGTACGAAAACGATTCTTCGAACTCGCGTTGCCATGCGCCGTCCGGGCCGAAAACAAACCCGGGATGCAACTCGCGCACCGCCTGAATCTTTAACAACTGCGCGGCATAGTCATAGATAGATTTTTCAGCCGACTTTTTGGTTGAACTCCACTTGCCGTCGCCCAGATGGCTGAGAGCGCCCCCTCGTTTACCTAAACCGACGTAGCGCGAAACGAGAAAAGCTTGTTCAAGCGGAACTAAAAGCTTCGCTTTCTCGGCAAATTCCAAAACCATTACTTCGTGCGAATCATTTTGACTTTTGTATTTTGAAATAGATTTGGAATGATTCTCAATTCCGATAAACTTGGCTAACCCGTGTTCCAAGTGTACGACGAAATCTCCTTCCGTTAACTCCGTAAAATCTATTTGGGAACGTTGCCTTATTAAGCCCCGGCGACTCCCCATCGACAATGACCTTCTCTCCGTCAACGCCTGATCATTGCCTAAAATTTCTGCTGCGCTTACCACAGCAAGCCTGCTAGCCGGATGGGCAAAACTCGAAACACTCCTGTTATGCAGGTAAAGTACATCTTCATATTTAGGAGTAATATTCGAAAGAACTCCTTGTACAGCTGACTGTTCTGACGATTTATTGCAATTGATCACTAGTTTGAAGCGGTGATCCCGCCAAGATTGGAGTTGTTGAATAGTGCGCTCTCGTATGGCTTCCAACAGCACTGGAGTTTGCTGAGCGTCCGTGCGTGCCTCCAACGGCGAGGGAAAGAATGCATCCGCGTAAAGCTCTTCAGAAGCCCGGGTGTTTTCCATCGAAATGATCCCAGAAGTGATGGTTACCATCGCCTTCTCGGCACTCTTCCCGATCGCAATAATGAGAGCCGCTTCTTTAAGGTAGCTGCGCAACTCCACAAAACGCGATTCGGGAACAGCTAGCAAAAACGCGCAACGTTCCAGATTTCGTACGGAAATCTGTTGGTCTATCTCAAATTCGCGGATGGATTCGATCTCGTTGTCAAACCACTCCAGCCGGATCGGCAAAGCCTGCTGCCAAGAGTAAACATCCATGACCCCGCCACGAACGGAGAACTGCCCCCGTTCGGCCACTTGCGACACACTCTCGTAACCTGCCAAGGTCAGTTGGTTGAGGAGGATGGCGCGGTCCATGCGTTCCCCCTTGTCTATTTTCAACGTCGCTTTGTGTAAACTGGCAGGTGGCGGAACCATTTCCTCGAGCGATTTGCCGTTGATGACAATCACGGGATTGCTCTCGGGATCTGACAGGCGTTGCAAAATGCCTAGCCTCTCGGCACTCACTTCGGGGTCAGGAATAGCGCCTTCGACGGCGGCAATCTCCAAATGGGGAAACAAAAAGGCGTCGGCGATCCAACAGGAAAGTTCCAAATGAAAGCGTTCTTGGGCACGTTCATTCTCGCATAAAATCCACACCCGGCGACCCAGCGAAACGACGTGCCGGGCAATTAACGCCACCACAAACGGTTGTGCAGTGTCCGCCACATGCTCAAAAGAGACATGTTTCTTGCCCAGAACGATTTGCTTGAGTTTATCTCCGATTTCCGGGGAATTCTCCGCCTGCCGAAAAACAGTTTCCGCGAGGCTAGTCATACTTCGTCATAGGAAAATTTGAGTATCAAAATGACTTTGCACCTGTGTGGGGTGCTCCGGACGGAATATTGGCAAACATCCCAAGAAATGCGCAATGAGGCTGTTCGCCTGCATCGGTCCCGGTGGACGCTTATTTTTCGTGGAAGGCGACGATGCAGAATGGACACCTAGCACTTTGGCCCCGGGGGGCCGGTCACTGAATGTTTAGTTCGCGGGTAATTCCGAACCGCTCGATGCGTTTGCGGAGGGTCGCCCGGGTAACCCCGAGAATTTTGGCCGCTTTTAGCTGGTTGCCACGCGTTAATTTCATCGCCGCAATCGTGAATTCCCGTTCCAACCAGGGAAGCAGCTGCAAACTCTTGTCCTGGCCCGCTGCGTGAAACAATAACTCGATAGCGGCCTGGGTGGTGAGACCGGGGGGCGATTCGCCCGCAGACGGGGTCACCAGCACAGTGGTCCCATCCCAAGCTGCCGACGCATCCTCGAGATCGGTGGGCGAAACCGTCGCCCTGCCGTTGGTTCCAGCGCTCCCAAGCGGTATGTCCTTGGGCAATAGAACATCGGTCGTGGCCAGGACGGAAGCCCGCTGCAACGTGTTTTCCAACTCGCGCACGTTCCCGGGCCACGGATAGCTCTCCATGACCTTCAACGCCTCTTCCGAGAGGTGCAGACGCGGCAAGTGCTTTTGCAGCGAAATCTTAGCCATGAAGTATTCGCAGAGCAACCGCACGTCTTCGACCCGTTGGCGTAGAGGCGGCAGATGGATGCGGACCACGTTAAGGCGGTAGAACAAGTCTTCACGAAAGCGTTTCTTGTAGACTTCCTGTTCCAAATTTTTGTTGGTGGCAGCGACGATCCGCACGTCCGCGTGCAAGGTGACGCCGCTGCCGAGCCGCGAAAATTCGCCCTCCTGCAGCACACGCAAGATCTTGCTCTGCACCGGGAGAGGCATTTCGCCGATTTCATCGAGAAAGAGCGTGCCGCCATGGCTCTGCTCGAACCGGCCCACGCGCTGGGTAACCGCGCCCGTGAACGAGCCTTTTTCGTGGCCGAAAAGCTCGCTTTCCAGCAGCGTCTCGGGGATCGCGGCGCAGTTGATGGCGACGAAGAACTTATCGCTGCGCCGGCTGTAGTGATGAATCGCGCGCGCGACGAGTTCCTTACCCGAACCGCTCTCGCCGGTGATCATGACCGGCGCTTCGCTGTGCGCCACGCGGCCAATCATTTTGAACACCTGTTGCATGGCCTCGGACTGACCAACAATGCTATCCTGGTGCTGATCGACGGTGAGTTGCGGCTTGAAGGTCGTCGCCGCGCGCATCTCGGCCTGGGCTTTGAGCGCGGAATCCACCACTACTTTGAGGTTGAAGGGCAGCGATTCCTTGCGGATGAAGTCGTATGCGCCCAACTTCATCGACTCGATGACGGACTGGGTAGTGCCGAACGCGCTGGTGAGGACGACCATCGCGTTCGGGTCTTTCTGGCGCACCTTGGCCAGCAGTTCGAGACCGCTGTAAGGCTGGAGGTGCGTTTCCGTGATTAGGAGGTCGGCATCCTGTGCGAAATAAAGCTTGTAGGCTTCGTCGGTGCGGCTCGTGGTGAGCACCTGGGTAGTGGGCGTTTCGAGTTGATGCGCCGCCCACTCTAGGAAATCGACTTCCGGATCGACAATGACGATGGTTTGCATGGAACGGCGAAGGTTGGAAAAAACCCTGGACCTAGAGCGAGCCGTACCTGCGCTGACGATTGGCGTAGTCCTGAACGGCTTCGAGCAGGTCCTCCTTGCGGAAGTCCGGCCAAAGGGTGCGCGTGAAATATATTTCGGTGTAGCTCAATTGCCAGAGCAGAAAATTAGAAAGCCGCATTTCGCCCGACGTGCGGATCAGCAGGTCGGGGTCGGGATAAGCCCGGGTGTAGAGATGGCGGCTGAACACTTCCGGGTCGATGGCGGCCGGGTCGAGTTCGCCTTTCTGCACGTCGCTCACGATGCTTTTGACCGCGTCGATGAGTTCGACCCGCCCGCTGTAGCTCAGGGCCAGGATGAGGGTCAGGCCGGTGTTTTTGGCCGTGGTTTCGATGGATGCGTTAAGCTGGCGCAGGCAGCCAGCGGGCAATTCCTCCAGGCGTCCGATGGCCTGGAGACGCACGTTGCGCTCCACCAATTCGGGGGTGGTGTCGCGGAGAAACTTTTGCAGCAGAGCCATCAGTGCCGTGACCTCCGCTTTGGGACGCTGCCAGTTTTCGGTCGAAAAGGCGTAGAGGGTCAGAAACTCGACGCCCAGTTCGCCGCAGCCTTCCACGCTCTGGCGCACGGCGCGTGATCCCTCTTCGTGGCCGAAGATGCGTGCCAGCCCGCGTTGTTTGGCCCAACGTCCGTTGCCATCGAGGATGATGGCGATGTGCCGGGGGACGGCAGGCAGCGGAGATTTCATGGGCGGCAGAGAAACCGGGGAGCATCGGCGGTCGGCCCGCTCAGACCTGGATGGTCTGGGTGCGACGCGGCCCCACACTGACCATGCCGAGCCTTGCGCCGGTCAGCGCACAAATCCGGGCTAGGTAACGGCGCGCCGCCGGTGGCAAATCCTGGTAACGCCGGGCGCGCTCGGTCGAAACCAACCAGCCGGGCATTTCCTCGTAAACCGGCTCACAGCGGGCGAACGCCTCGTGGTCGGAGGGCGGGACTTGGACGGTCTCGCCGTCGAGGCGGTACGCGGTGCAAATCTTGATGC
Source organism: uncultured Chthoniobacterales bacterium (assembly GCA_964236475.1). Taxonomy (GTDB): domain Bacteria; phylum Verrucomicrobiota; class Verrucomicrobiia; order Chthoniobacterales; family SZAS-18; genus CAHJWO01. Next base: position 9,485 of record CAXSED010000001.1, read on the forward strand.
GGGCGACCGAATCCAGGCCGTCGAGATTCGTGACGGCCAGCGAGTCGATCCCGTTGACCATCGTGGCGAAATGCGTGGCGACGGCGTCGAACCAGCCGCAACGGCGGGCGCGGCCCGTGGTCGCGCCGAACTCCCGGCCCATCCCGTGCAGCATGTTGGTGATACCAGCATCCTCGCTCGGGAAAGGCCCCTCGCCCACCCGGGTAGTGTAGGCTTTCATCACGCCGATTACCTCGTCCACGCGGTGCGGCGGCACGCCCGATCCGGTGCAGGCCCCGCCTGCGGTCGTGTTGGACGACGTGACGTAGGGATAAGTGCCGTGATCCAGGTCGAGGAACGTGCCCTGCGCACCCTCGAACAGGATTTTCTTGCGGGCCGCGAGGGCGTTGTGCAGGTAGACGACCGTGTTCGTCACGAAAGGACGCAGCGTCTCACCGGCGGCGAGGTAGGCGGTTTCCACCTGTTTGAAGTTGACCGGCTTCGTGCCAAAGGCGCTCAGAATCTGGTTGGCCTCGCGGACCCGCGCCTTGAGTTTGGCCGAGAAGACGGCGGGCTGCATCAGGTCGGACACCCGCAAGCCCGTCCGCGCCGCCTTGTCGCCATAAGCCGGGCCGATGCCGCGTTTGGTGGTGCCGAGCTTCTGGCGACCCTTGAGCAACTCGCGGCTCTCGTCGATGAGGCGGTGATACGGGAGAACGAGGTGCGCACAATCGCTGATGAGCAGATTGTTCTCCACGGGAACGCCTTGGCCGCGCAGGCCTTCAATCTCGCCCACGAGCGCAACGGCATCCACGACCACACCGTTGCCGATCACGCACACCTTTCCCGGGCGCAGGATGCCGGAGGGAATCAGGTGCAAAACGAATTTGCGGTCGCCGTGCACAATGGTGTGCCCCGCGTTGTTGCCCCCCTGGCTGCGGACGACGATGTGCGACTTGCCGGTGAGCACATCAATGATCTTGCCCTTGCCTTCGTCGCCCCACTGCGCTCCGACGAGAACGATGTTGGCCATAAAACTTTTAAATTTGGGAGTGCGCGGTGGAACGTTGAAAAATGGACAGCCAAGATTAACGCGAACGTGCGATTGGCAAATCATTTCTGCTCCGAAACCGTTCCGTTTTACCGGTGCGAACCGGCCCTGGGCCAAGTGAATCTGCCAGGAGTGCCCTGTTGCGAGGCGCGGTTTCGTGCTTTGTTGGCGGAAGCACGCCGTTTGTTCTCCCATGCCCCGGTTCAACTACCGCGCCCGCGACGCTCAGGGTCAACTCGTTCAAGGTAGCGTCGAAGCCAATGACCGCGCTGGGGCGATTCTGGCGGTGGAGCAGCGACGTTGCGTACCGATCAAGATCGAAGCGGCCGCCGATGAGGGTGGCGCGCCCTTAACCAAGGCGGGGATATTTCCAGGCGGGCTGACCTCCGCGCTGGCTGGCGGAAGCGGGGTCGCCGCGAAAGCAACGGCGGCGGTCACGTCGGCCCCCGCGCCGGTGACCCAGCCTGCATCGCTCTCCATTACGCACGGCCAGCGGCTCTTCTTCACGGAGCAGCTTGCCTATCTGCTTTCCGTCGGCATGACGCTCGACGAGGCGCTCGGCGTGCTGGTCAAACGGCTCAAGCAACCCTCCTTGCAGCGGTTGACGGCGGCGTTGCACCAGGGATTGATCGAGGGGCGCAGTTTTTCGCAGGCGCTGCGGGAATACCCGAAAATCTTCTCGCCTCTGTACGTCAACCTCGTCATGGCGGGAGAGGCCAGCGGCGCGCTCTCGGACATCCTATCCCGGCTGGTGAAACATCTCACCAGCATGAAGTTGCTGCGTGACCGCGTGAAACAGGCCCTCATCTATCCGGCGTTTCTGGTGCTGGCGGGTGTTGGGCTGATCATCATTTTCATCACGGTGATGGTGCCGAAGCTGAAAGATTTTTTCTCCAACACGAGCGGTGGCAATCAATTGCCCTTGGCTACGCGGATGTTGATCGGGGCGAATCAATTCATCGTCCAATATTGGTGGCTGGCAGTGGCGGTGGGCATTCTGTCTTATGCGCTATTCAAAATGCTGACTCGCACGGTCGAGGGCCGGATGACTTGGGACCGGATCCGGCTCGCGGTGCCGGGGTTCGGAGCGGTAGTCAGCTACCAGTTTTTCGCGCAGTTCGCCCGGACGATGGGCACCCTGTTACAGAACGGCGTGACGTTGCTGCGCACGATGGAATTGCTCGAAGACATGTCGGGCAACACCTATCTCAAAGCGCGCATGGCGGAAACGCGCGCCGCGCTCATCGACGGTTCGAGCCTGTCCACCGCCCTGTCGCGGCAGGCGGTCTTCCCAGAGCTTTACGTCGACATGATGGCCGTCGGCGAGCAATCGGGCCGGTTTGCCGAAACGATGCAGATGGTTGCTGACGTATACGAAAAGGAGTTGGATCAACGCATCCAGGTGGCCACGGCCATCATCCCGCCGATCATCATCGTGTTCATCGCCATCCTGGTCGGGGCGGTGGTTTTCAGTATTATCAGCGCGGTATTCAGCGTATCGGCCAATCTGTCCACGCATGTCCATTGATCAGGGCGAGGCTGCCAAGGAAGGATTTGTTCGCTTGATTCCGGTAAGGCGTCGTCAATAATCTGCGCGCGGTCGCGCCGCATACTTTTTCCTGTGTTCCCCCGCCCATATTGCCTTGCCCTGTTCCTTGCCCTGGGGAGCGTTCTCCATGGGTACGGCCAGGAACTGCGCGCCCGGCGGCATCCCCTTTCGACGTATCTCGACTTCCGTCCGGCGGTGGCGGGCACCGCGCCGCAGAGCGCGCCGCCGTGGGTCGAATCCTTCGATTTCGTTCCGTCCGAGAAAACAAGCACCGACCGGGCGACCGACGATCACCCACTCGCTGCCGGAACGGGCATCGACAAAAGTCAGTCAGTCTTTCGCATTCGTTTGCAGCACCCGCCAGCCGCCTCGGATCATTTGCAGATCCGGGTGTTCTTCGAGGATAAAGCGACCGGTCCCCGGCCCCGGGTCACCATTTGGAACGAATTGGGAGACAAGATGATGTCCAAGCCACTCGGCGAGGGCTTGGGGTTGCCTTCGTCCGAGGTGCAAACGGTCTTCATGCGCGGGGTCAATTATCTGGAAATCGAAGCTCCCGGCGACGGCTCGCAGGTACGCGGCGTTTTCCTGAGCTGGATGGAACCCACCGAGGTCTTGCAGCCGAGTGATTTCCCCAGCCGGGAGGTGGCGCGACAGCCGTTCGGCGTGCTGCCGTCGATCCGCACCCACCGCGATGACACCTATCTGTTCGGGACCATCGTGGCCAAATTGCAGGGGAGTCAGCCCCTGTCGCTGACCCCCGACATGTCGCCGTCCCAGAAGTTCGAGTTCGAGTTGGAACACCCGCCGCTGCTGGCGTTGGTGAGCTTTGAAGTGCTCGGCGCGGCGACCGACGTCCCACCGGCGCTCGTGGTGAACGGACGGTCGTTCGGAGCGGCGGAATTTTATCTACCCGACCTCGCGGACCCGGCTTTCCAGAGCGAAGCGCGGGAAGCGGAGGCACAACCCGGCTTTCGTTATGCCGGTTGGCTGCGGGTACAGAAACTGATTCCCGTCGCGCTCCTGACCGCCGGATTGAACAATCTGACTGTCAAGCTGTCAAATACCACTGATTCCGTGGCGATTCGCTCTGTTTCCCTGCAACTCAAATACCCTTGGGACAAGCTGGACACGGTGCTCGTCCCTGCCCCGACTCCGTATGAAAACCGTTAAACATTCGCAGCGTGGAGCTTTCACTCTCCTCGAAATCATGCTGGTGGTAGCGATCATCGCACTGCTGCTGAGCACGGGATTTTACTTCCTCGGCGGGCAGATCGGCGCGGGCCAGGACGCAAAAATTATGGCGGATTTCAAGGCGTTTGACATGGCGCTGCAAAGCTACGAGAACTTCGGCGGAGCAGCCCCGACGAGCGAACAAGGCTTGCAGGCACTGGTTACCATGCCGGATACCGAGCCGAAGCCGATGCGTTGGTATCAAGGGCTGAAACAATTGCCTAAAGACCCGTGGGGCAGTGACTACGTCTATGTCTATCCCGGGGTGAAGAATCCGCAGGGTTACGACATTTATTCCAAGGGAAAAGACCGGATCGCCGGAACGGCGGACGACAAGGGGAACTGGGACCCGATGTTCAAATAGCCCGGCACGGCAAGGGCTAGTGAAAAGTGCCGGACTCCGGGTTTCGCGTCGGTTCGGTGAACCGGCCAAACGAGCGAAATTTGCGGTAGCGCGAGGGCAACAATTGCTTGAGCGGAATCCCAGCTAATTCTCGCAGGTGAGTAAGCAAGGCGGTTTGTAGATTCGTCGCTGCCGCCGCGTGGTCCTGGTGCGCGCCGCCTAATGGTTCGGGGATCACTCCGTCTACCAGACCGAAACCGCTGAGTTCCTTTGCGCCCATCTTGAGAGCGTCCGCCGCCGCTGCGCGCTGGTTGCCACTTTTCCACAAGATGGCCGCGCCGCCCTCCGGGCTGATGACGGAGTACCAAGCATATTCCAGCATCAAGACGCGGTCAGCCACGCCGATGCCCAAGGCTCCGCCGGACCCGCCCTCGCCGATGACCACGGCAATGCTCGGCACGCGCAGGACCATCATCTCGCGCAGGTTGACGGCGATGGCTTCCGCGACGTGGCGTTCCTCGGCCCCGATGCCGGGATAAGCGCCGGGGGTATCGATCAGGCTGATGAGCGGCAGTTGGAATTTTTCAGCTATCCGCATCAAGCGCAACGCCTTGCGATAGCCCTCGGGGTGCGCGCAACCGAAGTTGCGTTGGATGTTTTCTCTGGTGTCACGCCCCTTCTGGTGGGCGATGACCACGCAACGATGCCCGTCCAAGGTAGCCAGACCACCGATCAGGGCGCGGTCGTCGGCAAAGAGGCGGTCACCGTGCAATTCGACAAAGTCAGTGAAGCAAAGCTTCAGATAATCCAGGGCGTATGGGCGTTGGGGGTGTCGGGCGATCTGCACACGCTGCCAGGGATCGAGGTTGGCAAAAATCTGCCTCTTCGTTTTTTCGATGTGGGCCGCGATGCGCTGGACCTCGGGGTCGAGATCAAGATCGTGGCCGCGCAGGTGCTTTTTGAGGTCTTCGAGCTTCTTCGCCAGTTCAATGATCGGCTTTTCGAAATCCAAGGGGGTGACGTTCATCATGGTGGGGCGAGACGGTAAGAAAAGGCTAGAAAGCGGAAATGCAACTGACGGTAAACGCCTGCCGCTTCGACAGCCGGATGATCGAGGGGAGTTATTTCGTGGTGATCCTGACCGGGGTGCCAGGACTTGCCAGCGCATGGAGTTCCTCCGCATCGGATGGTACCAGCGCCAGTCCGCTGCCCGGCGGCTTGGCTGGCCCCGTTCCCGGACTGCCGTCGGATTGGGCGAAAATGGTGAACCCCGGCTGACCCGACAGAGTGAGCGAGCGCAGGCTGCCGCCGTATTCCTTGGAGCCAAAGACGACGCGGCGACCGTCGCGGGTGGCGATTTTCTCCTGCACTTTGGTGCGAATTTCGGGAGTTTTTTTCGGCAGAGGCCGGGCGTCCAGCAGCGGATAGCTTTTGAAGAATTTGCCGTGGTCGAGCACCGTCAGCTTCTTCGGCGCGAGATGGACTTCGATGGAGAAATCCACCTGCGGAATCTGCAATTTCTGCCCGATGCGCAGCATGACGCGTTCAAGATTGTTCGCCTCGTAAATGAGTTCGGGATCACTCTTGGTTTTATGGGCGACGCGGTCGAGCACCTCGCCGCGCTGGACGATGTATTCAGTTTTGTTCGGGCCGGGGTGGCCGTCGAAAAGTTCCCCTAGGTTGACATTGCCGAGCAGGGTTTCCGCTTCGTCGTGATGCGAACTGTCGGGATAGCGCACCATGAACGCTTCAAGCGCGGCGCGGCTGGCGTTGGCGTCGTTCGAGTCGCGTTTGACGGCCTGCGCCTTCTCAAAATCCGGCGTGGAGGGGTCGGGAGTGGGCTGGCCAGCGGGAACTGCCGCCTCGGCCGCGCGTTCCGCCTGGTCCCGCAACTGGGTGCGTTGCACCAGCAGATAGTATGCGCCGTAAGCGCCGCCGCCGATGGCGCCAAGCAGGGCCAGAATGATCAGCGCCTTGAACAAGTTGATCATGGCACGAGGGACCTCCGTCTAAACCGTGGGATGAGGCACTTCACAGCAGACCGCGCCGACGCAGATCACCAACGTTCCCATCGCTGGAGCCTTGGACGAGATCCATCGTAAATTTCAAAAGGCACACTTCCCAGGCATCTTCGATACCCTGAAGCACCGCGCTGAGCGGTTCGGCGTTCTGGGTTGCTGCGACTTCTGCTCGGATGCGCTCGCTCACGGAATCGAAGGAATCGTGGACCACGCTTTCCGTGACCTCCGAACGCCGAAACTGGAACCCGTACTTCAAGATCGCCGCCAGTGGACGACCCGAACGGCGCAGCCACTCGGCAAACTCACCGGCTTTTTCGCCGAAATTCTCCAATAGAAGATGGGCATGGTGCTCGGGCGTGAGCAGTTGGGGACGCTCGGCGTGGATCGTGCCGTCACGGATGCGCACCTCATTGACCCGATCCATGGATTCGGTGAGTAGGTGAAAACGAAAACGCGTGCTGCCGAAGGTTTCGATCTGCCTGCGCGGCCCGAGGAGCAGGCGGGTATTTTCCAACGCGTATTGGAAATCGTCGGCGGTGAACATGAGCGCGGAACGTAACGGAGCTTCCGGCGGTTCGCCAACGCAAACTTCGCGCCGGACCCCGGAAAACCGGCGGTCCAACCGACGAAAAAACCCGTGCGCGAAGCCGCGTCACGGGTTGATCTGGTTGGACGTTCCGGCGGTGCGAGCCGCCGAGGAACGCTTATTTGCCGGGGGCTTTGTTCTCGATGTACTTGGTCACGTCGCCAACGGTCAAGAGCTTCTCGGCGTCCTCGTCGGGGACTTCCACGCCGAATTCTTCTTCGAAGGCCATGACGAGTTCGACGGTGTCGAGCGAGTCAGCGCCGAGGTCTTCGATGAACGAAGCCTGCGGGGTGACCTGCTCGGGGGTGACGCCGAGTTGCTCGACGATGATTTCCTTTACTTTCTCTTCAACGGATTTGTCAGCCATAAGATGGTGGGCGCTTGGGGTGGCGGTCTCGGGTGCGGTGTGTAGAACGGACGATGCTTCTGTAATGAGCCGCGCTATATTCCGCAACTAAATAAATTTTGCAACTGCCGGCTGCGCTTTCCCGGTCCGGCGGGTCGCGGGCTTGCGCGCCACCCGGGTTGATGGGATGGTGCGCTCCACCTGAATTTGCCCGCCTGCCCCGGTCGCCTTGGTTGCGCGCCGTGTGTCCGACCCCCGACCAAGCGTTATGAACGACTCTGATCCGTCGCCGATCAATCTGGATGAACTGCGCCTCCTGCCTGACTGGCTGAGGGAAGAAGGACCGGCTCCTTCCAAGCAGTACGCCTCGCACGATTACCCGACCGAGGAAAGGTCCGGACGCGGGCGCGACAGCCGTCCGGGCGGTTTCGGCGGGCGTGACCGTTCGAGTGGTCCTCGAAGTGGCGGTTCCGGCGGACCGCCGAACCGTGGGCGGGATGACCGCCGTTCCGGGCCACCGCCGCGCCGGGATGACCGGCGTCCGTTCCGCGATGACCGCGCAGCTGCCGGTGGTCAGCCGCAGGCCCCGGCGGCACCCGCGCCGGTGCAGGTTGAGTTCGTGCCCGACGAGCGTTGTCTGGTCAGCATCAACAAGCAGATCCGTTCGACCCATCTCGCCTACCCACTGTTCGGGCTGGCGCGCATGTTCTTGCAGGAACCCGAGCGACACCTGGTCCAGTTCAAACTCTCGCCCGACACGGTTGCCGGTGGCGCGATGCTCTATCAACTCGGTGAAGACGGCCCGATTACCCTGGACCGGCAAACACTGGAGAAGATCGCCTTCGACGCGAAGAAAGACGAATTTTACGTCGAGCAGACCGTGCAGAAGGAGCCGCTCAAAGGAAATTTTACCAATGTCGCCCGCGAACGTTTGAGCGGCGCGTTGCTTGGACCGACGAACTATCACGCGTACCAGCCTGCCCTACGGGCGCTCTACGACAGCCGCTACAGCCGCCGCATGTCGTTCGAGGATTTCCGCCGCAACATCGAGGTTTCGACGGACCCCGCGCTCGTCGAGCGATGGAAGGAAGAGGCGCGCACGACCACGACCATCAGCACTCGTGAAGAAACACCCACGGTGTTGCAAAATCTGGCGGAAGCGCGCCAGCATTTTCGTCAGCATTACCTCGACGGTTTGCTGCGCACCGGCACGACGTTGAGCGTGCATGGTTCCGTCGCCCGCACGCTGCCCGAGCCGTCGATGATGCAAGCCATCCGCCAAGCGCACGAACAGGAGTTGCGCTATCCGGCCCAGTTCGTCCAGCTCTTGCGCCAGGGGTTGCAGAACGCCGGGCTACACATCTTCAAGCACCGCAAGCGAGTCGTGTACGTCTCGCTCGCTCGCCCGACGCCGTTTGTCGCGCACGGGGCGGTGTCCGACAACGTGAAAGTGATTCTGGAGACGATTGCCGGATCGCCTCTCTGCACCCGCAAGGCACTGGCCGAGCGCGTGCTGGCCCGCAGTCTGGGAGAGGTGTCCGCTCCGAAGACCGACTTGCAACCCTTCGTTCCGGTTCCGGCGGCGGAGTCAGTAGCGGCGTCGACCGAGGCCGCCGTCCCCACGGAGGAGAACGTCGAGCCGGCATCGGCGGAGGCCCCGGCTCCGGCCATCGAATCGTTGGCACCGGCCACGGAAGACCCGATGGCCAAAGCCAAGGCGGCGTTGGCGGCAGACCTGCGTTTTCTGGTGCAATCCGGGCACATCATCGAATTCCACAACGGGACGTTCGATTTGCCCTTGCCGCCGAAGCCGAAGGAAGAGCCGAACGCTCCCCGCCCTGCCGCAAAGCAGAAATCGACTGCCGACGCAAAACCGGTCGAAGCGGCCGAAGTCGTCGACGAATCGGAATTCGAGGAGGAATCACCGGAACCGGCAACCACTGAAGCAGATGCCCAGGCAGAAACTGCTTCCGTTCTGGAATCAGCGGCACCCGAAGCGGGGACCCATCACGAGGGGAACCAGCTTGACGAGCTTGGTGTGGTGGAAACATCCACGCCAGTCCACGTTGACACCGATTCCGTCGAGGGGGTCAAAACCGGCGAGGGCGATGAGCGTCCCACGGCCGAAATTTCCGTCGTTCACATCGAATTACCCTCCGACCCGACCGCTGCTTGAGACCGCTGTCGTGCGAATATCGCCGCACGGTGGAAATCGAGGCTCCGATTGAGCAGGTTTACGCCTTCCATGCCGACCCGCGCAACGTCTCGAAAATTTCGCCGTCGTGGCAGTCGGTCGAGGCGCGAATCGCCGCTCCCGCGCGCATCGGCGAGGAATTCGAGATCGCGGTGAAATTTTTCGGCGTTTTGCCGTTGCGTTGGCGAGGCGTCTGGCGAGAAGTCGCTGCGCCTGACCGGCTGGTGGACGAGGCGTTGCACAGCCCTTTTTCCTTCTGGCGACACCAGCATGAGTTTCACCGTCTCGACGCGTCCAGGACGCGCATGACCGACCATGTCAGCTACCAGTTCCCGGGTGGCTGGTTGGGGAAGATTTTCGGCGAAACGGCGGGACGCTTGCAGTTCATGTTCATGTTCGCGGACCGACAGGCCCGCACCCGCCGCTGGCTGCGGGACCATGCCGAAGGTTGACCGGAGGAAACAGCGATCCGTCCCGCCACGCAACCAACGGGTTCTCCGGGCGCGAACTCTCTCCGTACCACGAGGCGGGAAAATACGTTATGCAAATTGCAATGATCGGTCTGGGGCGGATGGGCGCGAACATGGTGCGTCGCCTGATGAAGAATCAGCACGAGTGCGTCGTCTTCGACCACAACAAGGACAACATCGCCGCCTTGACCAAGGAAGGGGCCATCGGCGCGGATTCGCTCGAAGACCTCGTGCAGAAACTGGCTGCTCCCCGGGCGGTGTGGATCATGGTCCCCGCCGGCGATCCCACGGAGCAAAGCGTGCTCGCGCTAGCCGAGTTGTTGAGTGCCGGTGACACGATCATCGACGGCGGGAACTCCTTCTACAAAGACGACGTGCGCCGCGCGGGCATTTTAAAGGATAAAGGTCTGACCTATCTGGATTGCGGCACGAGCGGCGGCATCTGGGGAGTTGAGCGCGGGTACTGTCTGATGATCGGCGGCGACGCGTCGGCTTACCAGCGTCTGGAGCCGATCTTCGCCACCCTCGCGCCGGGCATGGGCGATGTTTCGCGCACACCCGGGCGCGACCCGAACAAAGGCACCGCCGAGAAAGGCTATCTGCATTGCGGGGGTCCCGGGGCCGGGCATTTCGTCAAAATGGTTCACAACGGCATCGAGTACGGTCTGATGCAGGCCTACGCGGAAGGATTCGATATCATGCGCGGCGCGAACAACCCCGAGCTGAAAGCGGGCCTGAGCTACGATCTCGATCTGCCGGAAATCTCCGAACTGTGGCGGCGTGGCAGCGTGGTTTCGTCTTGGCTGCTCGATCTGACCGCCGAGGCTTTGCTCACGAGTCCACAACTCCAAGAGTACAGCGGGTTCGTCGAGGACTCGGGCGAAGGCCGTTGGACAATCCAAGCAGCCATCGAAGAAGGGGTCGCTGCTGACGTGCTTTCCTCCGCGCTCTATACGAGATTCCGCTCGCGGCACGAGCACACGTTCGCGGAGAAAATGCTTTCGGCGATGCGCAAGGGGTTCGGCGGCCACGTCGAGCGACCCGTCGAACAGAAGGTCAAGAAGGGACTTTGACCTGGGGTTCGACACCCATTTGTGATGGCTGAGCAAAGCGTTAGTGATGTGAATTCCGCCCCTGTCGTTGCGGCGGTGCCGGAAAGGTTCGCGTCAAAGCGTCCCCCTACCCAATCGGCTGCTGCCCTTTGGAAATGGGTCAAAACGGCAGGGCTCAATTTTTCCGAGATCAACGGGACCGTCTGGTCAGCGTCGTTCGCGTATTACGCGTTCTTCTCGCTCGTGCCTCTCTTGTTGTTACTGGTGACGCTGGGCACTGACGTGGCGACACACTTCGTCGGTGAGCAGGCTGCCAAGGAGAAGGCTTTCACGTACATCGTTCGTAACGTGGATGCCTACCTTCCAGTGAGTTACGGGATGCAGGAAACGATCCATACCACGGTCAGCAACGTGATGAAGACCCGGGGCCAACTGGGTCTCGTGGCACTCGTCGGGTTGGTTTGGAGCGGAATGGGCTTTTTCCAATCACTCGTCAGCGCCGTCAACCAGGCGTGGGGTAACCATCCCCTGAACTGGTGGAAGTTGCCGTTGAAGAATCTCCTGATGCTGGGGATCGTCCTGAGCGCGCTGCTGCTGGGCGTGGTCGTGCCGGTGATCCTCGGCATCGTACAGAAATACCTGGATCTCGGCGGAGAATGGACCGCCGCACTGTTCGGCTTTCTGAGGGTTCTGATTCCTGTTGCCGTGCTGTTTTACGGCTTTTTGCTGTTCTATAAACTGGCTCCCAGAAAGCGCGCCAACGTGACGTTTTCCATGGTCTGGATTCCGGCTTTGCTCGTGACTGCCCTGCTGCAAATTTGCCAGCAGCTTTTCGTATTTTACACGACGCACATCACGAATTTCAACGCGGTGTACGGAACCTTTGGCGGGGTGATCGCGCTGATGCTCTGGACCTACGTTTCCGGCCTGATCGTTGTGTTCGGCGGGTGCTTGTGCGCCGCCCAGCGGCAGATGCGCCCGACGCCCGATGGACCGGCGTAACTCACGTCACCGCAAGTTGCGCGGTATATAATTGGGTGTCGTAATCGAACGACACGATTCCCGACTGCTGGTGCCCTTGAAAGATCGCCGCGAGCCGCGCGAGCATCGGTTCGTAATTTGGATGGCCCGGCTCCGGCGCATAGGACGACGATAACAACCGGCCCGTGAGACCGTGCAAATCGAAGGGCTGCCGATGTTCCACGGTGATCATCGTCACCGGGGCAGATCCGACAAAAGCCTGTATTTGCTGGAGATCGGGGTGTTGATCGCGGACTTCGGAATAATCCGTCCCGTAGGTTTCCAAGAGATTTTCGTAAGCGCGCAGAAATGGGGTCGAATCGAGCTGCCGGACGTTCCAGATCAGCGCGAGCCAGCCGCCAGGCCGCAAAATTCGGACGAGTTCCGGGCGGGTATGTTCGCGGTCGAACCAGTGAAACGCCTGTGCGGCGGTGATCAACGAAACGCTTTGGTCCGGCAGGGTCGTTGCTTCGGCGGTGCCGTCCACACTGGTGAACCGGGGATGCCCAGCCAACAAACGCTCGGCGGCGACGCGCATTTCGGCGTTCGGCTCCACCCCGAAAACCGGGTTGCCGTTTTTCAGCAACATCTCACTGAAAATACCGGTGCCCGACCCGATGTCCGCCACCAAGGCATCCGGGGCGAGGCCGCGATGTTTGCGGAGCGCGGCAAGCACCGCCAGAGGATAATCGGGGCGATACTTGACGTAGTTTTCCACGCGGCTGGAAAAACGGAGCGTCGGATCGGGAACCATGCGTCAGCGACTAGAACGAGAAGGGAAATCCCATGTCCTTGAACGCATCCTTGTCGTGAATGTACTTGTCCCCCAGGGTTTCGAGTCCGTGTTTGGCCTTGAAGTCGGCCAGGAAGGCATTGACTTGCTCACGCAACGCGTCGTTCCCCTTGCGCACGCCGACGGCCCACGATTCCTGGCGGATCGGTTTGAGGATGGCGCGGGTGGTCGTGGGATTCTGCTTGTGAATCTGGTAGATGGACATCTGATCGTAGATAAACGCATCCGCCTTGCCCTGAATGACTTCCAGTTTACACGCCGATTCTTCGCTGACTTGTAACAACCGCGCCTTGGGCAGGTATTCCCGCGCATAGGTGAATCCGGTGGTCCCTTCCTTCACGACCACGGTGCGGCCCGGCTGGTTGAGGTCTTCCACGGTCTGCACGTCAGATTGCGCGCCGAGCAGCGCGCAGATGCCGGTGTGCATGTACGGATCGGAAAAGTCGATGGATTTGCGGCGGTCGTCCGTCACTGTCATCGAGGAGATGGCGAGGTCGATCTTGCCGGTTTTCAGCGCGGGGATTAACCCGACGAACGCCGTGTTTTGCACGACCAGTTCCTTGTGCAGAAACGCCGCCATGGCCCGCGCCATCTCCACGCTGATACCGGCGGGCTGGTTGTGTTCGTCGGTCATCTCGAACGGCGGATAGGCCAACTCCATGCCGATGACAAGCTGGTTGGATTTTTTCTTCGCGCAACCCGTGGCCGACAGCAGCAGCCCGACGCACAAGAATCCCGTGAGCAATCGCTGGAGCAGGTTCAGGGTCATCGGCGGAAAACTAGCACCCCGACGCTCCCCCGGGGAAGAAATCTTTTGGAAGCCCGGGTCGGCGGTGGTATAGCGAGACAGACTTATGGAAATCGACTCGAAATACGCCTTGATGCCGGTGGAAGCCGTAGGCCGCGACGTATCGCCGGTCATCGACCCTTCTTCCAGCCCCTTCAAGGTGGTGGTGGACCCGGTGATGCGCGCAGCGCTCAAAAAATCGCTGTTCGATTTGATCGACCATCATGACGAGGTGTTGGCGTCCTACGTCACTCAAGGCAAACTCTCGCTCGAATCCTACAAGGAGTACGTCGAACTCTTTGCCCGCAGCCTGCGCGAAACGATGGAAAGCCGCGAAGGGGTCCAATATCTTTTGCGCGCGGCGGGTCTGGAAGGGATCGCTGCCGAAAACGTGAATTTGACGCCCGAGTGGCGTTGGCGCTAGCGCCGGAAATACGCTAGCGTCGCGGTCGCCGCTACCGCCACGGCACCGCCCGCGAGTGAGCGCACGCTGGGCCGCTCGCGTTCGATGAAGAAGGCAAAGGGCACGACGAGCAATGGCGTGAGCGCAACGATGGGCATCACGATGGCGCTGGGCGTCGCCGCCAAGGCCCACTGATAGCAACTGACCCCGATGACCGCACCAGCCAAACTGTTGGCGGCGATCCAAGGCCAGGCGACCTTCCATTGCGGCGTGGGAAAACCTCGTCCCCCGCGCCGGGAAAGGAAATAGGCCGCGCCCACCACCGCCAATCCACCGATGGCCCGCTGGTACGCTGCCGTCCCGCCGTCGATGGAGTAGCCAGCAGCCTGCGAGAGGGCATGCGCCTTGCGGCTGACCACGGCTCCCCCCGCCTGACCGAGCGCGGCGATCAACCCGAAGAGTAAACCCCGGTTCCGGTCGGACGTTGGTTCCGTGGCGACTTCGACCGGGCGGCGTCCGGGAGAGACCGCCAGGCCAACACCCAGCAGGATCGCGCCGCCGCAGAGCAGCTCCGGCGCATCCAGTTTCGTGCCGAGCCAGAGCCATTCGATTAGCGCAGCCAACGGCGCGGCCAGACATTGCACCATCAGCGTCGTCAGGCGGGAACCCAACAGCGGCAGCGCGGCGAACAAGCCCAGATCGCCCATGCCGAAACCGATCATCCCGCTCACGATGAACGTCGGCAGCCCCGCGCCGTGCAGCCCGCCGCCGAAGCCGTGCGCCCAGACCGCCAGTATTGCTCCGGCAAAGGCCAGGCGCGCAAAGTTTGCCGCCGAAACTCCCACCAGCCGGGTCGTCCGGTGCGCGAAGATCGCCGACAACGCGAAGAACAAGGCGGTAAGGAAAGCGGGCAGCATGGCGGGCGGTTCCCATCCGGCGCGACGGGACCGCTGTCAAGGCAGCCGCCACCCGCCAAGTACGAGAACCAGTTTCCGTCCCGGTCGCGCTGATGTATGATTACCAAGCCTGTTGGCGCGATGAAACCCGACCCCCATCAACTGCTCGAAAAGTACTTCGGATTCCGCGAATTTCTCGACGCGCAGGAGGAGGTAATCGGTTCCATCCTGGCAGGACATGATTCCCTGGTGGTGATGCCGACCGGCGGCGGCAAGTCGCTCTGTTACCAGCTTCCTGCGCTGATGCTCGAAGGCATCACCGTGGTGGTGAGTCCGCTGATCGCGCTGATGAAAGATCAGGTAGACGCGTTGGAGCGGCGCGGCATCCCCGCCGCTCTCATCAACAGCACGCTTTCGCTGAGCGAGCAGCAGGCGCGGATTCGCAAACTGGCTGCGGGCGATTACAAGCTCGTCTACATCGCGCCGGAACGCTTTCGCAGCCGCGCGTTTTTGGAAGCTCTGGAACAGGTGACGATCTCGCTCTTTGCCGTGGACGAGGCGCATTGCATCTCCCAGTGGGGACACGATTTCCGGCCCGATTATTTCCGTCTCGGCGAGGTGCTCGACAAGCTGGGCAGGCCGCAGGTGGCCGCCTTCACCGCGACCGCCACGCCCGAGGTCCGCCGCGACATCCTCGCGCAACTGGCACTGGAGAACCCCCGGGAATTCGTCGCCGGGTTTGCCCGGCCCAACCTGAGCCTGAGCATTCATCAGGTCGAGAAGGAGGCGGCGAAGTACGCCCGCTTGCAGGCGCTGATCGAAGAACACGAAACCGGCATCATCTACTGCTCGACCCGCAAGCGCGTGGAAGCGGTCCACGCGACGCTGGTCGGCAAAGGGATCAAAGCCATCGCCTACCACGGCGGACTCAGCGAGGCGGAACGGGACCTGGCGCAAGACCAGTTCATGAGCCGCCGCTACGACGTGGCCGTGGCCACCAATGCGTTCGGCATGGGCATCGACCGTTCGGATATCCGGTTCGTGGCGCATTTCGAGGTCCCCGGCAGCCTGGAAGCTTATTACCAGGAGGCCGGGCGCGCGGGCCGCGACGGCGAACCGGCGGTGTGCGAATTGTATTTCAATTACGCCGACACCCGGGTGCAGGATTTCTTCATCGAGGGCAGCAACCCGAGCCGCCCGGTAATCCAGGAAATTTACGGCGTGCTGCTCAATGCGGCAGACGCGCAGGGTGAGGTCATGCTGCCGATCCGGGATATCGCGTCGCGTCTGAACACCGAGGGCGCGGCCAACAACGAGATGGCGGTGGGCGCGGCGTTAAGCATCCTGAACCGCGCTGATTATCTCGACCGCTTCGATCTGCCCGGCCAGCGCGTGCGTGGCACCCGTGTCTTGCAACCGAACGTCCGGCCCTTCGACCTGAAACTCGATTGGAACGCCCTGGCGGAGAAGGAACGCCGGGACCGCTCCAAGCTCAAGGCCATGGTGGAGTTCGTTTACGGGCGGGCCTGCCGCCAGCAGACGCTGCTGCGTTACTTTGGGGAGGCGGAGCCGGAGCGTTGTGGCAACTGCGACGTTTGCTCCGATCACGCCATTCACACCCGCCGCGTCGGCACCGAAGATGAGACGACCCTGGTGCGCAAGGCGCTCAGCGGGGTGGCGCGCATGAGTACACGGGGCACCGACGGCTGGCAGGGACGGTTCGGACGGGGACGCATTGTCGAAGCTCTGCTCGGTAGCCGCACTAAACCGGTGCTCGACGCCCGGCTCGATCAGCTTTCCACCTACGGGCTTTTGCGGGAAGAGGGCAAGAGCTACGTGAACGAACTCTTTCGTGAAATGGTGGAGGCCAACTTGCTCATGCAAAACCGGCTCCTTGGCTTCGGTGGCAAGGAATATCAGACGCTCACCCTGACCCCGCTGGGCGATCAGGTGATGCGCGGCCAAGCCGCTTGCGAGTTAGCGTGGCCCGACCGCGATCAGCCGGGAGTTGCCGCCACTTCGGGCGGATCGTCGGACCGGCGGCGGGCCAAGCGTGCGTTGGGAGACCTACCCGAGGACGAGGACCAGACCCTCGTGCCGCTCGATGGGAAACTGCTCGTGGCCTTGAAACAGAAGCGCGACGAAATCGCGCGTGAAATGGGCAACGTGCCGCGCTACTTCATCTTTTCCGACGAGACCTTGAAGGCATTTGCGCGGCTTAAACCGGGCAACCTCGACGCCGGAAGGCGCATCCGTGGCGTCGGCGAAGCGAAAGCCGAAAGATATTTCCCCCGGTTTTTAGAGGTCATCCAGCAGCACAAGTGATTTTGGCTGGCGACGGAGTGGTGAAACAAGCCGCTTGGCCGCTCTACCGATGCAAAAAGGGATGGATAACGTATCCACCCCTTTCAAATCTGGATGATAGGAGCAGTCCTCCCTCTAGCCTTGCGGCTTCCAGGCTTCCTGCGTGTGCTCGATAGCCTCGGCCCCAACGCTCGTGTCAATACCCGAGCCTTCGTCGGAAAGCTCAGCGGCCACCACGTTGGGAATGATTTCGTTGTACCGCATAATCAGCGGCGTCAACTGCTGCAGGTGGGCGAGCGCGAGATCGGCGACCGCCTGATCATGGTACGCCAGGCCGGTGGTATGCAGCATCGTGTAGCTGATGGACGACATATTGAGCGCGGTATAGCCATCGCGCAGCATCCGCGAAACCGGGTCCTTGCGGATGTGGTCGTAAAGACCGGCGGCAATGCCGAGCACATGGCCAACGACTGCCTTGGCGGTCGCCATCGTCTCACTGCCCAAGCGTTCGACCTGCTTTTCCAGGTCTTCGACCTGCTGGGCCACCGTGTGCCGGACCTTGGAGATCAGTTCAATGGTCTGGGCTTCGCTTTTGACGTTTTTGTCGGCCGCCTGCTGTTCGGTGGCTTCCAGGATATGTTTTTGCAGTGCGAGCATGTCGTTGACGTAGGTCTTCAACGTTGCAATGTCTTTGTCGGATTCGGTAGCCATGGGATGGTGTGGGATTTGGTGTAGTGCGCTTCCCCCTCATAACGCACCTCTGCAAAGGGCTGGATGCACTCAACATGCGCCCAAACCCGGCTTCTACCGATTTCGACGCCCCTAATGGGCTTCCAACGCGGTCGACGGAAACGCTTCCGCCGGGAGCCAGCGCCTGAGCACCCGCTCGAGGTCTTCCTGTTTGACGGGCTTGCTCAGGTAATCGTCCATCCCGGCGGCAAGGCAGGTCTCGCGGTCGCCTTCCAAGGCGTTGGCGGTCATGGCGATGATCGTCACTTTGTCGCCGTGACCGGTGCGATTACGGATGATCTGCGTGGCCTGGTAGCCGTCCATGTCCGGCATCTGGCAATCCATGAAGATGAGCCGGTAGGGAATGCGCGCCAAGGCGTCGATGACCTCGCGTCCGTTGGCCACGGCGTCGGCGCGAAACCCGAGGTTGAGCAACTGGCGCAGGGCAACCTTCTGGTTGACCATGTTGTCCTCGGCCAGCAGCACGCGGAAGTGGGACAACCGAGGCGCCGCCACCGGGCGCATCATCAGACGGCTCAATTCGGTGGTCGTCTTGAAGGTCTGCTGTTTCAGTGTGTTTACCCCCAGGCGCGGCCCGGACGGCACCGCCACCGCGTCCATGATGGCGTCGAACAACGCTGATTGCTTGACCGGCTTGGTCACGTAGCCGTTGATGCCCGCCTCGGCCCACGACGACGAACTGCCGCGCCGCCCGATGGTGTGCATGATGATCAATTGCGTCGCCGCCAACACCGGGTCGCGCTTGATTTCCTCCGTCAGCGCAAACCCGCTCATGCCGGGCATCTGCATGTCCAGCAGAGCGATTTGGAACGGCTCGCCCGCCGCTCCGGCGGCCCGCATGGCGTTGAGGGCGTCGCGCCCGTTGTGGACGAAGGAAAATTGAATGTCCCACGATTCCAACATTGCCCCGAAGGCCTGACAGCAGGCAACGTTGTCGTCCACGACGAGCACGCGCAGGTCATTCGGCGCGCGCCGCGCAGGACGGCTCGGCGGGTTCGCCTGTTTAGTCAACTGCGCCGTGAACCAGAAGTTGGAGCCGACCCCGATCTCGCTGGTGACGCCGATCTGCCCGTTCATCCGCTCGACCAGGCCGCGAGAAATCGCCAGCCCCAGCCCGGTGCCGCCGTACTTGCGGGTCGTCGAGCCATCCGCCTGCGAGAACGGCTGGAAGATGCGTGCCTGCGCGTCCGCGCCGAGGCCGATCCCAGTGTCCACGATTTCAAAAAGCAGCCGCACCTCGGTTTCCGTCGCGGTTTCGGTGCGGACGTGCAGGGAGACCTCGCCCTTGTCCGTGAACTTCACGGCGTTGGACAACAGGTTGAGCAGCACCTGGCGCAGCCGTCCGGCGTCGCCGCAGAGGTCGGCGGGCACCGCGGCGTCGATCAGGCTGATCAACTCCAGGTTCTTGCTTTGCGCGCGTTCGGCCAGGATTTCGATGGTGCTTTCCACCACCTGACGGATGTCGAAGTCCAACAACTCGAACGTCAGCTTGCCAGCCTCGATCTTGGAGAAATCGAGGATGTCGTTGATGATCGTGAGCAGCGAATCGGCGCAGTTCTGCACGGTGACCGCGAACTCCCGCTGTTCCACGGTGAGCTTGGTGTCTACGAGCAGTCCCGTCATGCCGATGATGCCGTTCATCGGGGTGCGGATTTCGTGGCTCATGTTGGCCAGGAATTCACTTTTCGTCTTGGCGGAACTGAGCGCCACGTCGCGGGCAGATCCCAGTTCGGTTTCCACCCGGTGGCGCGCGCGCAGTTCGCGGAAGACGATGACATGGACGATGGCCAGCAGCGCCGAAAGGAGACCCGCCAGTCCGATCGAGAAGTACAACGCGAGGTCGAGATGCCTTTTCCGCAGGGCAGTGCAGTCCCGGACGGTCTGCTCGGCAGCCGTCTTCAAGGCGCCGATGATCCTGTCGGCGTCGGGTGCGGCGGTGGCCAGCGCCTTGCGGTTGAAATAGTGCGGATCCAGCGCGGCTTGGCCCAGGCGTTTGCGTTCGCCCACCGTGTATTGGGCGGCGTCGATTTTTGCCTGCACCGCGTGCCGTAAGTCGGCGACCCGCGTCGCTTGCTCCGGGCGGTCCGATACCAGGGAGGCGAGGTGAGTCAGTCGCTCCGGTAACGCTTTGGTATCGTTTTGGATGCTCGTCAGAAAATTCACTTCACCCGAGATAAAAAATCCGCGCTGGCTCGCTTCCAGTTCCTGCATGGCAGCCGACGTGCCGTCAACTTCGGCGATGACGTGATACCCATCTTCCACCCCACGGTCATTTTCGTAAAACGTCCTAGTGGCATGATAAAAGCCACCGCCCATCCCAATGACCACCAAGGTGGCGGCCAGAAATCCGATGGCGAGTTTGCGTTCGATGGTGCCGAGCATGGCGAATACACAGCTAGCTAAATTCGTGCCGCTCAGACCGGACGGGCCGCCGCGTATAAATGACGACGCCACGGATTTGCGCCGTCGAAACGGACCGGGACCGACAATATTTTTCGTGTGGTGACCGAAAGCTGCTTATATATTTGCCGTGGATGTGTCGTCCCATGATCTTCCACCGCTTATGCTGACCCACCTGCCTTCTTCCGGCACCAAACGTATCCTGCTCGCGGAAGACGAAGCGCGCTACCGCCGTATCCTATCCCATTACCTCACTTCGTGGGGGTTTTCGGTGACGGTCGCGCAGAATGGGCTGGAAGCCGTCGCCGCGCTGACCGGGGAGAATGCTCCGGCGATGGCGCTCGTCGATTGGATGATGCCCGGGCTGGAAGGCCCGGAGGTTTGCGAGCACGTCCGGCGTCGCTCCGACCGGCCTTACACTTACATCATCCTCCTGACGGCCAAGACCAACAAGGAGGAAGTCGCTGCCGGTTTCGAGGCGGGCGCCGATGACTACGTGACCAAGCCATGCGACATGACCGAGCTGCGCGCGCGGTTGAAGGTAGGCGAGCGGATGGTCACGCTCGAACGCACCCTTGCCCAGCAGGTGGAAACCCTCCAGCACGCGCTGGACCATGTGCGCCAACTCAAGGAGTTGCTGCCGATCTGCGCTTGGTGCAAACGGGTGCGCGACGACAAGGACTACTGGCACAGCATTGAGGAGTATTTGCACGTCCACACGGGCACGGATTTCACGCACGGCATCTGCCCGCATTGCGTGGAAACGATGCGGCAGTCGGCGGCGGGGTGAATCGACCGCTAATCGATCCTGCCGGGGTTGCGCGGGTAGTACTTTACGGCGTTGTTTGCCCGCAACATGTCCACGGAGCTAAACCTCTCGCTTGAACAACGCATCGCCGGTGTTCTGATCCCCGTTTTTGCGCTGCGCTCCGCCGAGGACCAAGGCATCGGTGACACCGGCAGCCTGCGCCGCTTCATCCGCTGGGCGGCGGAAGCAGGCTTTACGCTGGTGCAGCTCCTGCCGATCAACGAAACCGGCGGCGACAACAGCCCTTATAATGCCATCAGCTCCATGGCGTTGGACCCGGTCACGCTTGAATTAACGCCGTCCGCGTTGCCCGACCTGACGCCCGCAGACCACGCTGCGGTGCTGGTCGGAATTGACCTCGCTCCGCTGCGGGAAGGCCCCGTGAATTACGCGAAGGTCAAACCGTTGAAACAACGCCTGTTGCGGCGCGCGTTCGATCATTTCAGCACGCAGACAAGCCCGGACCGGCACGGAATGTTCGAGCGGTTTTGCGCGGACAACGCTCCGTGGCTCGAAAGCTACACCCTGTTTCGCGCGTTGATGGATCGCAACGGGAACACCGAGTGCTGGGACCGCTGGCCGGACGAGCAACGGGAAATCGCCGCCGCCTGGCGTTGGGCTAACGCGTTGCCGCCAGCCTCGCGGGAGGCCTTCGACCTGGAGAAACGTTTCTACGCCTACGTGCAATGGGTTGCTTACGGCCAGTGGGAGGACCTGAAGAAATTCGCCGGGGAACATGGCGTCGCGTTGATGGGCGACATCCCGCTGGGCGTCAGCTACTACAGCGCCGACTTCTATGGCAACTCGCGTCTCTTCGAGCCGGGTTGGTGTGGCGGTGCGCCGCCCGAACCTTACTTCAAGGATGATGCGTTCACGCAGAAATGGGGTCAGAATTGGGGCATCCCGGTTTACGATTGGTCAGAGATGCGCAAAGATGATTTTGCGTGGTGGCGGCAGCGGGTCGGCGGGGTGCGGGACCTGTTCCACATTTTCCGCATCGACCACATCCTCGGCTTCTACCGTATCTACAGTTTTCCGTGGCGGCCCGAGAAAAACGCCGAATTCCTGCCCCTATCCGCCGACGAGGCCCGGGCGCGCACTGGGGGCCAGTTGCCGCAGTTCAAACCGCGCGCCGACGATAACCCGGAAGACCGTGCCGCCAACTGCCGCGACGGCGAGGCCCTCCTACGCATGGTCCTGGAGGCGGCGGGCGATACCCGGCTCATCGGCGAGGACCTCGGCACCGTGCCTGACTATGTCCGCCCGAACCTGACCGCGCTGGGCATCGCGGGTTTCAAGATTCCGATCTGGGAGCCGGATCACTCCACCGGCGGGCTGCTGCCCGGCGAGGGATACGCCCGGCTCTCCCTGGCCACCTACGGCACGCACGACCACGAACCCCTGCGTGCCCTCTGGAGCCGCTGGCACCAAGACCCGCACCAGGGCCACCATGAGCTGCGTCGCCTCGGCCATTTCGCCAGTCTGCCCGGGTTCAACCAGCCTACCGCTTTTGACGAGCGCATTCACCAGGGGCTTTTGCAGGCGCTTTTCCGCACGAACAGTTGGATTGCCATCTGCATGATCACCGACCTTCTGGCCCGCGACGAACGATTCAACGTCCCCGGCACCGCCGCCGATTCCAACTGGAGCCAGCGGATGCATCTCACGGTCGAAACCCTCGCCTCTGATCCCGAGAATAAAACCCTCAGCCGGGCCATCCGCGCCATGCTGCAAGCCGCCGGTCGCCAGGTGCCCGCGCCGCGCTGACAGGGAACGCGATCTGCTCTGCGGGAGGAATGTTCTCACGGACGACCACGGCTCCCGGCACGAATCAGACCTTGCACGCGAACCCTCCCCCTGGCCCGGGCAGCGACCGTCCCCTGCCCGCCCCCTCCCCCCTCGTGAGAAACCGGATCACCCAACTCGTCGCCCAACTGGGCGATGTCATCGTCGGCAAGGAAGAAACGATCCAACTGGCCGTCGTTTGCCTGCTTGCCCGGGGGCACCTGCTGATCGAAGACGTGCCCGGCGTGGGGAAAACGACGCTTTCCCAGGCGCTCGCCCGTTCGCTCGGGCTGCAATTTCGGCGCATCCAGTTCACGAGCGATTTGCTCCCGGCGGACATCATCGGCAATTCGATCTTCGACCGCGAGCATGGACGGTTCGTGTTTCATCCGGGTCCGATCTTTGCGCCCGTGATTCTCATCGACGAGGTCAACCGCGCCACGCCCAAGACCCAGAGCGCGCTGCTCGAAGCGATGGAGGAATACCAGGTGACCGCCGACGGGGTCACCCGCCCGCTGCCGCAGCCGTTCTTCGTCATCGCCACGCAGAATCCCCGCCAGCAGATCGGCACGTTTCCGTTGCCGGAAAGCCAGTTAGACCGTTTTCTCATGCGCTTGGAACTCGGCTTTCCCAACCGCGCCAGCGAGCGCGAAATGCTCACCGGCCAGAGCCGCCGCGACCTGCTGGCCGTGCTGCCGGAAGTCATCAGCGGCGACGAGTTGCGCGCGGTCCAGGAGCAGGCGCGCGAGGTTCACGTTTCCCCCGCCCTACTGGATTATTTGCAGGATCTGCTGCAAGCGAGCCGCGAGCAGCATCCGACCGGGCTGTCTCCCCGCGCGGGTTTGTCGCTGCTCCACGCGGCGCAGGCGTCCGCGTTGATGCAAGGCCGCGAGATGGTGCTGCCCGAAGACGTGCAGGCCGTCGCGGTCCCGGTCATGGCCCACCGGCTGGAGGTCGGCGCCGGGCCGGGCCAACTCGCCGGACGGGAACTGGCCCGCCACCTTTTGCAAACCGTCCCGATCCGCTAGGCCCCGCCATCGCCTTGAGTTCGCACCGCATCTACATTCTGCCAACGCGGAGCTGGGTGTGGCTGATGGCCGTGCTCGCGGCGACGTGGTACGCGGCGATCAGCCAGAACAATAGCGCGGCCTACCTGCTGATGTTCTTCCTGAGCAGTCTGGTGCTGGTGACCGCCATCCACGCGCATTTCGCGCTCGCCGGGTTGCGGTTGCGCGTCGAACGGCCCGAGCCAGTTTTCGCCGGGGACACGGTCCGGGTGCCGGTGGAGGTTCACAACCCGACGCGCCGACCCCGGCTGGCCCTGGAAGTCTCGCCCAAGGGACGGGTGTTCAAGGAAGCATTCCATGCCACCCTCGGAAACCTGGAAAGCGAGTCCTCGCAGACCACCGAAATCACCCTACCTGCCCCGCGTCGGGGGCAGTTCGAGGTTGGGCGGCTGGCCCTGACCACGGTGTATCCGATGGGATTTTTCCGCTCCTGGCGTTACGAGCCGACGGACACCGCTTATCTCGTTTACCCGTCCCCGCTTGGGTCGCTGCCGCTGCCCACCGGACCGGCGGTCACCGCCGATGCCGTGACGGGGATCGGCGGGAACGGTGACGATTACGTGGGCGCGCGCCCGTACCAGACCGGCGAGAGTCAGCGCCACGTCGATTGGAAGGCGGTAGCCCGGGGGCAACCGCTGCTGATCAAGCAGTTTTCCGGCACCGGCAGCCGCCGCGTCTGGCTGGAATATGCTGGCGTCGCGCACCTCGCCGACCCGGAAGCGCGGTTGTCGCAACTCTCCCGCTGGATCGTCGATGCGGACCACGCGGGTTTCGCCTTCGGTTTGCGCCTGCCGGGTTTCGAGGCCGAGCCTGCCCGGGGCCGCTCGCATCACCACCGCTGCCTGGCCGCGCTGGCGCGGTTCGACGAATCGGCTCCTGCATCCGACCGCGCATGACTCTGACGGCTCCATTCCTCAAACGCGCCGCGCGCCGCCGCTCGGCCCTGCGGCCTTTGACCACGCCGTCTTCAGTGGCGTTCCGGCTCGCGCTGCCGTGGCTGCTAGGCAGCCTGACGATGATTATGGGCGCGATGATCAGTCTGGTGCCCCCGTGGACACTGCTGGTCTTCGCCGGTTGCGTCGGCTGGCGGCTGCGCACCGAATGGCGCGACGGCTCGTTGCCGTCCATGCCGATGCGGACCCTAGTGTTCCTGCCGGTGGCTTTTCTGTTGCTCAAAACCTTCGGCACCCGGCCCACCGCCGCCGGAATGCTGGCGTTCCTCGTCGCGTTGATCTCGCTCAAAATCCTCGAACTTCGCTCCCCGCGCGATTTCACGGTGGTCGCCCTGTTGAGCTATTTCATGGTGTTGAGCGCGTTCTTTTTCAACCAATCGCTCGCGCTGAGCCTCTATCTGGCGCTTCCTGTCGCGGCGAACATCGTCGCCCTGATCCGCTGCCACAGCGGGGGGCGGCGTGAGGTCTGGCCGGCGTTGCGGCTGTCGGCGGGGATGGTCGTGCAATCTTTGCCGTTGGTCGTTTTGCTTTTCGTCGTTTTCCCGCGGGTCCACGCTGAATTCCTGCGCAAGTTCACAGGCGGCACGCAGGGGCAAACCGGGATGAGCGACCACCTGACGCCCGGCTCGTTCAGTTCCCTGGCTCAGTCCAACGAACTTGCCTTCCGCGCCGAGTTCGCCCCGGGACAGACCATCACCGCCGACAAACTCTACTGGCGCGGACTTGTGTTAGAAATCTGCGAGCGCGCGCTCTCTTGGCGCGCCGAGAAGAACGAATTGCTTCCGCAGGCCTTCCAGCCCGCTGCGCGAGGAATCGAGCAAAAAATCACTCTGATCCCCCAAGGTGAACGCTGGCTGTTTGCGCTGGACCGGCCCACGGGCATCAAAGGTTCGTCGAATGCCCGGGCACAGGTCTTCGAGACCGGTGTTCTGCGCAGCGACAAGCCCGTCTTCAACACGACGATCTACACCGCTTACTCGGACCTGTCGCCGGGAGCCGCCGAGCCGCTCGAACCCATGGAACGCCGACGGTACACGCGCTTGCCGCCCGACCTCAGTCCGCGCGCGCTGGCGTTGGCCCAAAGCTGGAAACAACAGGCACATTCCGACGAGGAAATCGTGCAGGCGGCGGGCCGCTTCTTCCGCACCGGCGGTTTCAGCTATACGCTCACCCCCGGGTTGCTGCCGCCCGACAATCCGCTCGATTATTTCCTGTTCACGTCCAAGCAGGGTTTTTGCGAACACTACGCGGCGGCGTTCAGCACGCTGCTCCGCGCGGCGGGCATTCCCGCCCGAGTGGTCGTCGGCTATCAGGGGGGCGAGTACAACCGTTGGGGCGTGGGGCATTACACGATCCGGCAGTCCGATTCTCATGCCTGGTCGGAGGTTTTTATTACGGGGCGTGGATGGCAGCGGCAAGACCCAACGGGCCTGGTGGCCCCCGAGCGGGTGAGCTATGGCGCGGAGAGTTATACCGCCTTTCTCGGCGAAGGCCCGCTAACCGAAGAAATGCGCCTCGACCGTCTCAATGCGCTCAACACACCGGGCAGTCTCCACTGGCTCATTCACAATGGGTTGCAGGCGTGGGATTCGGTCGATCAACAGTGGAACGCGCTGGTCCTGGGCTATGATCAGGATACGCAGTTGACCGTCATGGAAAAGCTCGGCGTGTCCCACCTGGACCTGCTGGGCGGCACGGCGTTGACCTTGGCCGTCGCCTTTTCCCTGCTCGGGCTGGGCGTCTTGGGGATGCGTGCCATCGGTGGGAGCCGTCCTCCGCCGGTCGATCCGGCGCGCCGGTCGTACGAGCGTTTCTGCGCGCGGATGGCTAGAAGCGTCGGCGTGCAGCGGGCCGCCACCGAAGGACCTCTCGATTTTTCCCGCCGCGCGGTCGCCGCCGCTCCGATTTACGCCAGCGAGATTGAACGAATCACCCGGCTTTACGTTGCGTCGCGCTACGCCGTTCCCGGCGCGTCGGACCAGGCGACCGCTGACCTCCGCGCGGCGGTACAGGGCTTCCGCCCGGCCAAGGTAAACGCCTGAGCCGGGGTTGCAGCCCGGGCACGAAATCCTTGGACGAAGCATCGAATTCATTCTACGTCTGCCGTAGTCATGAAAACCCCTCTTCACGTCGCCGTGACCGGTGCCGCCGGTCAGATCGGATACTCCCTCCTTTTCCGCATCGCCTCGGGAGCCATGTTCGGCCCGGACCAGCCGGTTGTCCTGCATCTGATCGAAATCGCTCCCGCCCTGCCCGCGCTCGAAGGCGTTGCCATGGAACTCGACGACTGCGCCTTCCCGCTGCTGCACCAGATCATCCCCACGGCGGACCTTGCCGAAGGCTTCCGCGACGTAAACTGGGCGCTCTTGGTCGGCAGCGTGCCCCGCAAGGCAGGCATGGAACGCGCGGACCTGCTCGGGATCAACGGCAAAATCTTCACGGGCCAGGGGCAGGCCATCGCCAGGAACGCCGCCTCGGACGTGCGCGTGCTGGTGGTCGGCAATCCCTGCAACACGAATTGCCTGATCGCGATGAACAACGCAAAGGAAGTGCCCGGTGACCGCTGGTTCGCCATGACCCGGCTCGACGAAAACCGCGCCAAGGCGCAGCTCGCACAGAAGGCTGGGGTCGCCGTTAAAGACGTGACGAATCTTGCCATCTGGGGCAACCACTCCGCCACGCAGTACCCCGATTTCTTCAACGCCAAAATCAACGGCCAGCCCGCGACCGAAGTCATTACGGATCAGGCATGGCTCGAAGGTCCGTTCATCGCCACCGTCCAGCAGCGCGGCGCGGCCATCATCAAGGCCCGGGGGCAATCTTCCGCCGCCTCCGCCGCCAACGCCGTGGTGGACACGGTGCGTTCCCTCGTCACCCCGACGCTCGCCGGTGACTGGAACAGCGTGGCCGTTTGCTCGCCCGGCGATGCTTACGGCGTCGAAGCTGGTCTGATTACGTCCTTCCCGATCCGCACCGAGGATGGCAAATCCTGGCAGATTGTCCCCGGCCTACCGGTCAACGAGTTCAGCCGCTCGAAAATCGACTCTACGATCTCCGAACTGCGGGAAGAGAAATCGCTGGTCAAGAATTTGATCGGCGGGTGAACAGCCGCGATAAACCGCTTTACACACCGGGGGCGAATTTGCCAACCTAGGATTTGTGACTGTCGTTTCTCCCCCCTCGGTCCTCGTAGCGTCCGTTCCGCGCCGCTGGGTGCTTCTGCTGCTTGGCGTCGCGCTGTTTGCCGCTAGTCGCGCCAACGCTCAGATTCAAGAGCAGCGCATAGACGAAATCCTGCACGCCGACCGGACCAAAACTTCCGACTTCGCGGGCAAAACCTTTGCGGCCAGTCCCACCGTTGGCGGAAAACAGGCGGACGTACATGCGTTCGCCTTCAGCCATTCGGCGAAATTGTTCTCCAATGACGGATCGTTCCAAACCCGTTCCTTCGCTGACAAAGACCGTTTCCAAACCCACGGGTTTGCTACCAAGGCAGACCGTGCCATCGATAGTGATGCCTTCGCGCAGAAGGACCGGGGTTTTGCCACCAAGGCTCTCTCAGTAACGGACGCCGCCGCCGGTCAGAAATCTGCCAACTCGTTGCTGCGGGATTACACGCCCGCGCAAAAGGGGATCGTCATCCGTGGCAAGCGTCAGGGCACCCTGGACGAAATCCGCGACCAGAAGGATCTCAGTATCGACGAGGTCCGCGAAATCCTCAACAAACCGAACGGTCGGCCCGGCGCAAGGCCCCCGACCAGCGTTGCTCCCGCCCTCCGCGCGCTTCCAGTGACTTCGGCTACCGTCCAATGAGCAGTTCCAGCGGTGTGTCGCCCGCGTCCAAAATTTCTCACCAGCCCTCCCCGGAAGATTCGCTGGTTATTCTGCGGCGCGGCGCGGCGCAAATCATCAACGAGAGCGAATTGCTCGAAAAATTGCGCTTGCCCCGTCCGTTGCGAGTCAAGCTCGGGGTGGACCCCACCGCGCCCGACATTCATCTCGGCCACACGGTCGTTTTCCAGAAGCTGCGCCAGTTCCAAGACCTCGGCCACACGGCGATCCTCATCATCGGCGATTTCACGGCGATGATCGGTGATCCTAGCGGGCGCTCCGTCACGCGCCCACCGTTGACGCACGACGCTGTCATGGCCAACGCCGAAAGCTACCGTCGGCAGGCCTTCAAAGTGCTCGACCCGTCGCGCACGGAAATCGTGTTCAACGGCGAATGGTTCGAGTTGATGAACTACGAGGAGGTGATCCGTCTCAACAGCCGCGTGACGTTGCAGCAGATCATGCAGCGCGAGGATTTCAAGGCGCGTTTCCAGGCCGGGACGCCGGTCAGTCTGCACGAGTTGCAGTATCCGCTCCTGCAAGGCTGGGACTCGGTCAAAGTCCGCGCAGACGTGGAAATCGGCGGGACCGACCAGTTATTTAACATCCTCGTCGCGCGCGACCTGCAAAAAGAAGAAGGCCAACCCCCGCAGGTGGTCATGGTCATGCCGATCCTGGAAGGAACCGACGGCGTGCAGAAGATGAGCAAAAGCCTGGGCAACTACATCGGTGTGGCCGAGCCGCCCGTGGAGATGTTCGGCAAGACGATGAGCATTTCCGACGCGCTGATGGCGCGTTATTACAAATTGCTGCTTGGCGAGCCGTTCCCCACGACGTTGCATCCGATGGAAGCGAAGAAGGCTCTCGCGGCCCGGCTGGTGGCCCGTTACCATTCGGAGGACGAAGCCCGCGCGGCGCGCGCCGATTTCGAGCAACGCTTCAGCAAACGCGACGCCACCAAGGCTGAATTACCCACTATTAAGAGCGCGAAATTGCAATCATTTAGCGATTTCATTTCTGCGGTCGAATTTGCTTACAGGCAAGCATTCGACCTCACAAAATCTCGAAGTGACATCCGCCGCCTCATCGAAGGGGGGAGCATACAGTTAGCCGGGACGAAATTCACTGACGCGGCTGTGCATCCAGTTTACGAGCCTGGTCAGGTGCTGAGACTCGACAAATTGCACAGCGTGCGGATTATCGAAGGATAATCCATTCTAACTAAAGCCCTTCTCGTTTGAGCGAGCCTGTTTTCCATTTGTAGGACGACCGTCCCGGCTGCCAGCACTGGACGCTCTCCTTGCTGGCAACCGGGACGGTCGTCCTACAAATGGAAGGCTAATCCAATCGGGATGCGCTCTAGGTGCCGACTTTGGGCCGCTTCTTACGCAAACGCAGCCAGTTGTTCCACGTCTTACGGAACTTGTCCTTCGTCTTGAGGTAGGTCTGGTTAAGCTGGTTGGGCTTTACGATCTGCCGCAACACGCCCTTTACCGTAAAATCCGCCGTGTCCAAAATGGTGTAGGCCGCACCGATAGCCGCCTCGTGGTGAGCGTCGCTGGACGAGGTCATCGGCAACCCGCGTTCCTGCGCATACTTGAACGCTTTCTTGTTGTAGCGATGCAGCGTGGTGGCCGCGTTGAACACCTCCAACGCGTCAATAGGCAACGTGTCGAGCACCGTCCGGCGAATGCCTGCCCGGAAAATATCGTAAGGATGGGGCGGCACCGCGAGACCGCCCGCCTCGTGGATGATTCTGCACACTTCCAACGCCGGTTTGCCTTTCAGATTATTGGGCACCGTCACGCCAAGGCAGAGCAGATGCCCCTCGTCCGTCGTGACCTCTTGTCCTGGAATAATCAGAAACCCGTCCACTGGCTGCCCGTCGGCGCGCATCAAACCGCGTTCGATCATGTAATCGACAGCCTCGCAGGTGTTGTGATCGGTCATCGCAAACCCGTGCAACCCCTTCTCCTTTGCCGCTGCGATCAACGCCTCCGGACTAGAAACCCCGTCGGCGCTGAAAAACGAGTGGCAATGCAAGTCGATGTGATACGGCACAGCCTCGAACGTAAATTCAGACGCTGATTGCGCAATCGCTAAAACACGCCGCCAGGTGACGATTTCGCCATCGCCAGCTCCGTTTCCGGCTCCTTGGCTTTTGCGAACACGCCGGGTTGAGCGTATAAATCCGTGCGTCTCCATGAGTATTGTTCTCGACCCACTTACCGACTCCGGTTCCGCCGTCATAGGCCCGGTTCTGCCCGCCATCGGCTTCAAAGACTGGTCCCTCGTTTGTTCCGCGCTGAACGAAGGCCGGCAAAGCCTGATTTTCCGCAAGGGCGGCATCGCCGAAGGACGCGACGGCTTTCGCTTCAAGCACGAATCTTTTTTTCTCTTCCCAACCCAGTTCCATCAGCAGGCGGAGCGCATCCGGCCGGAAATCCTGCCTGCTTTGACTCCGATTGACCCCGCCCCGGCAGGCACCGTGGCAATCCAAAATTTTTTCGTGCTCGACTGGGCCATGTGGATCGACGATTGGCCCACGTTGCAGCGTTTGGAACCCTTCCACGTCTGGCGCGAGGAAGTGGTCCGCGAGCGTTTCGAGTACGAAGACCAACGCGGCTTGCAATGCGCCTTCGGACGCGTCTACCGGCTCGACCCGGCCTGGACGTTCCCGGACCGCCCCTCTTTCGGGGGGTGCCGCTCGTGGATCACGCTGCCCGAGTTCCCCGCCGAAATCACTGCTATGCCGCCGGTGATCGAAGATGCCCGCCACTTCGCGCTGGCCGCCCAAATTCGCGCGCTCCTTCACCCATGAAACGTTTCGCCCTTCTGCTGTTCGCCATCGGCTGTCTTGGGGTCGGTTCCACGGCCACCGCGCTGGACGCTGACGTGCGCGAACTCGTCGTCGGCATCGCCCCCGACTGGAACTCGATGCATGGCCACCTCCAGCGTTTCCAACGCGGGGCGGACGGCGCGTGGACACCGGTTTCCGGCGCGGTCCCCGTGCTGTTCGGTAAAAACGGCTTGGCCTGGGGACGCGGGGTCGAGGGCACGGACCAGCCCGGACTGCACAAACAGGAGCACGATGGCCGCGCTCCGGCGGGCATCTTCAAGATCGGCAAGATTTACACTTATGACCCCGCCCTGCCGGACGGTGCGAAATACCCTTATCACACCGTCACGACTGCCGACGCCTGGGTTGATAATTCCGACTCTCCAGATTACAACCGCTTCGTGACTATTCCCGACCCTGCGCATCCGCCCACGTGGTTTGACAAAGCGAAAATGCGCCAGGGCGACTTCGCGTATCATTGGCTCGTCGAAATCCGTCACAACTCCGACCCGCCTGTGCCGGGCGCAGGCAGCGCCATTTTCTTTCACATCCGGCGCACGAAAAACGGGGAACTCCGCCCGACCAGCGGTTGCACCACGATGGCGGAGCCGGAACTGGTCAACCTCATTCGTTTCCTCCGCGCCGAAGACCACCCGCAATACGTTCTGCTTCCTTGGGACGAATACCAGAGAAAGTGGCGCGATTGGGGTCTCCCCGATCCTTCTTTGGTGGCGGCTCATTCGTGAGGCTGCAATCAACCCGCGATTATTTTTGCAACTCCGGCGATTTCGCGTAACTTAGTAATCATGATGACCCCTCTCGCAAGCCTCGGCAATCTGATGGGCATGGATGGCTTTCTCATTTTCTTAGCTTTGCTGTTGCTGTTCGGTGCCAAGAAACTGCCTGAACTTGCTCGTGGCCTCGGCCAGAGCTTGAACGAGTTCAAGAAAGCCCGCGAAGATTTCGATCACGAATTACGCGGTGCCCAGCAGGACCCGCAGGCGCGTGCCGCCGCTGATCGGCAGACCTACGCGCCGCCGGTACCGACCGCTGCGCCTACCCAAGCATTACCCTACAGCACACCGGCGAATACGGTTGCTGCCTCTGAGCAGGACCTCCAGCAACAAATCGCTGAGCTTCAGCAAAAGCTGCGCATCGCCGAAGAAGAGAAAAAGAACGCTCCCTCCACGGTCAACTAACCGGGACCGGCGTCCCGACTGCGAACCAACCGCAGGCTATGATCATGGGGCTGCGTTCCTGTGTTTATTTAGTCGTTGGCTGTTTGGTTCTCATCACGGCACAGAGGGCATGGACGGCACCTTCGGGGCCTGTTGAAGCTGATCAAATCTGGCAACTTGTCCTTCAGCAGGCTGCCGGGCCCGGAAACCGGTTTCATTCGCAGGAAGAGGCGACACGGGCTGCCCGCGAGCACCTCGACAAGCAGGAAGCGACGCTCCGTGCGTTTGCGCAAGATTATCCGGATGATGCGCGCCATTACAGCGCGGAAATCCGTCTGGCGACTGTCTTGGCAGCCAAAGGTCGGCTGACCCGCCAGTTGCCCGCTTTGGAAGAGGCACGCAAAATTCTCTCGGACTTGGAAAACGATCCCGCGACGCCTCAACCGGTCAAAGCGGACGCGGGGTTTGCGCGGATCAGCCAGTACATGGAAGATGTGTCGGGCCACACCGACGACTCAGCCCGCGACGCTTTGCTCCAAACCGTGCGCAAGTTCGACTCCACTTATCCCGACGACCGCCGGACGCCGAATCTGTTGACGGAACTCGCCACGCTCTTCGACGCGCAGCCTGAAGCGAAGAAGGCCTTGCTCGAAGAGGCCGCTGCCCGCACGACAGACGAAGGCGTGCGCAAGCGGATCAACGACGACCTGAAACGCATCGCGTTCCTAGGTCATCCGGTCGACGTGCAATTGCAGCCTTGGGAGGGTGGCGCGCCGATCAATCTGGCCACTCACCGGGGCCATGTCGTAGTGCTCCTTTTCTGGGCTTCGTGGTCGATGCCATCGCTGCACGAACTGGCACGGTTGGAACAGGATGCCGTGCAACTGGCTGGCAAGCCCGTCGAGTTTTTCACGTTGAGCCTGGACGGGGATCGCACCGCGCTAGCCGCGACCATCAAGGCGGCAGGTTTGCGCTGGCCGGTGCACTGCGACGGGCGGGGCTGGGAAGGCGAACTGGTCCGCTCGCTGGGGATCAACGCGCTGCCGACCGTTTGGGTGTTTGACCGGCAGGGAAATCTGCTCACGCTCAACGCCCGTGGTCAAACCCTGGATCTCGTTCGCCAAGCCCTGACCCGCCCGGATTAGTTCGCGGTCTGACCCAGCAGCGCGAGGGCATCGCGGCTTTGCAGACAAAGGAACCAGCCGTGCGTGTACTCGCGCACGCCGACGAGACCAACCAGTTGCAGGACGAAAATCACCCGGTTCAGCGTCCGCTCGTCCTCGATTTCCATCCGCAAACTGGACATGCTCAGCCGTCCGCCCGCTTCGTTCATGCGCCGCAACAGCCGCCAGGCTTCGACCGCCTCCTGCTGTCGTAACTGGCAGAGCGCCATCAGGTTACCCCAGATAGAAAATGTGACGTTGGGAACCGCCAGGAACAACTCCGCGAGCACCCACAACCCATACCAGCGAGCTTCCCGCAGACGCTCCACCCGCACCCGGCGGCGCAGCACCCACGACACCAACAGCACAGCCAGCGCGCCCGCGCCGAACCACCATGGGAAGTTCACGCTGACGAGGTCCGGACGGTTGATGTCGTTGACCGTTTCCACATTTGTGCCGCGTGAGACGGTCATGGCTACGAGGCTGAACCAGTACACGAACACGTAGATGATCCCCCACAAGATCGCCGCTGCCGCCAGCGAGCAGAAGGCCAGCAGGAGCGCCTGCTGATTGTGCCGCGCCACGTACCGGCGCAAGGCCCGCGACCTTTGCTCGTCCTCGAACGGTGCCCCCGCAACGGAGGACTGCGCGGCGTCTGCGGTGGGGAGGCTCATCGTTCCAGGCAGGAGAACAGATACGATGCCCCAACTTTGTCCTTTACGCCAGCGCCCGCTCCTGTGCGGAGCGCCGTCCGGTTGGATGGCCGTTCTGTGCGGCGACCAAGGCCGCCGTGCGGGCGATGGCGGCACGCAGGCTGGCAGGTTCCAGCACCTCGACGTGCGCCCCCCACCCCAGCACCCACCGCTCCACCTCCGGGGACACGCCGATCTGCATGGAGAGTTCCACCGAGCCGTCCGCCGCTGCGGCGATATGCTGGGAAGCATGCCAGGTGCGCTCGCCGATGAGCCGCGCGCTGAAGGCATCGAACCGCAACCGCACGCGCTCGGCGGCGGGCGACGAAAACACGCCGAAACTGTCCGCTAAATGTTCGTCCAGCGAGAAGTGCTCGGGCCGCTCGAACCGTTGGCCCGTCGCCTGCAGCTCGCTCATCCGGGTCAGCGCAAACGTGCGAATGCTCCCGTCCCGGTTCTGGTCCGACGCAAACAGATACCACTGGTTGTCGATGCAGGCGAGGTGCAGGGGCTGGACCCGCCGGGTTTCGGCTTGGTCGCCGCCGAGTTTGTGGTAGGCAAATTCCAGTTCTTCCGAATGCAGCACCGCTTGGCTGGCAACCTCGAACGTACCCAGATCGCCGACGCCGTGGCCCGCTGCGCGAAAGCTGATCGAGGCGTCGAGATCGCCGTTCCAAGCAAACTGAATTTGGTCCCGCAGCCCGGCGGTCAGTTTCTCGAACGCGTCGCGCAAAGGTTTTTCGTAGGGGGTGCCGCGATATTGCGTCAGGGCCTTACGCGCCACGGAAAGCGCGACCAGTTCGCCCTCCGAGATCTTCATGGTCGGAAACTGCACGACCTCGCGTGTGTAATAAAACCCGTGCGCAACCACATCGTAATCAACGGGTAATCCCAATTGGTCGCGCATGAAGTCGATGTCGCGCTGGATCGTGCGCGCCGATACCTCCAACGTGGTCGCCAGTGTCCGGCAATTCGTGCGTTGCCCGGTTTGCAGCTGCTCGTGAATCTGCAACATGCGGGCCATGGGAGGTCGGGAACCCTGCTTTTTGACGATCATGAAATTTTTTCAGAAATTTTCAGGGGTATGACCGTATTTGTCATACCCCCCGTGCAAGACTGCCTGAAACCAGCGAATCATCCCATGAAATTATTTTCCCTCGGCCAAAGCCACCGTGTTTCCGAACCCTACCTGCACCGGAACCTCGCTATCTATCTGCTGCATCGTCCGAACGCCGTGGCGGATCGTCCCTTCCTGACGCTGGATGAGGCCTTGCGGGCCGGGAGCGCGCGGGTGCATGAAACCGGACGCGTCGGTGAATTGGAGATCGAAAACCTCGTCGATGCCGACCTGTATGCGCAGGCAGGCGACGTGGTCAAGGGTGGCTGGCAGGACCGCGCGCTGGGACAGGATTTCATCGTGCCGCATAACACGCGCCGCTCCAAACGGATGCGGGTGCGCACGTTCTGCGTCGAGCGCGGGCGCTGGAACCGCCGCGCGGGCGAGGAAGCGATGAACACCTTCAAGTCCGCCGAGCAGATGGCGGCGTCGCGCGACCTGAAGCTTTCGATCCGGCGCGACCGCTCACAGGCCGCCGTGTGGTCGTCGGTGGACGCCGCGCAAACCAAGCTCAGCCGGACCGTGGGCGAGGACGTGCGCGCCGAAAACTCGCCGTCCAGCCTGCCGCTGGCGATGGAAAACCCGGCAGTGCGCCGCTGGCTGTCGCATTATCTGCTGACGTTTGGCAACCTGCTCGCGGACAACCCCGAGGCCATCGGCTTTGCCTTTGCGATCAACGGCCAGCTCAACAGTGCCGACCTGTACGCCTCGCCGGAACTTTTCCGCAAGCTCTGGCCGAAGCTGCTTGAAGCGACCTCCATCGAAGCCATCTCCGAGGCAGACGCCCCCGGCGTGACCCGTTCGACCCCGACCGCGAAAGAGGTGTCCGCCTGGCTCCGGCGTGCCCGGCGCGGGCGCAAAACGCGGCACGAGGTAACGCCGCGCGTCACGCTGATCGTGCGCGAGAACGCCGGGCAGGTATCCTTCGAGACGATGGACGCCGAGCAGCGCAACCTTTGCGTGCACCAGAACATCCTGGCCCACTGACTCAGGTCTCGGCGGGAGCGGTTGGCAGCGGCGGCGTTGATTCGACGATCTTGGCGTGCTTGGACTTTTCCGAACGCCAACGCTCGAAAAACAAATAGACCACCGGCGTCGTGAAAAGCGTTAGCATCTGCGAGACGATCAATCCGCCTACGATGGCGACGCCGAGCGGTTGCCGCAATTCCGACCCGGTGCCCATGCCGATGGCCAGCGGCACCGCGCCGAGCATCGCAGCCATGGTGGTCATCATGATGGGCCGGAACCGGGTGATACAAGCTTGATAGATCGCGTCCTCCGAAGAAAGCCCTTCGTTACGCTCGGCCTCCAGGGCGAAGTCGATCATCATGATGGCGTTCTTTTTGACGATGCCGATGAGAAGAATGATGGCGATCATCGACACCAGCGAAAGCTCCATGCCGAAGGCCAGCAAGGCCAACAGCGCCCCCATCCCCGCGGACGGCAACGTGGAAAGGATCGTGATGGGGTGGATCAGGCTTTCGTACAGGACACCGAGCACGATGTAGACAGCCACGAGTGCCGCGACGATAAGCCACGGCAGCGTGGAAACCGTGTCCTTGAAAACCTTGGCCGTGCCTTGGAAGCCGCCGTGGATGGTGCCCGGCACGCCGAGGTCTTGCATCGCCTGTTCGATGAATTTGGTCGCGTCACCTAGCGACACCCCCGGTGCGGTGTTGAACGTCAGGGTTGCGGCAGGAAATTGTCCCTGGTGATTGACCGAGAGCGAGGTGTTGGTCGCCTCGTAGTGCGCGATGGTGCTCAGTGGCACCTGCTGTCCGTTGGCAGACCGGACGTACACTTTATCGAGCGATTCGGCCGACTCGTCGAAACTCGGTTCGGCTTCGAGGACCACCCGATACTGATTTTGTTGCGTGTAGATGACCGAAACTTGCCGCTGTCCGAACGCGCTGTAGAGCGTGTCGTCTACGGCTTGCGGTTGGATGCCGAGCCGGGCGGCGGCGTCCCGGTCGATGACCACCGTCTGCTGGAGGCCCGTCGCTTGTTGGTCGCTGCTCACATCCTGCAAGCCCTTGACTGTTTTTAGCTTGTCTACGAGGAGCGGCGTCCAGTGTCGGAGATCATCCAAGCTCGACGATTGCAGCGTGTACTGATACTGCGACTTCCCGGAGCGTCCGCCCACCCGGAGATCCTGGGCGGCTTGCAGAAAAAACGAAATGCCCACGACCTTGGCGAGTTTGGGGCGCAGCCGGTTGATGACCTCGTCGGCGGATTCCTTGCGTTCACCCTTCGGCTTGAGTGAGATGAACGCGAAGCCCGTATTATTGGCGCTGCCTCCGACGAAGCCACCGATGGTCGCCACCGCCGGATCAGCGGCGACGATGTCGGAAACCTGCTGATGCTTCTTCACCATCGCGTCGAACGAAATATCCTGACCAGCCTCCGTCTGGCCGAAGAGCAAGCCGGTGTCTTGCTGTGGGAAGAAGCCGGTAGGCAGGAGCCGGAACAATTCCACTGTCACCAGCAGCGTCGCCACCGCCACGCCCAAGGTGAACTTCTGGTGCCGAAGCACCCACTTCAAACCGCGCTCGTACCCCCCGAGCAACCCCTCGAAAAACCGTTCCATGGTTTCGTAGAACCAACCGCCGGAACGGTCGGGATGCTCGGGCTGCAAAAACCGTCCGCAGAGCATCGGCGTCAGCGTGAGCGAGACCACGGCAGAAACCAGGATGGCGGTGCTCAGCGTCACGGCGAATTCGTGGAAAAGCCGCCCGATCAATCCGCCCATGAACAGAATGGGGATAAAAACCGCGATGAGCGAGATGCTGATGGAAACGACCGTAAAACCGATCTGCCGCGCGCCCTTCAGAGCGGCTTCGAGCGGGGTGTCGCCCATTTCGATAAAGCGAACAATGTTCTCGATTACGACGATGGCGTCGTCCACGACGAAGCCGACTGAAACGGTCAGCGCCATCAACGAAAGGTTATCCAGGCTGTACCCGAAGAGGTACATGAAGCCAAAGGTGCCTGCCAGGGATAGCGGCACGGTCACCCCGGCGATGAACGTCGGCCAGAGCCGCCGCAGAAATAAGAACATCACCACGATGACCAGCGCAATGGAGATCATCAGCGTCAACTCCACGTCGTGGACCGACGAGCGAATCGTCTGTGTCCGGTCGCTGATGATGTTCAGGTGGACCGCCGGGGGCAGCCAAGCTTCCAATTGCGGAAGCAGTGCCCGGATCTGGTCAACGATCTGGATGACGTTGGCGGTGGACTGTTTGCGGATGATGAGCAACACCGCCTTCTTCGAGCCGCTCCAGCCCGCCTGAAAAAGATTCTCCTGCGCGTCGATCACGTTGGCGATGGAACCGAGTTGCACGGGGGTGCCATTGTTTTGCGCCACGATGAGCGGTCGATAGTCCTTGGCTTCGGATAGCTGATCGTTGCTGGCGATGACGTAGCTCTCGCGCTCATTGCTGATCTGCCCCTTGGGCGAATCGAGGTTCACCTTGGAGATCACCCCACGGATGTCCTCCATGCTCATCCCCATCGACGAGAGCACGGCAGGGTTGACCTGGATGCGAACGGCAGACTTGGCGCCGCCCGCGATGCTCACCTGGCTGACGCCATCCACTTGGCTTAACCGTTGGCCGAGCACCTGATCGGCCAGGTTATAGACCTGCGAGAGCGGCACGGTGTCGCTGGTCATGGCAAGGATCATGACGGGCGCGTCCGCCGGGTTGACCTTGCGGTAGGTCGGCGGATTGGGCAGGGAAAGCGGCAACTCGCCTCCGGCGGCGTTGATGGCGGCTTGCACGTCGCGTGCCGCGCCGTTGATGTCGCGGTTGAGATCGAACTGGATGGTGATGTTGGCGCCGCCCAGGGTGCTGCTCGACGTGATTTCCGAAGCCCCGGCGATCTGCGCGAAACGGCGTTCCAGCGGGGCGGCAAGCGAGGTGGCCGCCGTTTCGGGATCGACGCCGGGCAGCGCCGCAGAAACTTGGATCGTCGGGAAGTCGATCTGCGGCAGCGGCGCGATGGGTAGAAACTGGTAGGCGACCATGCCCAGCAGCAGCAGTCCCATGGCCAGCAGCGATGTGCCAACCGGGCGACGGATGAAAGGCTCCGAGATGCTCATGCCGGGGATGATCAGTGGGCCGCTCCCGCCGGTTCCGGCAGCGCGTGGCCGGCAGGCGGCGGACCGGCGGACAACTCGGACGGCGCGGCACGCCGGGCGCGGAACCATCCGGCCAATCGCTCCATGTAAAGGTAGATGACCGGCGTCGTGTAAAGGGTCAGCACCTGTGAGAGCAGCAAGCCGCCAACGATGGAAACGCCGAGCGGCCTGCGCAGTTCCGAGCCGGTGCCGTTTTCGAGCGCGAGAGGCAGCGCGCCTAGCAACGCCGCCGCCGTGGTCATCATGATGGGCCGGAACCGCAGCAGGCACGCCTGATAGATCGAGTCCTCCGGTGACAGCCCCTGGTCGCGCTCGGCCTCCAGGGCGAAGTCGATCATCATGATGGCATTCTTTTTGACGATGCCGATGAGCAGGATGATGCCGATCAGCGCCACGAGGGACAGGTCCATGCCGCAGATCAACAGAGCCAGCAACGCGCCGACGCCCGCCGAGGGGAGCGTCGAAAGGATCGTGATCGGATGAATGTAACTCTCGTAGAGGACACCCAACACGATGTAGATGACCACGAGCGCCGCGAGGATCAGGTACGGCTCGCTGGCCAGCGAGGAACGGAACTCCGCCGCGCTGCCCGAGAAACTCGTGGCGATGGTGTCCGGCAACGCGATTTGCTCCTGTGCCTGCTGAATGGCCGGGATCGCTTGCCCGAGGAAGCTTCCGGGTTTGAGGTTGAAGGAAATCGTCACGGACGGAAACTGCCCCTGATGCGGAACGGACAGCGCGACCGTGGATTGCTCGACGTGGGCGATGGCGCTCAGCGGCACGAGCTGGCCGGTCGTCGATTTGACGTAAATTTTCTCCAGCGCGTCGGGCGTGGTGCGGAAGCTGGATTCCGCTTCGAGGATCACGCGGTACTGGTTAAGCTGCGTGTAAATGACAGACACCTGCCGCTGGCCGAAGGCGTCGTAGAGGGTGTCGTCCACGGCCTGCGTCAACACGCTGTAGCGCGAGGCCTGGTCGCGGTCCACCACGATGTTAAGTTGCATCCCCCCCGCCTGCTGGTCGCTAGCCACGTCGGTCAGTTCCGGCAGCGTCCGCATCCGGGCGAGGAGCTTGTCGGCCCACTGGCCAAGCTCGGTGGGGTCGGCGGCCTGGAGGACATACTGGTACTGGGTGCGGCTGACCCGGCTATCGAGCTGGAGGTCCTGTACCGCTTGGGTGTAGAGCGAGATGCCCTCTAGGTTCGCGGTCTTCTCGCGTAGACGCTCGATGATCTGGTCAGCATTGGACCGGCGTTGGGAACGCGGTTTGAGGACGATGGTCAGCCGACCCGTGTTGATCGTCGGATTGACCGACCCCGCTCCCACGAACGAGGCCACGCTCTGCACGTCGGGGTCGCGGCGGACCACCTCGGACACCGTCCGCTGCCGGGCGAGCATCGCTTGAAACGAGATGTTCTGCGCCGCGTCGGTCA
This sequence comes from uncultured Chthoniobacterales bacterium, assembly GCA_964236475.1. Classification (GTDB taxonomy): domain Bacteria; phylum Verrucomicrobiota; class Verrucomicrobiia; order Chthoniobacterales; family SZAS-18; genus CAHJWO01. Next base: position 50,668 of record CAXSED010000001.1, read on the forward strand.
CGCCAATAATGACGCCGGTATCCTGCTGCGGCAGCAGGCCTTTGGGGATCAGGATGTAAAGCCAGATCGTGGCGACCAGGGTGCCGACGGCTACGAGCAGCGTGGTGAACTGGTGCTTGAGCACCCATTTCAAGCCGTGCTCGTAGAAAGCGAGCATCCCGTCGAAGAATTTCTCGGTGGCCCGGTAAAACCAGTTGTGCCGCTGTTTGTCCTTGCCCGTTGCGTCTTCCTTTTCCTCGGGTTTGAGGAGGTAGGCGCACATCATCGGGGTCAGGGTCAGCGAGATCACCGCCGAGACGACCACCGCCGCGCTGAGCGTGATGGCAAATTCCCGGAACAGGCGGCCCACGATCCCGGTCATGAACAACAGCGGAATGAACACCGCGATCAGCGAAACACTCAGCGAAATCACGGTAAACCCGATCTGCCGTGCGCCCTTGAGCGCGGCGTCAAGGGGCTGCTCGCCCGCTTCGATGAAGCGGACGATGTTTTCGATCATCACGATGGCGTCGTCGACGACGAAGCCGGTCGAGATCGTCAGCGCCATCAGCGAAAGGTTGTCTAGGCTGAAACCGCACAGCTTCATCAGGCCGAAGGTGCCGACGATCGACAGAGGCAGCGCGACGCTCGGGATTACGGTCGCCCAGAGCTTGCGCAGGAACACGAAGATCACCATGACCACCAGCAACACCGTGAGCAGCAACGTGAATTGCACGTCCTCGACGGACGCACGGATCGTCTCGGTACGGTCCGTGAGCACGGAAACTTTGACCGCGGGCGGGATGGTCGCGGTCAACTGCGGCAACAGGGTTTTGATCCGGTTGACCGTCTGGATGATGTTTGCGCCGGGCTGCCGTTGGATGTCCAGCAGCACGGCGGGCTTGTAGGAGCTGCGGCCATCGGCAACCCAGGCGGCGAGCTGGTCGTTTTCGACGCTGTCGACCACGTTGCCCACGTCGCTCAGACGCACCGGCGCGCCGTTGCGATAGGCGACGATGATCGGCTTGTACGCTTCGGCGGTGAAAATCTGGTCGTTCGAGCCGATGGTCATCGACTGCTGCTTGCCGTTGAAGCTGCCCTTGGGGGCGTTGACGTTGGCCTGTCCCAAGGTCGTGCGCACATCCTCCAGACTCAGGCCGAGCGAGCTGATCGCCGCCGGGTTGATCCGCACGCGCACCGCCGGTTTCTGGTTGCCCTGGATCGAGACGAGGCCCACGCCGCTGACCTGGCTGAGCTTCTGGGCCAGCACGGTGTCCGCGAAATCGTTGACCTTGTCCAACGGCAGGCTGTCGGAAGTGATCGCCAACGACAGGATGGGCGTATCGGCGGGGTTGACCTTGTTGTACGTCGGCGGGTTGGGCAAGCTGGTCGGGAGGACCCCGGCCGCCGCGTTGATCGACGCCTGCACGTCTTCGGCGGCGGCGTCGATCTCCCGGTCGAGCACGAATTGCATCGTGATCGTGGTGTTGCCGAACGCGCTGACCGAATTCATCGAGGCCAATCCGGGGATCTGGCCGAACTGCCGCTCCAACGGGGTCGTCACGGCGGAAGCCATGACATCCGGGCTGGCCCCGGGAAGTTGGGCAAAGACTTGGATCGTCGGAAAATCGACCGCTGGCAGGGCAGAGATCGGCAGCAGCTCGTAGCCCAGTCCGCCGAGCAGGATGACTGCCGCCATCAACAGCGAGGTGGCGATGGGCCGCCGGATAAACGGCTCGGAAATGCTCATGATTTCGGGGCGGCTGCCAGGGGTGCGGGCGTAGCGTCGTTGGTCTTGGCGGTCTGGTGACTGCCCCGGCGCGGTCCCTCGTGGGGCTGGCCATCATGAGGGCCGTTGCTGCCTCCCGGCGGGTTCGAAACCACGACTTTTGAGCCGCCCTGGAGCTTGTACTGCCCATCGACGACGACGCGTTCGCCGTCTTGCAAGCCGTCGTCGATCAGTGCCAAGCCGTCTTCGGTCTGCGCGACCTTGATGGTCCGCGCCTCTGCGGTCTGGTCCGGCTTGATCACGAACGCGTAGGAACCTTGCGGGCCGCGCTGCACCACGGCGGCAGGCACCACCAGCCCGGCCTTGCGGATCGTGAGCAGCAGCCGTGCGTTGATGAACTGTCCCGGCCACAGGCGCAGGTCGTCGTTGGCGAAGGTGGCCTTAAGTTTGATCGTGCCGGTGGTCGGGTCGATCTCATTGTCGATCACCGCCAGCGTCCCCTGGCCGAGCTGGCCGGCGTTGTCGCGGCCCACGGCAAGCACGGTCATCGGGTCTTTGGCCGGGTCAGCCGGATAGTTGTCACGGATCAACTGAAAATTCTGTTCGGGCAGGGTGAAGACCACGGAAATCGGCTGGAGTTGCGTGATGACCACCAGCCCACCGGTGTCGGCGGCATGGACGAGGTTGCCCTGATCGACCTGCCGCACCCCTACCCGACCGGCGAGCGGCGCGATGATGTGGGTGTAATCGACCTGGGTTTGAGCGTTGTCGATGGCGGCCTGATCCGCTTTGACGGTCGCCACCAATTGATCGACCGTGAAACGCTGGGTGTCGAAGGTCTGCTGGTCGAGCACCTTCTTGTTGAGGAGGTCCTCGTCGCGTTTGAGGACCAGTTGCGCATTGGCAACCATCGCGGCGTCCTGGGCCTTCTTCGCCACGGCCTGGTCGAGCATGGCCTGGTAGGGACGCACGTCAATCTGCGCGAGCAGGTCGCCCACTTTCACATCCTGCCCTTCGGTGAAAGCGACCTTTTCCAACTGACCGTCCACGCGCGCTTTGACGTTGACCGCGTTGAACGCCTGAACAGTGCCCAGTCCGTCCAGGTAAATGGGCACGTCCTTGCGCTCGACCGTGCCCGCCACCACGGGGACCGGCTGGTCCGGGTCCACCCCGCCCCGGCCACCCGCCCCGCCACGGTGCCCACCCGCGCCGCCATGCCCCCCCGCAGCAGAACCGCCGCCCGGACCGGCGCCGGAGTGCCTTTGGAGGACAAAATACCATCCCACCCCCAGGATGACGACGATCCCTAATAAAATGATCCAGGCTTTCTTGCTCATGCGGTAAACGGACTATCTGGTACAAAGCAGGGAATTCCGCTCGGCGCAAAATCCGCTGATCTTGAAACGTTGGCCGGGTAGACTCCCTCCCTCGCCCGGCCAAGGGCAACCGCTACTTTCGTGCCGCCGATTGTCTACACCATCTTCGGACGAAAATCTTTTCCGGCCCTGTCGCAATTTGCCGGACCCCACCGACAAATCCCGACATTCCCTCCGGGGCGGCGTCCGCTATAGTCGGAAGCTATGGAGCGCATCCTGGCCGTGGACGACGATGTCGGGTTGACCGAACTGCTGGCCGAATACCTCCAGCCGGAAGGGTTTGCGTTGGACGCCGTGCACGACGGCGAATCGGGGGTGGCGCGCATCCTGGCGGGCGGCTATGCCATCGTGGTGCTCGACGTGATGTTGCCGGGCATCGGCGGATTGGAAGTGCTGCGCCGGGTGCGCCGGGAGTCGCAGATCCCCGTCATCATGCTCACCGCGAGGCAGGCCACGGCGGACCGGGTGCTGGGGCTGGAGGTGGGCGCGGATGATTACCTGCCCAAACCGTTCGATCCGCGCGAGTTGGTCGCTCGGGTGCGGACGGTGCTGCGCCGCGTGCGACCGGCGGGTCACGGGCAGCCGGGCGGCTTTCTGGCGGTGGACGATCTCCTGCTCGATGCCGGGCGGCGCGAGGTGCGGCGCGACAACGAGCTGGTGGAATTGACCTCGGCGGAATTCGATCTGCTGCGCGCGTTGCTCGCCTCGGCGGGGCGGGTGGTTTCGCGCGACGATCTTTTTCGCACGGTGCTGGAGCGCGAGTTTTCCATGCTCGACCGGGGCATCGACAACCTGATCAGCGCGTTGCGCCGCAAACTCGGGTTGACCACGGGAGGAACGGAACGCATCAAAGCCATCCGGGGTGTAGGATACTTGTATGCACACAGCCGCACCCCCCTCGAAATTTGAAGTGGCCGGTGACACCGACCGTTCGCTGCTCCGCGCCAGACGCAGGCCCATGCGGAGCGTGTTCTGGCGGATTTTTCTCTGGTTCTGGTTGGCGATGCTCCTATTGGCAGCGGCGGTGGCAGCAACGGTTTATCTGACCGATCCGAACGAGTTCTTTCCCCGGCAGTACAATGTTCCGCTCCAGCGTCTTGACCGCCTCGCGGCAAACAGCGTCGAAATTTACGAGAAATCCGGTTCGGAAGCGTTGCGTGCCTTCCTAACAAAATTTCCCGCGCCCGCGCCTGCGCCGGGCCGGACCGTTGGGCCCCGGGCGGAACACGGTTATCTGGTGGACCTGGAAACCCGGCGGGAGCTTTCCGGGCTGCCGCCGCCGACCGACACGCGCGAACTGGTCAGCCGGGCCGAGGTCAGCGCGGACCTGCAACTCGAACGCCTGCTGACCGAAGTGCTCATCGCCCGCCCCGTGAGTGGGACACAGAGCGGCCATCGCTACGTTTTTCTGCTGGTGAGGCCGCGCACGAGCTTTCTGTTGCCCATGACGGTCAACGCGTGGCTGCAGATCGCGGCGGCGGTCGCCATGTCGGCGGCGGTGTGTTACTGGCTGGCGCGCTCCGTGGTCGGGCCGGTGCGCCGGTTACAGGCAGCGGCACGGCGGCTGGCCGGGGGTGACCTGGGAGCGCGGGTAGGCACCAGTCCAGGGTTGATCCGTCGGCACGACGAGTTTTCCGAGCTGGCGGTTGATTTCGACGACATGGCCGCGCGCATCGAAAGTTTGCTGACGGCCCAACGGCGGCTGATCGCCGATATCTCGCACGAACTGGGGTCGCCGCTGACGCGGGTCAACGTCGCGCTCGGACTCGCGTTTCGCAAAGTCGGCGCGGAGTGCCACCCGGAACTCGAACGCATCAAGCTGGAGGCGCAACGGCTCAACGAGTTGATCCGTCAGCTTTTGCTGCTCTCGGAGTTGGAGAACCGCCCGCCCGCCGAAGGCAGGGAAACACTCCATTTGTCTGAGATGGTCGGCGAAATCGCCGCCGACGCGGAGTTTGAGGCCAGCAGCCGCCGGTGCCGGGTGAGCGTGAGTGTGCTGCCCGGGGGAGAAGCCTCGGTGCAGGGCGTCCGGCATCTCTTGCGTAGCGCGCTCGAAAATATCGTGCGCAACGCCGTCCGCTACACGGCAGAGGATTCGGAGGTTGCGATTGAATTGGGGCCTCGCGCGGCGGAGGATGACAAAGCGATGTGGGCCAGCGTGCGGGTGCGCGACCATGGCCCGGGCGTGCCGTCCGCCTCGCTGGCACATTTATTCGAGCCGTTTTACCGGGTATCCGAAGCACGGGACCGCCAGAGCGGTGGCACGGGCCTGGGGCTGGCGATCACGAGGCAGGCCATCGAAGCGCATGGCGGATCGGTGCGAGCCTCCAATCATCCCGGGGGCGGATTGTTGGTCGAGGTCGAGTTGCCGTGCGATGAACCCGGGGCAGTCGCACTGCGGAGGAGGTGGGATTCGAACCCACGGACCCTTCCGGGTCTCCGGTTTTCAAGACCGGCGCAATAGACCACTCTGCCACCCCTCCTGATAGGCGGACCCGCAGGTCCTCGCCCGAAACTAGCACGCAGAGATGCCGGAGCGCAACGGGCTTACGCCGTTCCCGCCGGGTCCGCGATGCCTTCTGGTCGGGCCGTCAGCCGGAGCATGAGGAAATAGAGGCCTGCGAGGATCACCGCACCGATTACGATCCAGTGTGACTGACCCTTGATGAATTGCACCATCGCCTCGGGATGGTTGGCGTCGAACAGGTCGGGTTTGACCCGGTACGCCTGCGTGCCCAGATAGGCCAGCACGCTGCACCAGAGTGCCGCGCCAAGTACGGTCATCAGCGAGAACAGCGCGAAATTCATCCGCAGAATACCCGCCGGGATGGAAATCAGGTGGCGGATGACCGGCAGCAACCGGGCGAAAAAGATCCCACCCGCCCCGTAGCGCACCAGCCAGCGTTCGGCCCGTGCGACGCTTGTCTCGCCGATAAAGAAATATTTGCCGTACCGGACGACCAGCGGACGGCCCACCCAAAGCGAAAACAGGAAAGATAAGGCCGACCCGATATACGAGCCGAGCGTCCCGGCAAGGATCACGCCCGCCAGGCTCAGACGGCCCTGAGCCGCGAGAAATGCCGCCGTCGGAATGACGATTTCGCTCGGCACCGGGATCACCGAACTTTCCATCGCCATCAGCAGAACGACGGCCCAATAGCCGCCGTCCCGGACCCAGCCGAACCAGATTTCCACGAGATGATGCATAATGATTTGAAGGCTGGCGGCAGGTTGGCGTCGGAGTAAAGGTCGTTCCCGCAGCGGCGGGAGTGGGAAATAACGGAGAATCCGCTTGGACGCAACTTTCTTATCTGTGATAACGCTGCCTGTTTCCCCATGATGTCCATCTACCGGCGCGTGCTGCTCTACTACCGACCGTTCGGGCGGCCCACGTTGCTGGCACTGGCCGTTTCGATGGTGACCATCGGTCTGAACCTGCTCAAGCCGTGGCCTTTCGGTGTGATCGTGGATCGCATCCTGCCGGAACGTGCCCACGGAGTGATCTGGGGGATCTCCGGACCCGCCGCTCAGGTCGCCGCCCTGTGCGCGTTTCTGGTTTGCATCACCCTGGCGTCCGGTCTGCTGGGCCTGTGGAGCAATTTCCTCTTCGTGCGGGTGGGCTTGCAAGCCCTCCTCAAGCTGCGCACCGACCTCTTCGCTTATCTTCAGAGCCTGCCGCTCAAGTATCACGATGCCAGGCGTTCCGGCGACTCCTCGTTCCGGGTGGCTTACGATTCCCAGAGCGTTCAGACGATCTACAACCGGGGTTTTACGAACATTGTCTCCTCCGGGGTGACGCTGGTAGGCATTTTTGCCATTATGCTGCGGCTGGATTGGACGCTGACGCTGCTTTCCGTGGGGATCGTGCCGGCGGTGGCATGGGCCATCCGGCACTTTTCCAGCCGGGTGCGGGAGCAGTCGGTGTCCATCCAAGAGAAGGAAAGTGCCGTGCTGACCCTGGCCCAGGAAGGACTCAGCTCGATCAAGGTCGTCCACGCGTTCGGCGGGGAGCAGGCCGCCGTCAACCAGTTCCGCCTGCAAGCGAGCGAGAGCCTCGCCGCCAACCTGAGACTGACGATGACCAACGTCAAAAGCGCGGTGGTCATCAATACGTTGATGGCACTCGGGACCGCCGCCATGATCTACCTCGGCACTCTGCACGTGCTCGATGGACGGCTGACCCTCGGTAGCCTGACGGTGTTCATGAGCTATCTCGCCATGTTGTATGCGCCCATTGAGGCGTTGACGCAGACCGCCTGGGCGCTGGAAGGCGCGACCGCCGGGGCGCAACGCTGCTTTGAAGTGCTCGATCAGACCGACGATGTGCGCGACGCACCCGGGGCGGCGATCATCACCGGCACGCGGGGCCACATCCGGTTCGACGATGTGGCGTTCGGCTACGACCGCGAACGCCTCATCCTGCGTGGCGTCACCCTGGATTTGCAACCCGGAGAACGGGTGGCGTTTGTCGGTGGCACCGGGGCCGGGAAGAGCACCCTGCTCTCGCTGGTGCCGCGTTTCTACGATCCCACCGCCGGGCGCGTGTTGCTCGACGGACAGGACCTGCGTGCCGTCACAAAGCAATCGTTGCGGGCACAAATCAGCCTGGTGTTGCAGGATACGCTCCTTTTTTCGACCACGGTGCGGGAAAACATCGCCTACGGACGGCCCGATGCCACCGAGGCCGAGATCATCGAAGCCGCCGAACGTGCTCAGGCCGCCGAATTCATCCGCCAGTTGCCGCGCGGTTACGACAATCCGGTCGGCGAACGCGGCGGACACCTGAGCGTGGGCCAACGGCAGCGCATCGGCATCGCGCGGGCGTTCCTGAAAAACTCCCCGATCCTGTTGCTCGACGAGCCGACCAGCGCCCTGGACCCCGCGACGGAGCGGGCCATCATGGACACGCTCGAAGCGCTCATGCGCGGGCGCACCACGCTCATCATCAGTCATCGGCTGACGACCGTGCATCACCTCGACAAGATCGTCGTGCTGCAAGGCGGCACCGTGGCCGAGGTTGGCTCCGGCCGCGATTTGCTCGCCCGGGACGCCGCTTACGCCCGCCTTTATCGCGCCGGCCAGTACGAACCCGCACCCCGGCAACCGCTTGTCTCGCATGAAGCGTAAAAAAATTGCCGTCCTCGGATTCATGGCCAACTGCCCGATTGCCGGGGTGATCTGGCAGCACATCCATTACATCGTCGGGCTGCAACGTCTCGGCCACGAGGTCTACTACGTCGAAGACACCTCGCGGATTCCCTACGATCCGGTCCGGCAAACGCCGACCGAGGATTATACCTACGCGGCGGGCATCCTGGCGCGGCTGGCGGCGGAGTTCGGTTTTGAAGGGCAGTGGGCGTTTTCGCCACGCTACAAATCGCCGGATGAAACTGCCGGGCTTTCGCGTGCCTTCCTCAACACCCTGTACGCCGAAGCCGACGCGCTGCTCAATATCTGCGGCTCGCACGAACTCAACGACGACCTCCTGCGCAGCGAGCGGATCATTTACGTCGAGAGCGATCCGGCGGTCGAGCAGATCAAGGTGGACCAGGGAGACGCGGCCACGACGGAATTTCTCCGGCGGCATTGCGCGCGTTTCACTTTCGGGGAAAACATCTGCGGGCCCGATTTCCCCGTGCCGCTCCACGGCGTCGAATGGCTGCCCACCCGCCAGCCGGTGGTCACGGATTTCTGGCGGTCGGCGGAGGGAACGGCAGCACCCGGCGCGCGTTTCACCTCCATCGCCAACCTGGCGACAGGCGGCAAGAAAGACATCACGTGGCGTGGCGAGAGTTACCTGTGGAGCAAGCTGCCGGAGTTTGAGAAGTACCGCCCTACTCCCGGTCTGGCAGCAGAGGAATTTGAGCTGGCCACCAGTTTCAAGGACCGTGCGCTGGGCGACCTCTTTCGCGGCAGCGGCTGGCGGATCGTCTCGCCGGACGAGATCAGCGTCGATTATCGGCGCTACGTCGAATACATCCGCGCGTCAAAAGGCGAATTCACGGTGGCGAAAGATCAGTACGTGCGTTTGCGGACCGGCTGGTTTAGCGACCGCAGCGCGTGTTATCTGGCCGCCGGGCGTCCGGTGGTCACGCAGCAGACGGGATTCACCCGTTTTTACGGCGGCACCGAAGGACTCTTGGCGTTCGACACCGTCGCGCAAGCGGCGGAAGCGGTGCGGACCATCGGCGAGAACTACGCGGCGCATTGCCGTGCTGCCACCGAGATCGCACGAGAGTTTTTCGAAGCGGAAACTGTCTTACGCTCGCTGCTGGATCGGGCCGGGGTGTGACACCTTTGGTTGGCCCTCTGTGTGGTTGACCGGACTTACTTGCTTCAAAACCGATGCGTCCAGGCATCGGCGCCATATTTTGCTTCCACGAGTTGGCGCGCCGCGTCGCGTTCTTCGGGTCGGACGCTCCTGACTTGTATGGCCTCGCCCAGAGCGGTGGGCAGCGTGCGCCGCAAACACCGGTACAGACTTTCCGTTTCTCCCGGGATTCGGACGCTTCCTTGCTGCAACCACCCGCGCCGGGTGCGCCGCTGGGCTGCTCCGGCGATTTTGTGGCCCGCCAGGAGCAGGTCGTGGCGGACCGGGTTCACGAAACACTCGCGCGAAGTTTGGGCCGTCGCTCCTGGCTGCGGTTGATGTGCCTCGATCAAAGGAATTAGGGGGGAGGCGGCGGCGGCGATGGCCAACGCCACCACCCCGTGCAAAAGACGGTAGGAGTCCTCAGACCGCAGGGCGGTCAAACGGTGGTCGCGTGGAACCAACAGCGAGTAGGTGAAATCCTGCCCGTGTTCGACCACTCCCCCGCCCGTCCAACGGCGCACGATTTCGTGCTCCGGGTATCCCGAACGTACCGGCGCAACCTGATCGAAATAACCGAAAGACACCGCCTCCTGCCGCCAGCGGTACATCCGCAGCAGCGGCACCCCGGCGAGACTTTCCAGCAAAGCCTCGTCCGTGGCCATGTTGAGCGCGGCACCGAGCGGTTCCTCGTCGTCGATGATCTCCAGCCTCGCAAAAAGACGCGCGAAACCGCCGGACGGCTGCGGGATGCCCATCATGCCGAGCGGATCTCGTCCACGATGGCCTGCGCCGCGAGTCGGGGGTCCGGCTGGGCGGTGATGGGTCGGCCAATCACCAGAAAGTCCGCCCCTGCCCGTACCGCTTGACCCGGCGTGAGCACGCGCCGCTGGTCGTCCGTCACGCCGCTCGCCGACGCGGGACGCACGCCGGGCGTGACGATCTTCAACTCGTCACCCAAACACCCGCGCAACGCCCCGATTTCCAACGGACTCGCCACCACGCCGCGCAGGCCGCTCGCGGTCCCAAGCGTTGCCAGCCGGAGAACCTGTTCCTCCACGGAACCCACCACGCCGGTTTCGCGCAACGTTTCCTCGTCGCTGCTCGTCAACACGCTGACGCCCAGCAAAAGCAGCCGGTCCCCGGCCTCCTCTGCCGCCGCCCGCAGCATCGCACCGCCGCCCGAGAGGTGGACCGTCAGCAGGTCGATTTCCAGTGCCGCCGCCGCCCGGACCGCGTGCCGCACGGTGTTGGGGATGTCATGCAGTTTCAGGTCGAGAAAAATCCGGCATGGCGTCTCCGCTGCCGCCCGTACCTCACCGACGATCCCCGGCCCGCAGCGTGTGAATAGCTCCAGGCCGATCTTGTAATAGCTGATGACCCCGGACAGTTGGCGGACCAGCCGGACGGCGTCTGCCGCCCCGGGAACGTCGAGAGGGACGATGATTTTGTCTTTCGCGGAAGAGTCGGTTGTCACAGAGTGCAGATTTCCTGTCTATGAAATGGCTCGCTCCCGCTAAAATCAACCTTTCTTTGCGCGTGCTGGGCCGCCGGGAGGACGGTTTCCACGATATCGAAACGCTGATGGTCCCGCTTGACCTCGCTGACGAAATCGAGCTGAAAGACACGGATTCCGTCGGCGCGGACGGCATCGAACTGGTTTGCAGCGATCCGACGATCCCGAACGGTTCAGGCAATCTGGCCTACCGGGCGGCGGAACTGTTCAGGGCGCGCCTGGGGCGGGATCTGCCGCCGGTGCGGATCGTCCTGACCAAACACGTTCCCCACGGCGCGGGCCTCGGCGGCGGCAGCAGTGATGCGGCCACGGTGCTGCTCGCGCTCAACGAGCGGACACGCGCAGCTCTTTCCACGGCGGAACTCGCGGCGATGGCGGCGGAACTCGGCTCTGACGTGCCGTTCTTTGTTTACCGGCAGGCGGCGGTGTGCCGGGGCCGGGGCGAACGGATCGAGCCGACAGAATTCCGCCATGCGTTGCCGATCATGTTGTTCAAGCCCGATTTCCCCGTCCCGACACCCTGGGCTTACCAGCGGTGGCGAGACTCGCGTGAGCTGGACGGGGTATCTTACGGCCCGCAGTCGTTTGCTTGGGGTGAGCTGGTCAACGACCTCGAACGCCCCGTGTTCGAGAAATACCTTGTGCTCGCCGATCTAAAAACTTGGCTGCTCCGGCAGCCCGAGGTGGCGGGCGCGCTGCTTTCCGGGTCGGGATCAACCATGCTCGCGCTCCTGCGCGATGCGCCGTCCAACGCCGAAGCATTGGTCACGCGCGCCCGCGAAAGTTTCGGCGAACTATGGAATTGTGCTTGCACCAGCCTTTTGCTCTGATGCGGAGTACATGCGACCGCCTGCCGAAAGCCGATTTGTTGACATGAACTTCAAATTACTGGCAGGACGTACAGCCATGCTTTTTTTTACGGGGGCTTTGACTTTGTGCTTGGTGGGCTGCGCGCAGGACGACGTGCTCCGTCCATCCAGCGGACCAGCGACCGAGAATCCCGCAGGAGCGGGCGGTGGCAATGTGATTCCTTCGATTGGTGGCGCCGGTAATGGCGGCGGGATTTCCGGTGGCGGTGCGGGAGCAGGTGCTGGCGGGCAAGGAGCGCGCTAGTGTGTCGCTACAGGTGTCAGCTTGACGCTTAAAAGTGTACTAAACCTGACGCTTCTGACACAAAATTTGATTTGGGACCAGCCGCTCTGCCGTACGTATCCTCTTTTCGCCCCAGCAAAACAGAGATTTTCATGGAGTTGGCATCACGTTTGCTTTTGAACGGCGCACAACAAACGCTGTCCAAAACACCGTACGACCCATTTCCCAATGAAAAAGCAAGATCGCAAACTCCATCGCCAGACCATGAACCTCGGCGACCTGATTATGACTGTCAGTTCATGCTCGAAGAATAACCGTGAAACCGTTGCTACCGTCGCTGACTTATTGGCTAGCGGTCAGGTAATGATGCAAGCCAACGGCCACGCCTGCCGTGCGCAGCTCGTTCGCTGATCTCTAGAGACGTTTTTATCGCCAGCCAGCCCTTTCCCACACGGGACTGTGCTTTGGCTGGCGTTTGCGTTTTTGGGGTTTGACGCTTTGCTAGCGCTCTCATGATCCCACGTTATTCGAGACCGCAAATGCGCGACCTGTGGTCCGAGGAGCGCAAATTTTCCATCTGGCTGGAAATCGAGATTCTCGCTTGTGAAGCGTTGGCCGAGATCGGGGGCATTCCGAAAGAAGATGTCGAAACCATCCGTGCCAAGGCCCGATTTTCGATTCCCGAGATCAACGAGATAGAGAAACGCACACAGCACGATGTGATCGCTTTTCTTGAAAACGTCGCGTCCTCCGTCGGGCCTGCCGCCCGTTGGATGCACCAGGGTTTAACGTCATCCGACGTACTCGACACCACGCTGGCCGTGCAGATGGCTGCGTCTTGTGACCTGCTGCTGGAAGATTTGAGGTCGTTACGCGAAACCGTTGCCGAGCGGGCGCGGGCGTTCAAGGACACGCCGATGATCGGCCGCAGTCACGGCATCCACGCGGAACCGATCAGTTTCGGGTTAAAGCTCGCGCTGATGTACGACGAATTTGGCCGGGCGGAGGAACGTTTGCGGCAAACCCGCGAGCGCATCGCCGTGGGCAAGCTCAGCGGTGCGGTCGGCACCCACGCGCATCTCGATCCCCGGGTGGAAGATCAGGTTTGCCAGCGGCTGGGCTTGAAAGCAGCCGTGTTGAGCACCCAAGTCGTGCAGCGCGACCGCCACGCCGAGTTTTCCACGACGTTGGCCTTGATTGCTTCGAGCATCGACCGCTGGGCGACCGAGTTCCGCCATCTCCAACGTACGGAAGTGCTGGAGGTAGAAGAATTCTTCGGCGAAGGCCAAAAGGGCAGCAGCGCGATGCCGCACAAGCGTAATCCCATCACGGGCGAACGTTTGAGCGGCCTGGCGCGAGTGTTGCGCGGCAACGCGGTCGCCGCCTTGGAAAACGTCGCATTGTGGCACGAGCGCGACATCAGCCATTCGAGCGTGGAACGCATCATCCTGCCGGACTCCTGCACACTGCTCGACTACATGCTCGTCAAACTGCGTGATCTTGTCGGCGGACTGATCGTCTACCCGGAGCATATGCTGCGCAATCTGGGACTGACCAAGGGGTTGTACCACAGCCAGTCCATCCTGCTGGAACTGACCCGTCGGGGCCTCGAACGCAAAACCGCGTACGAGGCCGTCCAGCGCGCGGCGATGGCCACCTGGCGTGGCGAAAAACCGCTCGCGGAGAACCTCCGGGCGGAGCCAGCCGTGGCCGACGTGCTCAGCGGAGCGGAGATCGATGCGCTCTGTTCGCTGGAGCCGCACCTGCGGCACGTTGACGCCACATTCCGCCGTCTGGGTTTACTCTGAACGGCGCGCGATCATTTCGCGTGGTCCCGTGCTTGACATAGGGCGGGCGCGTCGCATCGTTGCCCTGATTTATTCTCGTGCGGCGCGGAGAGGCCGTAGGGTGGCGCGGCACGGAATCCAGACTCATTTTCGCATCCGTTTCCGCCATGAAATCACTTTCTTCCAAAGTTTTGATCTATGCCCTGTTGCTGCCGCTTGCAGGGGCGACTCTGTCCGGTTGCAGTAAGATCAAGGCGCTCGTCGCCAAAAAACCGCTGCAACCTTCGGCTTCCCCCACCCCTGCCCCCGGGGTCACGCCAACCACCGCCGCACCGGTGGCCGCCGACAGACCCGCAAGCGCAACGACCAGCGTCGCCTCCACGCCCGCCAGCACGACGCCGACAAAATCGGCGGCAGCCATCAACAAAAGCGCTGCCGTCATGGTGCTTTGTTACCATCGCCTGGAGCCGAAGCCGCGGCCCAAGGACCCGCTGGCCATCACGCCGCAGCAGTTCGAACAGGAGATGCAGGCGCTCAAGGACAACAATTTCGCGGTCATCCCGATGCAGGACTTCCTGGCCTGGCGGCGGGGTGACAAGGATATCCCGTCCAAGTGCGCCGTGGTCACCATCGACGATGGTTACGTTTCCGGCTACGACACCGCCTGGCCAATCCTGAAAAAATTCGGTTATCCCTTCACGATGTTCGTCTACATCAATTACATCAATTCGGGAGGCAAATCGATTTCCTGGGATCAGCTTGCCGAGATGCGCGACGCCGGGGTGGACATCGAATCGCACACGTACTCGCACGCCGACCTGCGGAATCCCAACGACAAATTCGCGGTGGATAAACACAATTACGAGTTGATCCAGAAGGACGTGCAGACGCTGGGCGAGGATGGCTGGTTGCACAAGGAAATCGCGGAGTCCAAGGCGGTGCTCGAAAAACAACTTGGCATCAAGGTCAACGCGCTGGCGTACCCCTTCGGGAAGTACAACGAGAAGGTGCGCGAGATGGTAAAAGCCGCGGGTTACGAAGCGGCATTCACCGTGTACGGCCAGCGGATCGGGTACAGCGCACCGGCCTATGATCTGCTCGGTCGCTACGCCGTGGATCAGAACGATCCCAAGATTTTCAAGGACGCGCTTTCCATGACCGGTGGCGGCAGCAGCGGCGCGCCGCCGGCCTTGTCTTCGATGGCGCAAATGGCGTCTGCTTCGATGATCACCCAACCCATGCAGGGTGAAACGGTCACCAACTCCAAACCGTTGATCAAAGCGAATCTCGCTACCATGGGCGAAATCGACCCGGGCAGCGTCAAGATGCGCGTCAGCGGCATCGGTGCGGTCGTCGCGCACTACGATGCGGCGACGAAAACGGTTAGCTACCAAGTGGCGCAACCATTGCAGGATAAAAGCGTGACGGTGATCATCAGCGCCACGGTGGGCGGCAAGCAGGCGGAAACCCGTTGGGATTTCAATTACGATCCCGCGAAAGCAACGTCAGCCACCACACCCAAGCCTGCGGGACAACCCTGAAACCGGCGTCCGACCATGTTTTCCCAACTCGGCGACAAGCTCCAGGACATCTTCAAGGACCTGCGCGGCCAAGGCGCGATCAGCGAGACGAACGTCAACGACGCCATGCGCCAGGTGCGCCTCGCGTTGCTGGAGGCGGACGTGCACTTTCAGGTTGCCAAGACGTTTATCGGGCGCGTGAAGGAAAAGGCGCTCGGCGCGGAGGTGCTCCGCAGCGTGACGCCGGGTCAGCAGATCGTCAAAATTTTTCACGACGAACTGACGACCTTGCTGGGCGGCGATGCCTCACCGCTCAACTTGGACAAACCGGCGCGGATCATGATGGTCGGTCTCAACGGCGCGGGCAAGACGACCAGTTCGGCCAAGCTGGCGCAATACCTCAAGAAACAGGGGCGCAGCCCGGTGCTCATTGCGTGTGATTTGCAGCGTCCGGCAGCCATTGACCAATTGGCGACGCTGGCAGGTCAGGTCGGCGTGCCGATGTTCCGCCCGCAGCCCGGCGAGACCGATCTGGTCAAGGTCGGACGCGAGGCAGCGGCGTGGGCGGCGGCGCAACCGGGCGTCAACGTGCAGATTTACGACACCGCCGGGCGGCAGGAAATCGACGAGCCGCTCGTGCAGGAACTCCGCCGGTTGCGCGAGGCTCTCGCTCCGCAGGAGGTGCTACTCGTCGCGGACGCCGCCACGGGCCAGCAGGCGGTCAGCGTCGCCACGCATTTTAACGATGCGCTGGGCATCACCGGCCTCGTGCTGACCAAGCTCGACGGTGACGCGCGCGGCGGCGCGGCTCTCTCGATGCGCGAGGTAACGCACCAGCCGATCAAATTTGCGGGTGTAGGTGAAAAGCTCGACCAATTCGAGCCGTTTTACCCCGAGCGGCTGGCCGGGCGCATTCTGGGCATGGGCGACATCGTCGGACTGGTCGAGAAAGCCGCCGAGGCCATGGACGAGGAAGAAGCCAAGCGCATGGAGGAAAAAATGCGCACGGCCAGCTTCGACTTCGAGGACTTCCTCTCGCAGATGCGCTTCATCAAGAAGCTCGGCCCCTTGGAAAACCTTTTTGCCATGCTGCCCGGCATGAGCCAGATGAAGGATCTGCCCACCGACGGCAAGGAACTCAAAAAGGCCGAGGCCATCGTACTCTCGATGACCTCCAAGGAGCGGCGCAAACCCGACCTGCTCGACGCCCGCCGCCGCCGCCGCATCGCTGCTGGCAGCGGGACCAGCGTGACCGAGGTCAACGACTTGCTGCAACGATTCCAGCAGATGCGCAAAATGATGAAGAACATGGGCCAGATGAAAAAGATGATGGCCAAGATGGGTGGTGGCAAGGGCATGCCTGGGATGCCCGCGCCGGGGCGTTTGCGCTAAACCACCGTTTTCAACTTTGCTTGCGCCGGAAAGTGTGTTAATAAGCCCGTTCACCAGACCAACCGACAAAGATTCAATTTTATGGCAGTGGCAATTCGTTTACGGAGAGAAGGCAGCCTCAACCACCCTTACTACAAGGTAGTGGTCGCCGATCAGCGCAGCCCGCGCGACGGCAAGTTCATCGAGATCATCGGCACGTACGATCCCAAGATGGCCGGCGATAATTCCAAGATCGACGTGGACCGCGCCGATTACTGGATCAAATGCGGTGCGCGCCCCTCGGACACGGTGCGCAGCATCATCAAGAAGGCGCGTCGCTCCAGCTTGCTGGCCGGAAGTACCCCCGCCGTCACCGCTGCCTGATCGGTTTAACTTTCTTGGTAAGCCGGACCCCGCCCGAAGAAACCTCCAACATGAAAGAGTTTCTTCGGTTCGTGGTAGGCGAGTTGATCGACTCGCCGGAAGGGAGTGTTCTGCACGATGAGGATCGTGGCGGGACGCAATGTTATCGGGTGGAGTTGTCGCGTTCTGAAGTCGGCAAAGTTATCGGCAAACAAGGGCATACCATTCGGGCTATCCGCAATTTGATGGTTGCCACCGCTTCACGCCAAGGGAAGAAAGTGTCCCTTGAGATCGTTGAGCACCCAGAACCGGAAACCTGACGCTGGGATGATCTCGCGGATCGTCAAACCCGGGCAAAGGCCCTAACTCCGGCGAGCAGTTTGTTCCCATGCTGCAGATTGACGTTCTCACGCTCTTTCCGAGCCTTTGTGAGGGTGCGTTCGCAGCAAGCATGATGAAGCGGGCGCAGGAGGCTGGAGCAGCGCGGATCACTGTTCACAATCTGCGAGACTGGACACGGGACAAGCACCGGACCACAGACGACGTGCCCTATGGAGGCGGGCAAGGGATGGTGATGAAGCCAGACCCGATTTTTGACGCGATCGATACGCTCCGCCAACCGGCAACGCGGGTGATTTTACTCAGCCCCCAGGGTCGGGTCTTCCGGCAGGATGTTGCCGCTGAGTTAGCGGAGCACACCCATCTCATTTTCATCTGTGGCCACTATGAAGGGGTTGATCACCGGGTCAGCGAATTTCTGGCCGACGAGGAACTTTCCATCGGCGATTATGTCCTGACGAACGGGGCCATCGCGGCAGTAGTGATCACCGATGCGGTAGTGCGGTTGTTGCCCGGCGTGCTCGGGGACGATCACTCCGCCGTGCAGGATAGTTTTAGTGCCGGTCACGACGGGCTACTGGAAGGCCCTCAGTACACACGCCCCGCAAAATACCGGGGGTATTCCGTACCCGATGTGTTGCTTTCCGGCAATCATGCCCTGATTGCAAAGTGGCGGCGCGAGCAAGCCATGCGACGGACCCAGCAGGAACGACCGGATTTGCTCTGAGGCCTACATTATCCCGTGCTTGGCGGCGGTGAACGAACCTGCACCCAACGAAATTCCACCTGCGGAAATATGCCGCAGACTGTTAAAAAACTTCGGAAGAAATCGGGCTGACTGGATTCGAACCAGCGACCTCTTGAACCCCATTCAAGCGCACTACCAAGCTGTGCTACAGCCCGTTTTCTTCAGGATCGCACCGCAGAAACTGCTCCTCCGCACGCACGCCCCAGAAGTGCAGATTAGAGGCGAACGTCGCAGGGGTCAAGCCCGCGCAACAGATTTTCCAGCAGGTTGGATGACCGGAGGGTTCATCCAAACTTGCGCGATAAAACCTTGTCGGAATTAAGCTTGCGGATTGGCAAGATGGCGTGCCACTTGCGCGATGACCACTGTGCCCAATGCCTTTACGAGCGTCGGGTGCGCCGAATAGACGGACATCGCTTCTTGAAAGATACCAGGGTTGTTTGTTTGAGCGTGCGCCGCCACCGTTGCCACCTCATCCGGCGTGGCCGATTGCGGATTGGTCGCCACACCCGGACTGACTCCTAGTTGCGAGAGCAAGCCGCCGATGTTGCCCATGCCACCGGAACCGGCCAGACCGCTAAGCAGAGTTCCCATCATACCGCCCCGCTGTTGCGGAGACATCTGCGCAGCAGAGTTAGCCACACGCTGTTGAACATCCCCGGTATTCATTCCGCCGAGCGCGGAGCCAATGGCGGTGCCGAGTGTTTGCGGAGGGGTGCTTTGAGCAATCTGGTCGTAATGATCGTGCGTCTCCTGTTCGCTGAGATTGCCGCCCATGACGTTGCTGAGAAGACCGCCGATTTGATCAAAGAGTGCCATATGTGTGTGGGGATGTGGTGTGGATGTAAACTGACAATTGGGAGCCGAGAAAGAAGTTCCGGCGTTCGCGCAGTGGCCAACGCCGGAATCCGAGGGATGAATTTTGACCGCTAACGGCGGTTAAAAGAATTTTTTAGCCTTCTTCACAATCGGGTCGACGTAATCACTCACATCGATATCCGAAGCCTGCTTGTAGGCTTTGTTCACCGATTTGCGCGACGCTGCGTAGCTGCTCGAAAAGAACCTCACAACCGGCCACAGGAAAGGCAACACCGCCGCTTGATAGTCGAAATCACGCACCTTTTGCGCCGCCTTGGGGATCGGCACCTCAATGTGGTCCCGGCTAGGCGTTTCCAGCAGACGGACGAGTAACCCGAGGGCGAAGCCCACTCCCAGAGCAGTCAGGATAGCGGGGAACGGGTTTTCGCGGACAAAAATCTCCGTCTGGTGCAAAACGTCATCCGTCTTCGAACTTACGGAGGCCCAGCCATCAGAGGCAGAAGCGCCGAACGCCTGACCCTTCGTTTTGAGGGAAGATTGCACGTCGCTGTAGACCTGCCCTGCACTGCGAGTGGCAGGTTTCTGGCTGGCAAGTTGATTGCGCAGACCGCGCACGGAATTGTGAGTGGCCAGCACTTCTTGGAATTGCGTGCTCACGATTTCGGAGAGTGGCGCCGGAAGCTCCGAATTAAGCGCCTTCCGATATTCGGCCACGGCACTATCTTCGCCGCGTTCGCATTCGGCAAGGATCGCATGGCTATCGTTGCCGGACAGAGTTGTCTTCAGGTTGATCCAACCGCGATGCAGCTTAGAAGAGATCGTGTTGCCGTCTGCGGGAGCAGGCTGACCCAACTCGATGACTTGGTTTTGGAGCTCGCCTGCAAATTTGGAACGTTGCAAAGACGCGGAAAAAAGAAAACCTTTGAGGTCCTCATCGTCCTTGATGGCCTCGGCTGCCAAGCGGAACCCTTCCTGCCCGTCCAGGCAGGTTTCGATCAGTTTGTTTAGCGTCGAGATGGTATCGGTGAGTGAATTGCTCATACTTTGTTGGTATTCGCAACGCGGTGCCCGGTTGCGTCCCCCGAAATGAAGCCGCCTCCTTTTTGCGGCTAACCCAAGTTCCTCACCAAACACAAGATTGTGCGTGCTAATTTCGGCTGATGAAACCCAGAGCCATTTTCTTCGATGCCGCCGGAACCCTGATTTTCTTGCCGCGTTCCGTGGGTGAGCATTACCGCGAGGTCGCTGCCCGTTTCGGTGCGGATCTGGACACCAATGCACTAGACCAGGCCTTTCGCGAGGCGTGGTCCGCCGCCCCGGCGCGCCTGGCTCAAGATCAGCCCCGCGCCGACGATGATAAAGGATGGTGGCACCGTCTGGTAGACGATGTGCTGGCGCGTGTCCTGTCGCCCGCGCAAGCCGCGGCGTTCGACAGCAACCAATTTTTCGAGGCGGCCTATGCGCACTTTGCGGAGCCGGGAGTCTGGCAGGTTTACCCGGAAGTGTGTGAAGCACTGACGATCCTGCGGGAACGAGGATATGCGCTGGCGGTCATCTCAAACTTCGACCGGCGGCTTTACACGGTAATGGACGGAGTGAAACTCCGCCCTTTTTTCGACGCCGTGATTATTTCAAGCGAGGTCGGCGCGGACAAGCCCGATCCTCGCATTTTCGAGTGGGCGCTGCGCACGCTCAACGTCGCCCCCGGAGAAGCGTGGCACGTCGGCGATGACCCGAAACGGGACTGGGGAGCCGAGGCACTTGGCCTCCGGGTGTTCCGCCTGGAGCGGCCACACCATACTTTCCATGATTTGCTCGCTACGTTGGAAGCGGATTCGGACCGCTAGAAACGCTTGCAACAAGTCCGGAGTGCATTTATTTAGTCCTTCCGCTACATCAAGGGCTGGTAGCTCAATGGTTAGAGCAGTTGACTTTTAATCAATTGGTTCTGGGTTCGAGTCCCAGCCGGCCCACGGTGCTTACTCTTTGTCGGGCACGACGACCCGCTTCTGCGCCAGGAAGTGGGCAGCCAGGCAACAGAGGATCGCCCACGCGCTGCCCATCGCCCAACCGGCGAGCACGTCGGTCGGGTAATGGACGCCTAGATAAAGGCGGCTGACCCCGATTATGGCGATCAACAGCACGGCAACCGCCAGGAAATAAATTTTCGTGATCAGGTCAGGTGCGGCGCGAGCCAGCAAAGCGGCCATGGTCAGGTAGGCCACGGACGAAATCATGGAATGTCCGCTCGGAAAGCTGGCGGTGGAAATATCCGTCAGGTGCGGGACGATCTGGGGCCGGGGCCGGTGAAACCACGTTTTGAAAAGCAGCGCGAGCGCGGAGCCGCCGTACACCGACACGATGACCAGCGTGAAAAAGCCGTAGCGTCGCTCCAGCAGAAGGTATCCCAGCACGGCCAGCGTGATCAGGCCGATCCCGAACGCTCCGCCGAAGGCTGTGACATCGCGCGCCACCTGGAGCATCCATGGCGGACCAATCGGGACGGCAGGATTCCCGGGCTGGCGCAAGGCAAGGAGGATGCGTGCGTCGAACTTGACGTTATTGCCCTCCAGGACTTCCACCGCCAACACGCCAAACGTCCACAGGCCAGCGACGGCAAGAAACAGGGCGATCAGGATGGCGATTTCCAGGCGTCCGCCGTGGCGCACCCAGCTCACAAATCGCGGCAGAAAAGGTGGCAAGGTCATGAAGTCATTTTGTCAGGTGGACAGAGGGTATGTGCTCAGACGGGCCGTGCTGTCCCGCGCGTTTCCAGGGTTTGTTCGCGGTGTTTTTCCTCGGCATCGACCAGGGAGAGAAAGATTTTCTCCAGCGCGCCGCCCGCGTCAGCGTTCTGTCGGCGAAGCTCGTCCACGGTGCCTAGCGCGATGAGGCGACCGTGGTTGATGATCCCGATCCGGTCGGCCATTTCCTCAGCCACCGAAAGCGTGTGCGTGGAAAGAAACAGTGTGCAACCGGCGCGGCTGCGAGCCTTGAACTCGTCCTTGACAATGCGCGCGTGCATCGGATCGAGGCCGACCATCGGCTCATCGATGATGAACACGCGTGGATCGTGCAGCAACCCGGCGGCGATGGCCACGCGCTGGCGGGTGCCGTGGCTGAGGTTCTCGATCAGTTCGTTGTGGTAATCGGACAGGTGGAATTGCTCGAACAGCGTCCCGGTCTGCCGGATGATCGCCTCCGGCGGCATCTCGTAGAGTTCGCCCACGAAGCGCAAAAACTCGCGTGGCGTCAATTTGTCGTACAGGAACGGAAAATCGGGCACGTAACTGATGAGCCGCTTGGCGGCGGTCGGTTCCCGCTGGATGTCGAATCCGGCGACACGCACCTTGCCCGCGCCAGGCTTGAGCAGGCCCGCGAGCATTTTGATCGTCGTCGTCTTGCCCGCGCCGTTCGGGCCGAGGAACGCAAAAAATTCGCCCTGCCGGATGTCCAGATCGAGGCCGTCCACCGCTCGCAACGCGCCGAAATTCTTGGTGAGTCCCTGGGTTTGAATCATAAACAAGCGGCGGCAACCAGCTTCACGGCGCGAACGCCTCGTCGTAAAGATCGAAGCCAAGAAATGTTTTCACGGCGAGAATTTGCCCGAGTTGATTGAGGTGGACGGACGATTCCAGGCCGTCGCCCTGCCGCAGCGTCACGACGTAGGTTTCCACGTCCTCGCCGTTCAGGTGCAAGGTGCCATGCCGGGCGGTGACGGTCGTGGCCGCGGCCTGTTGCCGACTCATTTGACCGAAGATCGTTGGATCGAACCCGAAGGCGCGCAGATCGGGATCATCGAGCAAGGCTTCCATCGTGCCGGAGTTTTCCTTGAGCAGATCGTCGTCACGCCGGATCGCATAATGCCACCGCCCGCGCGGCGGCTGACCGTCGAAGACCACCGTCACGCCGGGTTGTTTTTGTTTCGGCTCGTGGAAGTTCGCCGCGATCTCGACGTGCTGGATTTGCTCACCCTCGTCCAGGTCGAGGGTAAAATGCAGCGCCATGCGCTCCCCGGGCACGCCGGGCACGTTGAGCGCAAAAGCACCGGAACCGTCGAGTTGATGAAACGCTCCACCCGCCCCGGCGCGCTGCCTGGGCTGAAGGTGCAGTTCGCCCAATCGCTGCCGACCGTTGAAAAGGGTCAACGCGGACATTTCCTCGTGGCGGAACAGAAGCTTCCAAACATACGCCGTCGGCACGGCGATCATCCGCGTTTCGTCGGACGCCCATTCGAGCCGGACGAGCAGGGCCGTCATCCACCCCCAAAACAGGAGGATTCCGACGACGAGCACGCGGTAGAACACACCGGCACACTAGAGCAAAGTCCGGGCGGGGTTGCAAACCCACCTGCATAAACCTTGGGCAACCATCCGGCCAAACGAGGCCGCGAATGCGTTAGTTGAAGTTGCCAGCAGGCGTGGGTTCGCCCGCTCGCTGACTTCGCTTGCCGGAACTACCGGCACCGTTTGCCGTTCGTTTGGATGAAAGTTGAATTCAAGATCGTTGCCGCCTTCGTCATCGCCTTTCTGGCCGTGGCGCTGGTAGGTGTAGCCACGTACATCAACGCACATAACCTACTGGACCGCAATGCTTTGGTGGTTCACACCTACCGGGTCATCAGCCGGGTGGACGACGTGTTCGGCAGCCTGGACGAGATCGAAAGTGGCGCGCGTGGATTCTTGCTCACGGGCAAATCCGAGTTCCTTCAACCCTACCATACGGGACTAGATACGGTCAGCACACAGATTGACGACTTGCGAAAATTAACGGCGGATAACCCGCTCCAGCAACGCAACATCGACCAGCTGCAAAGCCTTGCCAACCGCGCCATCGACCGGGTCCATCGCCAAGTTGTCACACGCCAGTTGCAGAGTGGCCCGAACGTTGCTCCATCCGGGATCGAGGACAAGGAGATCATGGACCAGGTGCGGTTTGCCACCGCCGCCATGAAAGGGTTGGAGATGCGCTTGCTCGACCAACGCAACAGCCAGTCAATGGAAAGTGCGCACCGCACCGTCGTCAATTTCGGCCTGTTGCTGCTTCTGGCCGTGCTGCTGTTGCTCGCCTTCTATCTTTTCATCCGGCACGATCTGGCTGACCGCCGCCGCAAGGACGGTGCGTTGCGCGCAAGCGACAAGAAATTCCGCGCCGTGATGGACAGCGCGCCCGACGCGATGGTGATCACCGACGCGAAGGGACGGGTCCAGATGGCCAATTTGCAGGCGGAAAAACTCTTCGGGTACACTCGCCCGGAGTTTGTGGACCGGGACTTGGCGACGATGCTGGTCGGGCGGGCGATTCCCGGCGAGGAACCAGTGAAGGACGGTCCCTCCGACCGCATGGCCGAAGACCAGGCGTTCCGCGATTTGCGCTCGGTAGGTGCCAAATTTGACGGCGTGCGCAAGGACGGCGGTTCCTTCCCGCTCGACCTGAGCCGCAGCCCGCTGGAAGTCGGCGACGAGCATCTGGTCATCACCACTCTCCGCGACCGCACCGACCGCGAAAACGCCGAGGAGGCGATGCGTAAGTTCTCGCTCGATCTGGCACGGTCCAACGCGGAGCTCGAACGGTTTGCCTACGTGGCATCGCACGATTTGCAGGAGCCGTTGCGAATGGTCAGCAGTTACACGCAGCTTCTCTCGAAGCGGTACAAGGGCAAACTCGACTCTAACGCGGACGAGTTCATCAACTACGCGGTGGACGGCGCGTCGCGGATGCAAAAGCTTATCAACGACTTGCTTGCCTTGTCGCGGGTAGGCACTCAGGCCAAGCCGAGCGAGCCGGTGGACACTGCCGTCACCTTGGCGCGTGTCCTTTCCGACATGCAAACGACCATCGAAACCGCCCACGCGGTGATTATCAAACCGGACCATTTGCCCACGGTGATGGCCGACGGCACGCAGGTCCACCAACTCTTCCAGAACCTGATCGGCAATGCCCTCAAATTCAAAGGCGAGGCTACGCCCCGGGTGGAAATTACGGTCGAACCGGTGGAAGACGGCACGTTCTGGCAGTTTTCCTTCCGGGACAACGGCATTGGCATCGAGCCGCAGTATTTCGAGCGCATCTTTATCATCTTCCAGCGGTTGCACAGCAAAGAAAGCTACCCCGGCACGGGCATCGGCTTGGCCATCTGCAAAAAAATTGTCGAACGGCACGGTGGGAAACTGTGGGTGGATAGCAAGGTTGGCGCGGGCACGACATTTTTCTTCACTCTGCCGGCGGTTGCTGGTACAAAAGCGGAGTCGGTCTAACTCCCTTTGCTCATGCGCCCCATCGAGATCCTATTGGTCGAAGATAACCCTGGAGATGTCCGGCTGACCCAGGAAGCCCTCGGTGAAGCGAAGGTACGCAACAACCTTGCCGTGGCCCGCGACGGAGTGGAAGCGTTGGCCTACCTGCGGCGGGAACCTCCGTTCGAGGAAGCGATGAGGCCCGATCTAGTGCTCCTCGATCTGAACCTGCCGCGCAAGGATGGGCGGGAGGTGCTTGCCGAAATCAAGCAGGACCCCGATCTGCGGCGGCTGCCGGTGGTGGTCCTGACGACTTCCACCGCCGAGAAAGATATCCTCGAAAGCTACAACTTGTACGCCAACTGCTACATTAACAAGCCTGTAGACCTCGAACAATTTGTCGCCATCGTCTCGTCGATAGAGGATTTCTGGCTGACCATCGTCAAGCTCCCTGCCTGAACGCATGGGGGATTTCTGGCACGGCAAACGCTTTGTCAGCGGGAGTAGTTGCGGCTGGGCGACGGATGTATAGTCGTTCCATACTTTTCCGCTTGCCATGTCTGACCGCCTCCTCATCTCGCTGCTGCTCATCGAGGATAATCCCGGTGACGCGCGGTTGGTGCGCGAACACCTTTTTGAAGCATCGGGTGCCCAACGGTTCGAGGTCACCAACGCGCCTTCCCTCGCGGGCGGCATCGCTTCTCTGAAGCAGGGCGAGATGCCCACCATCGTCTTGCTTGACCTGAGCCTGCCCGACAGCTTCGGGCTGGAAACCCTCGCCCGCTGGCTGGCGGCGGCTCCGGCGCTGCCGGTGATCGTCCTGACCGGCTCCGACGACGAGGCCCTGGCGGTGAACGCCGTGCGGGAAGGCGCGCAGGATTATCTCGTCAAAGGCCGGATCGACGGCGGCTTGCTCGTGCAGGCGATCCGCTACGCCATCGAGCGCAAAAAAGTGGAGGAAGACCTGCGTCTGGCAAAGACGGGGTTGGAACTCCGCGTCGAGGAACGCACGGCGGAACTGCGCGAGATCAACGCCCGGATGCAGGGCGAAATCGCCGAACGCACCCTGGCGCAGCACCAAGCGGCGGAACTGCTCAAGCGAGAGCAGGCCGCCCGGCTAGAGGTCGAGGCGGCCAACCGCAGCAAAGACGAATTCCTGGCAATCCTGTCCCACGAGTTGCGCACCCCTCTGAACGCCATCCTGGGATGGGCGGAAATCCTGCGCACCGGAGAACAAACCCGCGAAGAGGTCATCGAAGGTGTCAAGGTCATCGAACGCAACGCGCGTTCGCAGGCGCGCCTGGTGGAAGACGTGCTGGAGGTTTCGCGGATCATTTGCGGCAAGATCCGGCTGAATCTGGGCCGGGTCGATCTGGTGGCGGTCATCGACGCCGCATTGGCGAGCGCGCATCCCACCGCCTCGGCCAAGGGCATCACGCTGCGCCAACTGGTCGAGCCGCTTCCCTCCTTCTCTCCAGGAGACGCCGACCGCCTGCAACAGGTCGTGTGGAATCTGATCTCCAACGCGATCAAATTTACCCCGCGCGACGGTGAGGTAACAGTGCGCGCCCGGCAGGATGAAACCCACACGGAAATCGAAGTGTCGGACACGGGCATCGGCATTCAGCCGGATTTTTTGCCCTTCGTGTTCGACCGGTTCCGGCAGTCGGATGCCTCGATCACCCGCAGCCACGGAGGGTTGGGCCTGGGACTGTCGATTTCCCGGCATCTGGTCGAGATGCACGGCGGCGCGCTGTCTGCAGCCAGCAGCGGCGAGGGCAAAGGCGCGACGTTCACGATCTCTCTGCCGCTGGAACTGCCCGACGGCCACACGCTCGAAGGCGACGGGATGGCGAAGGGCAACGGGTGGCCGGAGGGCGCGCCCGCCACGCCGCATGGCCTGGGGAACGTGCGGGTACTGGTGGTTGACGACGAGACAGACTCAAGGCGGGTCGTGGTACGATTGCTCACCCGGGCGGGAGCACAGGTTAAAGAGGCGGATTCCGCCTCGCTAGTGACCGGGATTCTAGCGGAATGGCCCGCCGATGTGCTCATCAGCGACATCGCCATGCCCGGCGAGGATGGTTACAGCCTGATCCGCCGATTGCGGGCGTCGCCCGACGCGGCCTGGCGGACCCTGCCCGCGATGGCGTTGACAGCATTTGCCCGCGAGGAGGATCAGGCCAAGGCGCTCGATGCCGGTTTCCATCTGCACTTGGCGAAGCCGTTTGAACCGGCGGCCTTGCTGTCTGCCGTCACGTCGCTGGCGTCGCTGACGGCACCGGAATTGGCCGGAGCGAGTTGTGAACGCTTCGGCTATAAATCGCTTTCAAGGAATGATTAGCGTCTGACCGGGCTTGAGCTTCGTCATGTCAGGCACCGAATTGTGGTTGGCGTCTTGAATGTCTTTGGCGCGCGCCTTCGTCTTGTAGAATTTGCGCGAGATGCTGGCAAGCGTATCGCCGGGCTGCACCTGATAGGTTTTTGATCCTGGCGCGGGCTTCCGGTCGGCAGATGCCCCCGGTAGACCCGTGGCTGCCCCGCCCCCCGGCGGCGGGTTGCGTGCGCTTGCGAGCTGCGCTTTCAGGTCCTTGTTTTCGGCCTTGAGCTTGGTGGCTTCGGTGTGGCTGATGAGCGTGCCACCGGCCAAGGTGGTCGCCAGCGTCAATTCCAACCGGTCCAGGTTAGTTCTGGCCTCGTGCGCGTGAGGTCCGCTGGGAAGGATTTCCAGGTAGCGACGAAAGTGGTGCACGGCACTGACCGGCTCGTTGAGCTTGTCCGAATAGATCAAACCCAAGCGGAAATGCACATCCGCCGACTTGGCGGTGCCGTCGAGCGCGGCCTCGTAGGAATCGACCGCCCCCCGGAAATCCTGCGTGGCCTGTTTTCGCTCCGCCTGATCCAGACTGCGCTCGGTTCGATTGTCGAACGGCGACTTGTCGCACCCGGCTAGCAACCATGCCAGAGCGCACCCCGCCAGCAGCGGGAGAATCGAACGTGGGCAGATCGGCGGTTTGCCCGGCGGTTCCCCGGAAAGACTCTCGTCGCGGAAACGTTTCACAGATCGAGTTTTTCCACCGCCTTGATCACTGCTTGCAGCATTTCCAGTCGGGCGCGCCACTTGTAATTTCCGGCGATCAGGTGCCACGGAGCGGTGGCTGTCGAGGTGCGCTCGAACATTTCTTCGGCGGCCTCGTTGTGCTCGTCCCAGCGGCGGCGGTTGCGCCAATCCTCGTCGCTGATCTTCCAACTCTTGTAAGGATCGGACTCCCGCCGCTTGAAACGGGCCAGTTGCTCGTCCTTGGTGATGTGAAAGTAGAACTTCACGATGACCGTGCCGTCATCAAGGAGCACCCGCTCGAAATCGTTAATTTCGCGGTACGCACGCGACCATTCGTCCTTGGTGGCGAAACCTTCGACCCGCTCCACGAGCACTCGCCCGTACCACGACCGGTCAAACACGGCAATCTGCCCGCGCGGCGGTAGCCGGGTCCAGAAACGCCAGAGATAATGGCGGGCGTGTTCCTGATCGGTGGGCTTGATCGTAGAGTAAACCCGCACGGTGCGCGGGTCGAGCTTTTCGACGAGTCGTTTGATGGCTCCCCCCTTCCCGGCGGCGTCGGGACCCTCGGCCACGACAATGAGCGAGTATTTGGGGTTAGCCGCCAGTTTGAGTTGCAGCTTGATCAGGCGCAACTGGGCTTCCTTGAGCTTCGATTTGTAGTCATGCTCGTTGAGGGAATGGCTCTGGTCCAACGCGTCGAGACGCAGCTTGGGAGTGACAACGTCGACTGAGGTCACAAGTTCTTGCGGCATAGACGCGAGGGTTTGGGCTGTCGTGAGACGGGGTGTCGTGACGAGGCGAAAAATTACAGGCGAATTGCTTCCTCCGCCAGCAGGACCGGAATCCCATCGCGGACCGGGTAAATCATGAGTTGATCCAGGCGAAGCAGGGCTTCGGTCAAGGGCTGACCCACCAAGACGCCAGCCAAATTGCACACACCCTGCCCGGTTTCGGAAGCACGGGAAATCCGCTCATTGAGAGGCGCGAGAACATCCTGCCCGGCCAACCCGAGGGGCTGGCCGGATTGTGGACAGCACAGTAGTTCGAGGAGGTCGGCAGGAATCATGGAACAAAGGCAATCCGCCGGGGTAGACTTCGCGGATTAATATTTAGGGATGCTGGGGTCGATCTCGTCGGCCCAAGCCTCGACGCCGCCCGCAACGTTCGCCAATTTGGCAAAGCCCGCCTCCTGCAAGGTACGGACGGCCTGGGCACTGCGGCGTCCGTTTTTGCAAAGCAGAATGATTTCCTGCGCGCTGTCGAGTTCGCTCATCCGCGAGGGCAATTCGCCGAGCGGCAGGAGCTTGGCACCGGGCGTACGAGCGATGTCGTACTCGTACGGTTCACGGACATCGAGCAACAGAAAATCCTCCTTTGCGTCGAGCTTCCGCTTGAGTTCCGTCGCCGAGATGACCGGCACGGCATCCTGCGCCGCCTCGGCTGCCGCCGCCTGCGGCACGCCACAAAATTGGTCGTAATCGATCAGCTCCGTCACCGTGGGATGATCTCCGCACACCGGGCACTTGGGGTCGCGCCGCAGCTTGAACTCGCGGAACTTCATCTGCAAGGCGTCGAAGTGGAGCAGCCGGCCCATCAGTGTCTCGCCGATGCCCATGATGAGCTTGACGGTTTCGATGGCCTGCATCACGCCGATGATCCCCGGCAGTACCCCCAGCACCCCACCCTCGGCGCAGCTTGGCACCATCCCGGGCGGCGGCGGCTCTGGAAACATGCACCGGTAGCAGGGACCGCCCAAATGCGGTGCAAACACCGTGGACTGCCCCTCAAAGCGGAAAATCGAGCCGTAAACATTGGGCTTCTTCAGGAAAACGCAGATGTCGTTCGACAGGTAGCGGGTCGGAAAGTTGTCCGTGCCGTCGATGACGATGTCGTAAGGTTCAACGATTTGCCGGGCATTTTCGCTGGTGAACAGCGCGTCGTGCAGATCAACCTGCACGTTGGGATTCACCTCGCGGATGCGGTCGCGCGCCGACTTGATCTTCTTGCGGCCCACGCTTTCGGTCGTGTGGAGAATCTGCCGCTGGAGGTTGGAATAATCGACCACGTCGAAATCCACCAACCCCAGCCGCCCCACCCCGGCGGCCGCGAGATACAGGGCGATGGGCGACCCCAAGCCGCCCGCTCCAATGCACAGGACTCGCGCCGCCTTGAGTCGCTTCTGGCCTTCGAGCGTCACCTCGGGCATGATGAGATGACGCGAGTAGCGGGCGATTTCGTCGTTGCTGAAGCGGATGGCTTCCAACCGCGCGGGATCAAGAATCCCGCCGCGCGGGGCGGCGGTGGCTGTGGGCGTCATGGTCCCGCGAAGATGCACCAGCTTCAGGCGGCGGCAACCGCTTTCGCGTAGCGAGCGGCCACGTCGTCGTAGTTCACGACCGTCCAGAACCCCTTGATATAATCGGCGCGTTTGTTCTGGTATTTCAGGTAGTAAGCGTGCTCCCACACGTCCAGCGCGAGGATCGGCGTGATGCTCTGGAGCGTCTGGTTCTGGTGTTTTTCGGCCTGGATAATTTGCAGACGCTTGGAGATGGCATCGTAGCCGAGGATGGCCCAGCCACTGCCCTGCACTGCGGCAGCAGTGGCGGTAAACAATTTTTCAAACGGGGATTGGCCGCCGAAGCTGGCTTTGAGCGCATCGGCCAACGCGCCGGACGGCGTGCTGCCGCCTTTTTTCAGGTTGTTCCAGAACATTGTGTGCAGCGCGTGGCCGCTGCCGTGGAAGGCTAGTTCGTTGTTCCAGTGGCCGGTCAGGGTGGCGTCGCCCGTGCTAGCCGCGATGGCGGCAAGAGCTTCGAGCGCGGCGTTCGCGCCCTTCACGTAAGCCGCGTGGTGGATATCGTGGTGGAGCTTCATCGTCTGCTCGTCGATGGCGGGTTCCAAGGCCGCGTAGTCATACGGCAGAGGCGGCAGCACGAATTTGCCGTCTTTGAAGCCGATCTCGCTGTCTTTAAGGTCGGTAGCCACGGGACGCGACTCGGGAGCAGCAGCGAGAAACGGCGCGCTGGCAGCCAAGGTGGCGGCGGTGAAACCGAGGGTTTTGAGGGCATCGCGGCGGGGAATGGAATTCATGAGCAGGAAGTTGTGAATGTTCTTGGTTGCTAAAGGCGGCCCGCTTGCTTTACAAGCTGTGCCAAGGACCAGCGCCGGAGGCGACGCCGTCTAGTAACGGATGCTTTGGCCCGGTCGGTTGCCGGGCGAGCGCCGTTCCCAGTCTTTCCCTGATGTTTCTTTGAGCAAGCGAACCATGATACAACGCGATTACCTAGTGGTGGGAGCCGGCACGGCGGGTGTCAGCGTCTGTGAAGGCATCCGCCAGCACGACAAACGGGGCAAGGTCACGTTAGTCGGCAACGAGATTCATCCCCCGTACGACCGCATTGCGCTCTCCAAGCGGTTCCTCAGCCAGAAAGATTTCTCGCTGGCGGGCACGTTTCATCATCCCGTGGAATGGTACGAACAGCAGAAGATCGAGCTGCGGCTGGACACGATGGTCACGCAGTTCAACCTCGACCGTCGCTTGGCCGTCTTGAGCAACGGGCAGACCATCGAGTTCAAGAAAGCCTGCCTCGCCACGGGCAGCCGTCCTTTCCGTCCGCCGGTCGCGGGCACGAACCTGGGTAACATCATCTACCTGCGCAGCATCGGCGACGCCATGGCGCTCAAGGAAATGGCGACGCTCGAAGGCGAGATCATCGTCGTGGGCAGCGGCTACATCGGGGTGGAAGCAGCGGCGGCGCTGCGGATGGCCAAGTGCAAGGTGTCGCTCATGACCCGCGACGCCGCGCTCTGGACGCAGTTTCTCGACCCCGAAACGGCGACTTGGCTGACCAGCCAGTTCAAGGCCCACGGCGTCACGCTCCATTTGCAGGAAAGCCTCAACGGTTTCGAGGGCAAGACCGTGCTGCGCAACATCCAGACCAAGAACGGCAACCGCTACCCGGCGGCGCTTGCCCTGGTGGCTCTGGGAACCGAACTCAACCTGGAACTGGTCCGCAACACGCCACTGAGCAGCCCCAAGGGCACACCGGTCAACGAATTCCTCGAAACCGACGAAAAAGGCATCTACGCGGCGGGCGATATCTCGCTGTATCCCGACCGTCTGCTAGGCGGGGTGCGGCGCACCGACCATTGGGAAAACGCCCGCCAGCAGGGCCTTTTCGCGGGAGCAAACATGACCGGCAAGAAGCGGCAGCGGTACGATCACCTGCCGGTATACAACAGCGAATTGTTCGATTTGAAACTTCAGTTCGTCGGCGATTTTAGCAGCGGTGCGCCCGGTCGCTTCGTGCTGGAAGGCTCGCGGGAGAAGAAATCTTTCTTCGTCCGTTATTTCCAGGGTGACAAGTTGCGCGGGGTGTTCCTGTGCAACCGCCCGGAGGAAGACGCGCTGGAGGCAGCGAAGACGATCCGCGCGCAGTATACTAAGGCTTGAGGGTAAAGCGTGCGGCTGTCCGGGGACCGCGCGCTGGGCGTTCGCCACGACGCACGGGGCATGTTACTTGTTTACCTCGAACCATCCGTCCTCTATGCCCGTCCCTCCCCGTCTCACGCTGTACGACACCACCCTGCGCGATGGTACCCAGGGCGAGGGCATCAATTTCAGCATGCTGGACAAAATGCGCATCGCCGAAAAGCTCGACGCTTTTGGGATGCACTATATTGAGGGCGGCTGGCCGGGGTCAAACCCAAAGGACGTGGCTTTTTTTGAAGCCGCCAAGCAGTGTCGGTTTCAGCACGCCAAACTGGCGGCTTTCGGAAGCACCCGGCGGGCGAATTTGAGCGTCGAAAAGGACCCGCAAATCGCGCTGCTCATCGAGGCGCAAACGCCCGTGGTGACGATCTTTGGCAAGAGTTGGCGTTTCCATGTCACCGACATCCTCGGCATCGAACCGGCGGAGAATCGCGCGATGATCACCGATAGCGTGCGCCACCTCAAGACGCACGGACGCGAGGTAATTTACGACGCCGAACATTTCTTCGACGGGTTTAAGGACGACCCCGACCATGCGCTGGCCGCCATCACCGCGGCGCGGGACGGCGGCGCGGATGTCATCGTGCTCTGTGACACCAATGGCGGCACGATGCCCGACGATCTCGAAACAATTTTCCGTACCGCTATGGCGCACCTGCCCGGCGTGCCCATCGGTATCCACACGCACAACGATTGCGGACTCGGCGTAGCCAACGCCCTCGCGGCGGTGCGGGCCGGTGCGACGCAAATTCAGGGTACCGTCAACGGCTACGGCGAGCGCACCGGCAACTGCAATCTGACCACCGTGATTCCGTGTCTACAGGCCAAGATGGGCCTGCCGGTCGTGGGGGATTTGCCGTTGCTGACGGAACTCTCCTTTTTCGTCGATGAACTGGCGAATTGCCCACACGATTCCCGCGCGCCGTTCATCGGCTCGACCGCGTTTTCGCACAAGGGCGGCGTCCACGTCCACGCCGTCCAGAAGGCCGCCCGCAGTTACGAGCACATGGATCCGGCAGACGTAGGCAACCGGCAGCACATCCTGGTTTCCGAGCTTTCCGGGCAGAGCAATGTTCTGGCCAAGATGCAGGCGCTCGGTCTCAGCCCAGGCAAAGGCAGCCCCGAGGTCGCCGGTGTGCTCACCGAGGTCAAACGGCTCGAAAAAGAGGGCTACGAGTTTGAGGCGGCGGAAGCCAGTTTTGAACTGCTCGTGCGGAAACAACTTGGCCAATACCAACCGCTGTTCACGTTGCAGGAGTACCACTGCAACTACCGGCGGACCGGCAACCGGCAGTACGAAACGTGCGAGGCGACCGTCAAACTGCGCGTTGGCAACCGGCCCGAGTATACCGTGGCGGAAGGCGATGGCCCCGTGAACGCGCTCGATGCCGCCGTGCGCAAGGCGCTGCGGCCATTTTATCCGCAAATCGACGGCATCGCGTTGCAGGACTACAAGGTTCGCATCATCGACAGCCACCAGGCGACCGCCGCCCGGACCCGAGTGCTCATCGTCAGCAGCGACGGCCACGACGCTTGGAGCACCGTGGGAGTCAGCGGGAACATCATCGAAGCGAGTTGGCTCGCCCTGATCGACGGATTGGAATACAAACTCGCCCCTAAAACCAGCGCCCTGCAAAATCAGCCATGACCCTGCTCAACCGCTCCCTGTATCCCTGCCGCCACGCCACCATCCTCGTCGGGTCGCTCGTCCTGGCGTTTGCTGCTCCGGTTCGCTCTCAACAAGTTGCCACGGCTACATCGGATGCCCCAGCCGCTCCAGTCAGCAGCGCGGACAGCTTCCCGTTCGAGATCGGGCACGCGGTGAAGGCCGGTGCGGCTTATACCGTGGAAGCGACCCAGCCAGCCACGTCCAAACTGACCGGCCAGAAGGTGCGTTTGAAGATCGTCACAACGGAGGGTTTGTCCAAGACAACCCACGATTTCACCCTCGCCACCGGCAAACACAAGACCGTTGCGCAGATCGACACCGTTTTGTCGGAAGTCTTTCACCACTTCCTGACCAATCCACCGCCTGCCGCTCCCGGGCAGGAAATCGGTAAGATCGGCGATGCCCGGTACGGCGGCGAGGTTCATTTCGTGGCCGAACCGTCCAACCAACTGCGCTTTGACAACCTCACTCCGGGTCAGCCTGTCCGCGCGAGTTATTTCAGCCGCACGGATGTCGAAGCGTTGCAAACTGTATTGACCGGTGTCCCGTCCGCCTAGAAGAAAATCGGGATGATCAGGATCGCTACGATGTTGACGACCTTGATCATCGGGTTGATCGCCGGGCCGGCGGTATCCTTATAGGGATCGCCGACCGTGTCGCCCGTCACGCTGGCTGCGTGGGCCGCCGAGCCTTTGCCGCCGTGGCTGCCTTCCTCGATGTATTTCTTGGCGTTGTCCCAGGCCCCGCCGCTGCTGGTCATCGAGATGGCCATGAACAGTCCCGTGACGATGGTTCCCAACAGAACACCACCGAGGGCGAGTTTGCCTAACGCTGGAATTGCAGCCACGACGATCACCACCACCACCGGCAAGAGGGCCGGGACGATCATCTGGCCCAGCGCCGCCTTGGTCACAATATCCACGCAGGTACCATATTCAGGCGTGTCCTCGCCTTTGAGAATGCCTGGCTTGGCGGTGAGCTGCCGACGGACCTCGCGCACGACTGCGCCCGCCGCATTGCCCACGGCGTCCATGCTGAACGCCGAAAATACGAACGGCAGCGCGCCACCGATGAAGAGGCCGACCACCACCCGGGGGTCGCTGAGCAGAAACTGGGTGGACGCATCCAGGGCCGCACCGGTCTGACCATGATCCATGAGGTGTTGTTTGAGTTCCTCCACGTAGGAGCGAAACAGCACCAGCGCAGCCAATCCGGCGGAAGCGATGGCGTAACCCTTGGTGACCGCCTTCATCGTGTTGCCGACGGCGTCGAGTTCGTCGGTCACGGCGCGCACGCTCTCGGGCAGGTCGCTCATGACAGCGATGCCGCCCGCGTTGTCCGTGATGGGGCCGAACGCATCGAGTGAGATGATGATGCCCGACATGGACAGCATGCTCATCACGGCGACCGCGATGCCGTAAAACTCCCCGGCTTTATAGCTGACGAGAATCGCCAGCGCGATGCAGATGACCGGCAGCGCCGTGGCGCGCTGGCCGGTGGCGATGCCCGCGATGATGTTCGTCGCGTGGCCGGTTTCACTGGCGAGCGCGATCTTGCGCACGGGGGAGAAACTCGTTGAAGTGTAGTAGTTTGTGATGAGAACCACCGCGCCGGTCAACACCAGCCCAACCAACGACGCGAGGTAGATGCCACCCGCGGTGTAGGTGTGGCCATTGATCGTTTGGGGAGTGTGGAACAGAGTAAAGGTGATCGGCAGATACAACACCGCCGACAGCGCGGCGTTCACCCCGACGGCCTCCAGCAACCGGCGGCCCGGCGACCCCTGACGTTTGTTCACGAGGAAGATGCCCAACACTGCACCGACAACAGAAACGCCGCCGAGCAGGAAGGGATAGACAATGGCAGAAACGTTGCCCGGCAGGGTCAGCGCGCCGATGAGGACCGCGCCGATGAGGCTCACCGCGTAGGTCTCGAACACGTCCGCCGCCATGCCCGCGCAGTCGCCCACGTTGTCGCCCACGTTGTCCGCGATAGTGGCGGGATTGCGGGGATCGTCTTCGTCGAGGTTGCTCTCGATCTTGCCGACGAGGTCCGCGCCCACGTCAGCGGCTTTCGTGTAGATGCCGCCACCCAACCGGGCGAACACGCTGATCAGGCTCGACCCGAGCGCAAGGCCCACGAGGCTGTTGATCGCCGCCGTTTGCGAGCCGAAGTGATGCAGCGAAACAAGGTAGAAAATCCCGACCGACATCAAAGCCAAACCAACCACCAGCAGGCCCGTGACCGCGCCGCCGTTGAATGCCATGCACAGGGCAGCGTGACGGCTTTCACTCGCCGCCTGCGCCGTGCGGACATTGGCGAGCACGGCGATGCGCATCCCGATAAAGCCCGCCGCCAGCGAACAGACCGCGCCGATCAGAAATCCGATGGCGGTCGGCCAGCCCTTGAAATAAGCGGCCAACAGGAAAATCACCACGGCAATGATCCCGATGGTCGCCACCTGCCGGTTCAGATAAGCGCGCGCCCCTTCCTGGATGGCACCGGCCACTTCCTTCATGCGCCCATCGCCTGCAGGGGCGGCCATGATCACTCGGATAAGGTAAAACGAACAGGCCAGACCGACGGTTGCCAGCAAGAGTGAGATCGTAATGCCGGACGACAACAGGGAAGCAACTGGAAGCATAACCAAGGGGAAAAACGGGGAGTTTCGGGTTGGGCAGTCAGGGGAGCGGGCAATGTAGTAGGTTCCCATCACACCGCAACGCTTTTCCGTACGGGGGCGCCTGCCGTAGCGTGGCCGGACTTATCCTGTTTGCGTCGAGGGCCGAGCGACGCGCGGCGACGCGTTAAACGGCAGTTTCGTGGGCGTCCGCGAGCAAGCTCAAAATAGCTTTCTGCACATGCAGCCGATTCTCCGCCTGAGTGAAGATCGTGTCCGCGTGCGCTTCGAGCACCTCGGCGGTGATTTCCTTGCCGCGATAGGCAGGCAGGCAATGCATGACCAGCGCGCCGGGCCGCGCGCGTGCCACCAGCGCGGCGTCGATTCCGTAATCGGCAAGGTCCGTCAGGCGCGTGCCAGCGTCGGCCTCCATGCCCATGCTCACCCACACGTCGGTGTAGAGTACGTCGGCGTTCTCAGCGGCGGCACGCGGGTTTTCCTCGCAGCGCACGTTCGCCCCCGGACCCAGGCGGGCGAGCAGATCGGCGGCGGGCTGGTACTTGGGCGGGGCGGCGATCACCAGCTCAAAGTCGCCCAACCGGGCCGCCGCCCACAGCCAGGAAGCCGGGACGTTGCAGGCGCCGTCGCCGAGGTAACAGATTTTCTTGCCCCGCCAGCCGCCCAGTTTCTCCTGAATGGTAAACAGGTCGGCCAAAATCTGGCAGGGATGCTCGGCGTCGGTCAGCGCGTTGATCGTAGGCAGGCCGCTGTAGAGCGCGAAGTTCTCGACATCGCTCTGGGCGAACGTGCGGATGACCACGCCGTGCAGCATCCGGCCCAGCACCCGGGCGGTATCCTCGATGGGTTCGCCGCGCCCGAGTTGCAGGTCATTGGCGTTGAGAAAGAGCGCGTCGCCGCCGAGTTCGCGGATACCCACCTCGAAGCTGACCCGCGTGCGCGTGGAACTTTTGGTGAAGATCATGCCCCAGCAACGGTGCCGCAGGGGATGACGAGCCAAGCGTCCACGATTGGCTTTCATCTCGCCGCCGAGCGCGAGGATTGCGAGCATTTCGTCCCGCGTCAACGACTCCAGGGAAAGGAGGTGTTTCATCGCGGCGGTTCAGTCGAGCCGTGCCAGCACGTCTTTGAGAATCGAGACCCCCCGTTCGACGTCCGACCGGGACACGTTGAGCGGCGGCAGCCAGCGGACAACGTGCGTGCCCGAGGGCACCGCTAGCAGCCCCGCCTGCTGCAATTGATCGACCACCAGCAGAGCCGGAGGACGCGGATAGTCGCGGAGCGTTGGATGCGTGGAGAATGCTTCGGCGCGCAACACGATCCCGATCATCAGACCCACGCCCCGCGCCTCTTCGATCCAGGGGGATTGCAGGTTGGCGATGGATTCCTTGGCCAGCGCGCCCAGTTCGGCGGCATTCGCTAGCAGGGCTTCGTCTTCGATGATCCGGAAAGTTTCCAGCGCGGCCATGCAGGCGATGGGGTTGCCTCCGAAGGTCGTGCCGTGCGTGCCCGGCCCGTACAAATCGCCCAACCGCGCTTCCGTGCCGTCCGCCATGGTGATCGGGCGATCACGCACCCAGATGGCTCCCATAGGAAAACTGCCCGCCATGCCTTTGGCCCAACTGATGGCGTCGGGCTCAATCTCGGGCGCACCGATGGACCGCCAGCCACACCAGTTACCCGTGCGGCCAAAACCGCACTGGACCTCATCGAACATCAGGAGCAACCCGCGTTCGTCACAAATGTTCCGCAATCCACGTAGAAACTCCGGTGTGGCAGGCAGGACGCCGCTTTCGCCTTGGATTGGCTCCAGCAAAATGGCGGCGGTGCGTTCATTGATGACCGCTTCCACCGATGCCAGATCATTGAAGGTTGCCTGCACAAAACCCGGCGTAAGCGGCTCGAAACCCTTGCGGACTTTTTCCTGCCCGGTGGCGGCGAGACTCGCCAGCGTGCGTCCGTGGAAGGACTGGTGAAACGTAACGACTTCGTATCGCCCGCCCGGCCTGGTCAAATTGCCGAAACGACGCGCCAGCTTGTAAAGGGCTTCGTTCGCTTCCGCGCCGCTGTTGCAAAAGAAGCACCGCCCCGCCGTGCCGACCACTTCGACGATCTTCCTGGCGAGCAGCCCTTGCGGCCGGGTGTAATAGAGATTGGACGTGTGGCCGAGAGTTTCCGCCTGCCGGATGATGGCCGCCGTGATCCGGGGGTGCGCGTGCCCGACCGAGCAGACGGCGATGCCCGCCCCGAAGTCGAGGTATTCCCTGCCTGCTTCGTCCCACACGCGACTCCCCGCCCCGCGTGCCAGACACAAAGAGAATCGACCGTAGGTCGGCAGGACGTATTGCTCGAAGAGCGTCTCGGTGGAGCGCGGGTCGTCAGGTGGGGCCGGATGCATGGAACGGGAAAAAGGAAACCCGCACCATGGGACGAAACGCCGTCCAACGCAACGGCGAATCCTAATGCCCGCCCGTCACCGTGTAGCCCTCGGCGCGCAGGTCTTCGGCCAGGCCGAGTTCCATCTCAGCGGCGGCGGCAAACGGCATAGGATTGAAACAGGTGTACATCTCGGCAACAGGCGCAGACCGTATTTTTTGACGGTCCACGCTGCCTTGTGGCCGCGCTTGTGGTTGGCAAAGCGTTCTTCAGGATCGAGACCGGTCATACCGACGTAAAGGCAGGGCTTGGCCGGATTGCGTTGCGGATTCAGACGCCGGACGGATGGATGCTCCACCACGCGTGGGTCCAGCAGGACAACGTACACGTAGTGGTGATACGACGAATCCGATTTCACGGAAGCCGATGGACACGAGCGGAAAGCGCGGCGATTCATCAACATCCACCCGGCGGGAACGGGCTCAGATCAACGTCTGCGGATCGACGTAGGGCATCCCGTGCGCCTCCGCCACGGCCTTCTGGGTGACCTTGCCTTCCATGACGTTGATGCCGCCGAGGAGCGCGGGCTGTTTGGCGATGGCGTCGGCCACGCCGAGGTCCGCCAGCATTTCCAGGTAGCGATAGGTCGTGTTGGCCAAGGCTTGGGTCGCGGTGCGGGCATACGCGCCGGGCATGTTGGCCACGCAGTAATGGGTCACTCCCTCCTCGACATAGACCGGGTCGTGGTGAGTCGTCGGACGCGAGGTTTCGGCGCAGCCGCCCTGGTCAATAGCGATATCGACGAGCACGCTGCCAGGGCGCATCTGCTTGAGCATCTCGCGGGTGATGAGCTTCGGCGCACGCGCGCCGGGCACGAGCACCGCGCCGATGAGCAGGTCCACCGTGGGCAGCAGGCTCGTGAGGTGCGCCTCGCTGGAGAAAAGCGTGTGCGCGGAGTGCATCGTGATGTCGAGAAAACGCATCCGCTCCATGTCCACCTCCAGGATGGTCACATCCGCCCCGAGGCCTGTGGCCATGCGCGCTGCGTTGACGCCCGAGCTGCCACCGCCAATGACCACGACCTTGCCGGGCAGCACGCCAGGCACGCCACCGAGCAGCACCCCCGCGCCGCCCTGGTGTTTGGCCAGAAAATATCCGCCCATGATGATCGACATGCGTCCGGCAATCTCGCTCATCGGTTCGAGCAGCGGCAGACGATGGTTGATCTCGACGGTCTCGTAAGCGATGCAGGTCGCTCCGCTCGCCGCCAGAGCCTCGGTCAGCGTCCGGTTAGCGGCCAGATGCAGATACGTGAAGAGAATCTGACCGCGCCGCAGGAGTGTATATTCCTCGGGCAGCGGTTCTTTTACTTTGATGATGAGGTCCGCCTCGGCAAAAACTGCGGCGTGCTCGCCGACCATGGTGGCGCCAGCCTGTTCGTAATCGGCGTCCGGGTAGCCGGAACCGACGCCCGCGCCGCGTTCCACGAGCACGCGATGGCCGCGCTTGATCAACTGGTACGCGGCTGAGGGCAGCAACGAGACGCGGTTTTCCTGCTGTTTGATCTCTTTGGGGACGCCGATAATCATAGGTTTTGTCGACTCTATCCCGCCGCCCGCGTTCCGCATCAACAATCTGCCGCGTCAGTTCAACGAAGGATCATCCGGCGCGGCGGCGAGGAGTTTGTACCCCGGGCCGAGCGAACTCATGATCTTGAACCAAAGTTTTTCTTGCGCCGTGGGATCGGTGGCCGTCCGGTCGGGTTTAATCAGCACCCACGCCTTCTGGGCCAGCTCGCCTTCCAACTGACCGGCGGACCAGCCCGAGTAGCCAATGAACGCTCGCACGCAGCCCGGACGATCTTCGAGGCGTTGCTCGACCTCGTCCAGCGAGAGGTTGGTTTCGAGCCGCACCTTGCGTCCGACACCGTCCCAATCAACCTCCGCGAAACCCAACTGGTCATGGCCGACCGGCCCGCCCAGATACACCGGCACGCGTTCGAGCAAGGAACGGCGCTCATGCTCGGGCAAGAGGTCCGCCGCGTTTTTGCCGAGAGGCCGGTTGAGCACAAATCCGAACGCGCCTGCCTCGACGGCGTGCATGGTCAGGAAAAGCACGCTGCGGCGAAAGTTCGGGTCTTTCAGGGTCGGGAGTGCCGCCAGGAGCAACCCCTGGTAGTCGCCCGGGTCTTCGGTAGGATCGTGTGCGCGCATGGTCCGAGAAGCAGAAAAGTGACCACCAGATGAATCGTCGGACGCGGGCGTTCAGAGCGGAAGAATCGTCGGCGCAGGGCAATCCAGCGCGAGGCTGCCGCCGGGATGCGTGCCCCCGCCCTCCGGCGCGTTGCCGGGATAAACGACCAACTGTGGAACGTCCGTTTTCTGGCTCACGAACGCGGGCACCCCGTAGCCGCCCTCGACGTGGCCGCGCCCGATCAGGACGATGAGTTTGCGCTCGGGGTGCGCGGCGAGGTAATCCACGATTCGCGTCGCCATGGTCTGGTCCCAGAGCAGTTGCGCCTTGTAATAATTTTCCAAGGCCGCGCCGGGATGCGGATTCTGACCCATTTGCTCGGTGAAATGCTCGTAGCCGCCGGAAAGCGGGTGGTAGCCGGTGGGGATGAACTGTTGCTCAGCGGGATCGAGCGGCTGGCCCTGCGCCAGTTTCTGACTCAGCCCGGCGGGGGCGTTGAGCGCGAGATCTGGGATGCCTTCGGCCTGGCTCCAGCGCAGGATTTTTTCGTACATCACCGAATACGTGCCCCAGTGGCGTTGGAAGTCCGTTTTCTCCAGCAGCGCGTCGGTGCTCAGACGGTGCGATCCCCACGCATCGAGAGCATTCTGCTGGGTCTCGTCGAACATCTCCCAGGCAATCGTGTAGACGACCCCGCGTGCCTTCAATCCCTTTAGCACGTCGAACTGGTATTCGTGGTCGACGTTGCTGGTGTGGGTTTCGCCGATGTAAATGACCCGCGCCGGAGCCAACTGTTCCCAGTAAGCGCGCTCGGCGGCGGTTTCCTTGTGCGGCGCGCTGACCGGGATCGGGCCACCGACCTTGGGCAACGGCAGACGGGAATTGAAATTATTGCACGCCGTTCCCACCAGACAGCACAGAGCGGCGCAGGCCGTGGGAACAAACCCGGAATTCTGCACAAATTCGAGCGCCCGCAAAGCGCGGCCCGTTTTTGCGTGAGAGCGACTGCGGGGGAACAATCGAATCATGACAGGCGCGCAGAATACCACGGCGGGCACCGGGTTGCAAAACGCCGCCGTTCAAGCCATACTCACGC
This sequence comes from uncultured Chthoniobacterales bacterium, assembly GCA_964236475.1. Taxonomy (GTDB): domain Bacteria; phylum Verrucomicrobiota; class Verrucomicrobiia; order Chthoniobacterales; family SZAS-18; genus CAHJWO01. Next base: position 93,381 of record CAXSED010000001.1, read on the forward strand.
CACGCGCTCACCAAGCGCGACAGTTCTGATACGTTCATCTTGTGTCCCGCGCCATGATCATCGAGTCGTCCCTGCTTTCTTTCCGTTGGTTTAGCCCCGTCGCCGCCACCCTGGCCAGCGTGCTGTTAATTGCTCCGCTTGCGGCGCAAACACCCGAGGGAGCCACCACCCCGGCACCCAGCGCCAGCCCGGCAGTCACTGCGCCAGTCAAGGATGACCTGGTCGGCGTGCTCAAGAAGGCAGGCAACTTTAAAACCTTCCTCAAGGCCGTCGAAGCCGCCGATCTAACCGCCACGCTGCAAAAGCCCGGGTCGTTGACGGTTTTCGCCCCGACCGACACGGCTTTCTCGAAAATGCCTGCGGGCACGCTCGACGATCTGTTGAAGCCGGAAAACAAAGCGAAATTGGTCAAGCTGCTCTCTTATCACCTCGCGGCAGGAAAGCTCACCGGGACCGATTTGGCCAAGGTGGATGAAGTCAAAACCCTGGAGAGTACGGAAATCGACGTGGAAGTCTCCACGGACGGTAAGACCATTGAGGTGGACGACGCCAAGGTGCTTGGCAGCGACATCGAAGCAACCAACGGTATACTGCATGCAATTGACACCGTGCTGCAACCCTGACCACGGGAAACACGACTCCGGCGCGCCTAGCCGGTGACGAAATAAGCAAATTTCCAACTGCCGTTAATCAAACGGAGACCGGCGCGGTATCCGGCGTAGTTGTCAGGATTCGTGACGAAATCCACCGGGGCGACCATGTAGCTATCGCCGTTGGGAACGAAATGCTCTTTGATGACCAGTTCCAGTTCGGGCCAGACGTTGTTTTCGTCCCAATACTCGAAGACGCCCTTGCCCTCGCCTAACGGTTCGATCCGGTAGCCAAAATCGACGGTCATCATGCTGGCGATGGTTTCCACGTCGTGCGCGTGGATAGCCTGACGCAGACGACTGAGAAACGCCTGGAACGCCTGGTCCCCGTTCTGGTCCGGCATGTTCGTGACCGGAGGCTTTTTCTTGCTCGTCGTCGCGGGGTGGGTGTCGTCGGCCGCTTCCGGCGTGGTTTTGCAGCCTGCCGAGAGCAGCGTGGCACCGGCAAGCAGGCAGAGAATCAGGCGATAGGCAGAGTTCATGGGGCGGGAAAACTTCAGGCGGCAGCCCTTCGACCTGCGCCCGGCTTCGGTGCTTCGGGGAGCGCGGGAAAGCGGCGCATGCGTGCTCGTTTCGAGCTGGGCAACCGCGTCAGGACAGGATGGATCAAGAATAGAAAAATCATCAAGGCAACGAAACGAGATAACCCGCCTGTCGAGCCGATACGCTCGAACCGGTGGGCGCGAATCGCTTCGAAGACATCGTCCAATTCGGGCGGCTGGGTATCCCGGGCCAACGCCAACCGTGAGTAATGCTCGCCGAAGAACCGCAACCGGTGAGCGTCGGACGTGGCCAATAGCGGCTTGTTGGTGCGGGCGGCGAGCCGTGCCGCCGGTGCGTTCGGGTTGAAGAACGGCACGTGGAAATGGCAATGTTCGATGGCGTCAAAGCAGTCGAGGTAACGCTCCAAACGGTGGCCGATGGAACCGCCGAAGCGGTAAAATGGATGGGGCGCGAAGACGAATAACGACGGTCCCCGACGGGCGCGCAGGCGGCGAAGATCATCGAAACTGCGGATGCCAGCGGCTTCATCGACCGAAATGTTCAGGAGCACGGCGTCCGCCCCCTCAATCCGAAGTTCGACGGCAGAAATCAAGAGGATGCCCAACCTTCGTGCTTTGGCAAAAATCTCCGGCAGGTCGAAGACTTTGTCGTGCAACGTGATCGCCAACACCCGAAACCCATCTTGGTACGCGCGGTCAAGCAATTCCGAGGCGGTGTAATCAATCTCGTCGAAGGGGTCTTCGGCGGTATGCACATGTAAGTCTGCCTTGACCCACACGACCGGAGAGACGGCGCGGGCAGAGCCGGTTGAAAAGGCGGTCACAGGAAAGAATGTAGAAGGAGAATCCAAAGGCTGGCAACTGTGAAAGCACGGGACGCGCCAACCGAATGAACGTGGAAGGCCTGCCGCAGCGAAAGATCGCTTGCGCCCGTGCGGCAGCATGTTAAAACTGTAGTTCCTCGCATCCCAAAAGCTCGGGTGGTGAAATGGCAGACACGTACGTTTGAGGGGCGTATGCCGCAAGGCATGGGGGTTCAAGTCCCCCCCCGAGCATTTCTCACCAGCCGTTGGCCGTCATCGGCATGATGGGAATTAAAGCGTGTTGCCGCTCCACTTCAGTTTGCGACGAGCCAACTCGAAGAACGGCAGATCGGGCATCATCGCCAAGGGCAGCGTTTTCTCTGCCCGGCGGATGTGGACGCAATCTAGGGCTTTCATGGCGATGGCTTGCTGACCATCCACCGTCAGATAAATCTCGTCTTGCTGATCGCAAAGCCGCACTTCCACGTGAGCATCGTCGTTGATGATCACCGAACGGTTGGTCAACGTGTGCGGGCAAATCGGGGTGATGGCGAAGACGTTGGAATCCGGGGTCAGCAACGGCCCGCCAGCGGACAAAGAGTAGGCGGTGGAACCCGTCGGCGTTGCCACGATCAAACCGTCCGCGTTGTACTCGGTCAAAAGCGCACCATTGACCCAGGTTTCGAGCCGGATCAAACGGGACAGCGCCCCCCGGCTGATCACCGCATCGTTCAAACCGAGGTGATGTTCGACGCGCTGACCTGCGCGAAAGACCTCCACTTCCAGCAAGGCGCGTTCGCTCAGCCGATAACCGCCCGAAACAATGCTGTGGACTGCCTGGCGGTAATCCGCTGGACCCAGGCACGTCAGGAAACCCAAGGTGCCCAGATTGATTCCGAAAATCGGACGGAGGAATTTGCCCAACGCACGCACAGTGCTTAAAACCGTTCCGTCGCCGCCGAGGACTAGAATTAGGTCGCACTGCTCGCCAAGTGCGGAGACCGCGTGGCCCGATCCGGTTTCCCCGAGCAGGTTCGCCGTCGCTTCATCCAGTTTGATCATCGCCCCCCGCTTGGCGAATTCCTCGCGCAAGGCGATGGCCAGCGCAGCCGCGCCCTTTTTTTTCGGGTGCGCCACCAAGCCGATCATTTTTGCAGACATGCCAGGAACTCCTTGTTGCCTTCCGTGCCGAGAATCGGCGAGTCCATGACTCCCGTCCAGCGCCAATTCGGCAGGCCCGACTCCACGAACCGACGCACCTTTTCGACGGCGCGCTCGTGCAGGGCCGAGTCGCGTACGATGCCGCCGCGGCCCACGTCACCGCGCTCCAGCTCGAACTGCGGCTTAATAAGGGCGAGGATCGTCGCGCGTGGCGAGTCCTCTGAAGCCTGGATTTCGGGGCCGAACATCACGGCAGCAGGAGGCAAAATTGTGGTGAGAGCAATGAACGACACGTCGATCACGCAGAGGCTAACCCGCTCCGGGAGGTCTTCGGCAACGAGGTAACGGGCGTTCACTTTTTCCCGGACGATCACGCGCGGGTCACTGCGGATCTTCCAATCCATTTGTCCGTGGCCAACGTCCAGCGCGTAAACGCGGCTAGCCCCGTGCTGAAGTAAACAATCGGTGAAGCCGCCGGTCGAGGCTCCGATATCCAGACAGACACGGCCCGCCGGATCGATATCGAACCGCTGCAACGCCGCTTCCAGCTTGATGCCACCCCGGCTGACGTAGCGTTCCTTCTTTTTGATCTCAACTGACACATCGGGCGCGTATTGGGAACCCGCTTTGTCGGCGCGCCGACCGTCCACCGCAACATCGCCGGCCAAAATCGCTCGTTGCGCTTTCTCCCTAGAAGGAAAGTGACCCCGCTCGACGAGTAGGCAGTCCAGCCGGGTTTTCGGAGATGCTCTCATTGGTACGAGTTTCGGCGGCGGCTTCGGAATACAAACATACTCCATCGCTCTAAACGCGAAATGAATCCGACTGTTAGGAAAACGGAAAAATAACATTGAAATTTTAATGAACATATATCTTAATAAAGATAATGTTCGTTATGATAACGTTGTTATGAAAAATAATCAAGATCGGCGGCAGCGTGAGAAATCAGAGATGCGTTTGAGGGTGATGGATGCTGCCCGCGAACTGTTTCTCAGCGGTGGAGAAGAGACCGTCACGTTGCGGCGGGTGGCCGAGCAAATCGAGTATTCGGCTACGACCATCTATTTACATTTCCCGAACAAAGAAGCGTTGATCCGGGAGATGTGCCTCGCGGATTTCGCCGCCTATAGCCGCGTTTTGCAGCAAGCTGAGCGCATCGCCGATCCGTTGGCGCGTCTCCATAAAATTGCCGCCGCCTACACCGATTTCGGGGTGCTGTATCCTGCCCACTACCGCGCAATGTTCATGACACCTGCGCGCACGGCTCCACCAGCGGAAGACCAACCGGGAAAGAGCGAATCACTCCCTAGTGTATCTGGCTCTGGTCTGCAAAGGTTACCCCCTGCCCCGCTAAACCCTTACGACTTTCTGCACAGCGCGGTTTTCAAGGCGATGGCGGCTGGTTGTTTCAAGCCGCAATATCGAGACGTTGCCAGCATCGCCCAAGTGATCTGGAGCGGTTTGCACGGCATTGTTTCGCTGCATTTGGTACGCGCGCGTTACGCAGCAGTGAACTGGCGACCCGTACAAACCGGTTTCGAAATGATGATCGAATGTTTGCTCAACGGGTTGACCGGTGAACGCATGTCCGACCCTTCATAATCCCGGCCCTGCAAAAACCGTTCAGAGGGTTAACGGACGCTCCTTCCATGGCGATTACGCGATCCCCATGGCTTCCTCGTAGCAATCCTCCAACGCCTGCAACCGGCCATCCAAACCGTATTTGGCTGCTACGTTCGACGCCGCCTTCGCCGATAACTCTTCGAGCAAGCCCGTCTGCCTGATCAGCCTCAAAACGGCATCCGCCAAGGCTGCCGGTGATTTTTCCGGCACCAGCAATCCGTCCACGCCGTCCGTGACCGCTTCCGGAATACCTCCGTGGAGGGTTGCCACCGGGGGCAGTCCTGTGGCCATCGCTTCCAAAAGCGTGTTAGGGACCCCCTCCCTATCCCCCGATAATGTCGTCTCGCTCGGGTGCAGGAACAGATGAGCCTGTCGATATAGCTCGCGTAGTTCGGTTTGCGAACGCCAACCCAAGAATTCGACGTTGCCACCGAGATGCAATTCGTGGCACAGACTGCGCATCTCCTCGCCCAGTGGCCCATCGCCCGCTACCAGGAGCCGAGCCTCCGGCCACTGGTCGGCAATTTTTCGCATCGCCAGCAGCGTTGTGGGCAGACCTTTCTTAGCGATCAACCGGCACGCCTGTAAAAAGACCCAGCGGCCATCCGCCGGTGGCTGACGGATCACCGGGGTGACGGCGTCCAGCGGGATCGCGGTGCGGTTGAGGCGTAGTTTGCCGGGCGGACAACCCATCTCAGCCAGACGGTCGAGCAGCGACTGACTGCGGCCAAGAACCAGCCGCGCCTCGGCGAACACCTCTGATAACTTCGTCGGATCGGTAACTTTGTACACGTCTTCACGCACATCCATGCCGTGAAAGCTGACGATGAGCGGCCCACCCCAGCGCCGCAACATCGGCAAATATTTGACCGCCTTGTGGCCATAATAAACGTGCGCGAGTTGCGGCTGATGCTGCCGAAGCAGATCGACCAAATTGTATGCGTCATCGTACACAGGTGGCGGGGGCGGCGCGGGCGGTTTGGGCTTTTCCGGCGGGGGCCACCGCTGGAGAAGATGCTTGTAATAAAAACGCCGGATGAAATTGCCACGTTGCCGTTGCTTGCGCCGTTTGGTGCGCACGGCAGGTGATGGCTTCTCCATGACAACCACCGGCGCGAAGGGAAACAAGTCGTCGTGAATTCGGCGCTCGGTCAAAACCACCGTGCGATGGCGTTTCAATCCGATGATCTGCCGGTAGACGCTCTGCATCTCCGGCTTGAGAAACGTGCCGCACAAACTCGCCACCAGCGGCTTGCTGAAGAGCTGGATGCTCATGACTTCCTGACCGGAATCAATCCAGGCGGCCGTTCGAGCCTTCCAGCACCTTCCTGTACTGTAGCTCCAGGTGGCGGATCTGCGCGTGCTGCTCAAAATTCGCGGTGATGTGCTCGGACGCGTCGCGCCCCATCTTCGCCCAGCCCTCGCCGGATTCCGTGATCTGGCGCAACGCCTCGCAGAGGGCGCGCGGGTCTTTCTCTGGCACCAGCAAACCGGTTTGCCCATTCTCGACCGCCTCGGGTATTCCGCCGTGCAGCGTCGCCACGACGGGCAGACCGGTGGACATCGCTTCGAGCATCGAGTTTGGAATGCCCTCCTGGTTGGAATCCGCCATCAACTCGCTCGGGTGGAAGAAGATATGTGACGCGATGTAGAGTTGGTAGAGTTTGTTCTGGCTGAGGAAACCTGGGAAGCGCACGCTTTTGCCGAGGCCGAGCTTGGCAACCCAGACCTTAAGTTCGTCGCGCATCGGCCCGTCTCCGGCGATGACAAACGTGGCGTTTGGATAGTGCTCGCGGAACAGCGCGAACGCCTGAAGCGAGGTGACCAATCCTTTTTTCGGGATCAGGCGACAAGCCTGCACCAGTTGCCAATTTCCCTCGGTGGGAGGCACCCTTTTGACGAAAGGAAACTGTTCCAGCGGCACGCCGGTGCGGTTGAGCGCCAAGCGTTCGGGCGGGCAACCGAGCTGCAGCAACTGGTCGCGCAGGGACTCCGAGCGCGCCAGCACGAGAGGCACGGTTTGCAGCATTTCCCGCAGGGTCGCCTCGTAGCCCGGTTGATGCTCGCGCACCGTGATGTCCGCCCCGTGAAACGACACGATGCAAGGCTTGTCCCAAGCTTTGATGAAAGGCAGCAGATGAACCGCCGTGTGCCCGAAATAAATGTGCATCAACTGCGCCCGCCGCCGCCGTAGAATGCCGTCGAGCACCTGAAATTCGCCCCGGTAGACCACGGCTTCCGCCCGGCGGATGTATTTCAGGTAGAAGCGGCGAAGGAAATTCTTCGTCGGCTTCCCCACGAGTTCCACGTCCTCGAAAGGATATCGGTCCGCGTTCAGACGCGTCTTGGCCATGACGAACGTCTTGAACAAACTCAGACCCGTGACCTGACGATAAATGTGCGCCATCTCACGCTTCAGAAACGTGGTGCAGTAGCTGGCGACAACAGGCGGTTCGGACATAGGGGCTGCGGCTCGCAGTTATTAGAGGGGCGGACACCTTTGTCCATCATATTTATCGGGTGGCGGCAGCCGTTATGCTCATGAGCGGAGAGCGGCTGGTGGGGATGATCCGGGCAAGGAATCCGTCGAGAATCGACTCGCGGATTCGGCCTTTTCTTAGGCAGGCGCGGCAGCCACGGGCGATTGGTTCGGCACCGGCATCCCGGCCAGCTTGTGCCGCAGCGCCGAGCGCAGATCACCCAGGCCCGTTCCCTCGGACGCGCTGATCGGAACCACTTCCACCTTCGGGTGGCGCACCCGGAAAACCCGCAGGTTTTCTGCTGCCTCCGGCAGGTCCATCTTATTCGCCACCACCATCCAGGGGACATCCGACAACTGGCGATGGTAAAGGGAAAGTTCCTGCCGCAGGCTGGCGAGGTCTTCGAGCGGGTGGCGACCTTCGCTGCCAGCCATGTCGAGCACGAAGACTAGCAACCGGCAGCGCATGATGTGGCGCAGGAATTCGTGCCCCAAGCCGACGTTGCGGTGCGCGCCTTCAATCAACCCTGGGATATCCGCCACCGTGATCCGCTCATAGGTATCGGGGAATTCCATCACGCCGACGAGCGGGTGCAGCGTCGTAAAAGGGTACGGCGCGACCTTGGGCCGGGCGGCGGACAAACACGTTAGCAGAGTGGATTTCCCGGCGTTGGGATACCCGACCAACCCGGCGTCGGCGATCTTGCGAAGTTCGAGGTAAAAGAATCCCTCCGTGCCCGCCTCGCCTGGGTCGGCACGGGTTGGCGCTTGGTTGCGCGAACTTTTAAAATGTACATTGCCGCGGCCACCACGTCCCCCTTGACAAAGGACATATTCCTGACCCGCTTGGGTGAGATCGGCGAGCAATTCGAGTTCCCCTTCTTGAAATTGCTCCGGCGGCAGCGGCAGCTTGGCGCGGTCCGGGTCGCTTTCGGGGTCAAACGCGGCGCGGCGGGTGATCGTTTCTCCAGGCGGCAGCTTGTAGAGCTGCGTACCGATGGGCACGAGCACCACTTTGTTTTCCATCGACTTACCGTACTTCTTCTTGCCTTGGCCGCGCCCGCCGTCCATGGCGCGGACGTGCGGCTCGAAGAACAGGGAGGTCAGGCTGTCGGTGTGCGGATCGGCCCGCAGAACGACGCTGGCACCATGGCCGCCGTCGCCGCCGTCGGGGCCTCCTTTGGGCACAAAGGACTCGCGCCGGAAACTCGAACTGCCCGAGCCGCCGTCGCCAGCCTTTGCGAAAATACGGACATGATCGACAAACACGGGGAAAAGTTACGCGCCGACCGCCTTGCCTAGGGCTTCAGCCACCGACGACTCATAAAGCCGGACGGTCTGTTTTGCAATCGCCGCCCAGCTAAATCGCTCCTCGGCGCGGCGGCGGCCTGCTTTGCCGAAACGTTCCCGCATCGCCGGATCAGCCATCAATTCGTTGACGCGCCCCGCCAGGTCCCGCGCGAAACGATCCGGGTCCACCGGCTCGAACGGGCTTTCCGTCATTTGTTCCAGCGGCACCAGAAAACCCGTTTCCCCGTGGACGACCACTTCCTTGATCCCGCCCACCGCGCTGGCGACCACGGCGGTTTCGCAGGCCATCGCTTCCAGGTTGATGATGCCGAACGGCTCATAAATCGACGGGCACACGAAGACCGCTGCCTGCGCGTACAGTTCGATGACCAACCGCTTGTCGAGCATCTGCTCGATCCAGATCACACCCTCGCGCTCGCTCTGCGCGGTGGCCACCGCCGCCTTCATCTCGGCGGCGATTTGCGGGGTGTCCGGCGCGCCCGCACACAAGACGACCTGCAAACCCGGGTCGAAATATTTGATTGCGTTGACGAGGTGAATGATGCCCTTTTGCCGGGCGATCCGGCCCACGAAAAGCACGAACGGCTTTTCCGGGTCGATGCCCTGAGCCACCAGCGTTTCCCGGCCCGATCCGCTGACCCGGTATTCCTGCGGGTCAATGCCGTTGTAGATGATGTGGATTTTGCTCTCGTCCACGTCGAATAGCCGGAGCACGTCCGCCTTCGTCTCCTGCGAGACCGCCACGATGGCATCGGCCATTTCCATGGCGGTTTTCTCCACCCAACAGGTGAAATCGTAGCCGTCGCCCAATTGTTCGCGTTTCCAGGGCCGCAGCGGTTCGAGCGAATGGACCGTTAACACCAGCGGAATGCCGTAGTTCAGCTTAGCTAGGATGCCGCCGAGGTGGGTGTACCAAGTGTGGCAATGCACCACGTCGGCATCAATTTCGACCGTGTTAAAATCGACGCATCGGCTCGCTGCCGCGAAAACGGAATGCAGTGGCTTGGGGCAGGTATACCCGGCAGTGTCCTTGGGGAAACCCCGTACCTTCAAATGCTCCTGGTCATCGTGCTGATCCGCGAACGCCCGCACCTCCACGTCGATGAGGCGAGACAATTCGCGGCTGAGATATTCGACGTGCACCCCTGCCCCGCCGTAGGTGTGCGGGGGATATTCGTTGGTGAGGAGAAGCGTTTTCATGGGGGAACGCGGTTGGCAATCGGCGCAGGAGGTCAGGGCAAGATTTCGGTGCCGATACCTGATGCCGTGAAGATTTCGATCAGAAGCGAGTGGGCGACGCGCCCGTCGATGAGATGCGCCTTCATGACCCCGGCGGCCAGTGCCGACACGGCGCTTTCGACCTTTGGAATCATCCCGCCTTGGATGATCTCGTCCTTCATGAGACGACCGATCAGATCGCGGTTAACCGACGGAATGAGCGAATCAGCCTGTGCCGGATCGCGCATGATCCCGCGCACGTCGCTAATGTAGATGAGCTTGGACGCCTTCAACCCGGCGGCGACCGCCCCGGCGGCCACGTCGGCGTTGATGTTCAACACCGTCCCGTTTTCATCGGTGCCGACCGGCGAAATGACCGGCACCACATCCTTTTCGATGGCAGCACTCACGTCCGACAAATCCACGCTGACCACATCACCCACGAAACCCAGGTCCACTGTCTCACCCCGCGCTTTCGCCTGGGGCGACAGCTTTTGCGCCCGGAATACCTTCCGGCCCGTCAGACCGACCGCCCGGCCACTGAATGATTCGATGGTCTTGACGATCATCGGGTTGATCACCGTATCGAGCGTGTTTTCGACAATGCTCATCGAGGCGGCGTCCGTCACTCGCAAGCCGTTGACGAACCTTGCTTTCAACCCGGCTTCCCTCATCCGGCTGGTAATCGCCTTGCCCCCGCCGTGCACGATCACCGGACTGATGCCGACCGTTTCCAAGAAAACCACGTCGCGCAGCGTGCGTTCGACCAGGTGTTCGTCCTCCATGGCGCTGCCGCCGTATTTGATGACAAATGTTTGTCCCCGGAATTGTTGGATGAAAGGCAGCGCCTCGATAAGAATTTCGGCCTTTTCGACTGCGGATTCGTAGCTCATGGCGGTGGCCGCGTCGGAGGGAGGGCATCCCGTGTCCACGGCGGACGAGAATGAAGGTCCAAATGTGGCGGGAAGCAAGGGTCTTTCCGCCGAAAGCGCAGGAGGCGGACGTATGTTTCGCCGCCCCGTTTATTCCCCTTTGTTGAAGCGCACGTATCCCGGCGTCAGATCCGTGGTGTAGACCACGTATTCCGCCGCGCCGACCCCCAGGTGGATGTGCACCGTAAATTTCCGCTGCCGCACCACCTCCCGCAGCTTGTCCGGGGGGGTCTTGCTGGCCACGCCGCCCTTGACGGCGATCAGGCCATTGTAATACACGTCGATCATCTCCTCGCGCAATGCCGCCGAGCTGTACCCCAACGCGTCGAGGATGCGCCCCCAGTTCGGATCGCCGCCATACCATGCGCACTTGACCAACATGGAATTGGCCACGGCTTCCGCCGCTTTGCGTGCGTCCTGGAACGTCGCCGCGCCGCTCACCTGCACCTCCACGAACCGGGTGACGCCCTCGCCATCCTCGACGATCATGCGCGCCAGGTTGCGCGTGGTGTGGTTGAGCAAGGCCTGGAACCGCGCAAAATCTTCGCTCCCGGCCACCAGCGGCTTGCCGCCCGCCTTGCCGTTGGCCAGCGCGATCACCGTGTCGTTGGTGCTCATGTCGCCGTCTACCGTGATGCGGTTGAAGCTCTGCTCCACCGCCGCGCCCAGTGCCCTCTGGAGGTCGGCCTTTTCGAGCGGGGCATCCGTCGTCAGCACGCAGAGCATGGTAGCCATGTTCGGGTTGATCATCCCCGCCCCTTTGGCCATGCCGCCAACGGTGTACGTCCGGCCATCGGCCAGCGTTTCGCGCAGGGCGAACTCCTTGGAAAACGTGTCCGAGGTCATGATGGCGCGGGCCGCTGCCCGTCCCCCGCCTGCCGAGAGCACGCCCACCGCTTGGGCGATCCCTTCCTCGATGCGTTCGACGGGGAGATTCACCCCGATGCGGCCGGTCGAGCAGACGAGGATCTGGCGCTCACGCAGCCCGAGATTCCAACCCACCGCGCGGGCCATGCGCTTGGCATGCTCGATGCCGACCAACCCCGTGCAGGCGTTGGCGTTGCCACTGTTGAGCACCACTGCCCGCAGGTCCTTGGTGCGCAGATGGGCGGCGCTGACCTTGACCGGCGCGGCCTTGATCTTGTTCGTGGTGAACGTCGCCGCCCCGACCGAAGGCACCTCCGAACACACCAGCGCGAGGTCCGGTTTCTTCGGGTGGTCGTGCTTGATGCCGCAATGCACCGCCCCGGCCAGAAATCCTGCGGCGGCGGTGACCCCGCCGGGCACGGGGTGAAAGGTTCCATCGGTAGCCATCAAACTCGTGGTCGGCGCTTCAAATCAATGGGTTTGCTGCTTCAAACAAAGCGGAGACGACTCTAAGGAAAACCCTGAGCGGGGGCGAGACGATTTTTGTGAAAAGCCGTGAAAAAGTAAAAATCTCCTTCGCATCGAAGAGGAAATCGCCGGACCACGTTCTACAAGGCCGTGGTTTCCGGCCAGCCAGTCATCAGGTTGAAACATTGAACCGCCTGTCCGGCTGCGCCTTTCACGATGTTATCCAGCGAACTGAAAAACAGGAAACGCTCCGTCCTCGGGTCGTGCCTCCAAGCAAGGTCGATGAAGTTGCTGCGCGCGACCTCACGGGTTTGCGGGAACAAGCCCGCGGGCAACAGGCGCACGAACTGCTCCCGTTCGTAGGCATCCTGCCAGCATTTTTCCGGCGCGTGCGGGTCGCTCCCGGTGGCGGGCACGGCATTGATCGTGGTGGCAATGCCACGGGTCAACGGCACGAGATGAGGGCAGAAACTGATGGTGACGGTCTGCCGAGCGGCGAGCGAAAGCTCCTGCTCAATCTCAGAGAGATGCCGGTGCCCGGGAGCGCCGTAAGCGCGGGCGTTTTCGTTGCACTCGGCAAAAAGCAGGTCGATCTCCGCCTTGCGACCCGCGCCGCTGACTCCGCTCATGCTGTGGACGACGATCTGCGTCGGATCGAGCAGTCCGGCGCGCAACAGAGGCGCAAGCGGCACGAGCACGCTGGTCGGGTAGCACCCGGGCGCAGCGATAAGACTCGCCCGCGCGATCTGCGCACGGCGTTCGGGAAGTTCCGGCAAGCCATAGACGGCCTCGCGCAAAAGCGCGGGCGCCGGGTGTTCGTGCCCGTAGAATTCACGGTAAACCGCCGCGTCCCGCAGCCGAAAATCGGCGCTCAGGTCGATGACGCGCAGTCCGGCTTCAAGCAGCGGCAGCGCGTATTCGCTCGCCAATCCGTGCGGCAGCGCCAGAAACGCCGTCTGCGCTCCCGAAGCCGTAATAATCCCGGCGTCCGGCGCGACGAAGACGGGCGACGGTGTGCTCTGGCCATGGCGCACACCCCGTAATCTCGGAAACACGTCTTCGAGCGAGCGCCCGGCGTACTGCCGGGAAGTGAGGCAAACGATCTCCACCCCCGGGTGTTTCCACAGCCGTTCGACCAGTTCCTCTCCGGCATATCCGCTGGCCCCGACCACCGCGACTTTTTGCATTCCTTGCATGACGCGGCAGCGTAGGGGGCAGAAGCCGCAAATGCAAAACGCTCTTTTTTCCGCAACAAACCCTCGTCGATGTCGTTCGTCTCCCCCGGTTGACATCCGATCATCCGGGGGGAGACTGCGTGGATGAAACCATCCCCCCACTTTCGCTCTGCGCTGTTCGTCGGATTGGTCTTCTTCGCCGGGTTGATCCGCGCTTCCGGGCAGACACCTGCGCCCACGGCCAGCGTGGTTCCGGCGTCGAAGCCTGCCACGGAGACTGCCTCCCCCAGTCCCGGCGCGACGGTGACCGCCTCTACCCCGGCGGAAACAACGACGACGGTGAGAAAAGATATTCTCGATAAATACGACAAGAATCACGACGGGGTTCTGGACGCCGACGAACAGGCGGCCTACGAAAAAGACCGGGCAGCTCGCAAGGCCGAACGTCTGCGGAAGTATGACAAGAACCACGACGGCAAGCTCGACGAGACCGAACTGGCCGCCATGCGTGCGGACCGGAAGAAGGAGCAGCAGGCAAACGATAAAAACAAAACGTCGCCGACTCCCTGACCCCTACCGCTCTCTTCCACCGTGCGGGTTTTCACTTTTTTAGTCGTCGCGTTGGCCACGCTGGTTTTGTCCGGCGCGACGATGCACGCGGAAGGCATTGCCATCAACGATGCGCAGGCGCTTTCCGCCGGCAGGAAACTCTGGAAAAACGAGTGCGACGGGACGGTCGAAGGTCTGACCTCCTGGAACAGCGGGGAGGATTTTGCCTCGCTCGGCATCGGCCATTACATCTGGTATCCCGCCGGAAAGCGCGGCCCCTTCGAGGAAAGCTTTCCCGAACTCGTGCGCTTTCTGGCTGCCGAGAAGGTGACGCTGCCGGATTGGCTGAAAAATGCGACGGCCTGCCCCTGGAGCTCGCGGGAGGAATTTCTCCGGGACCGCCGGGACCCGCGTCAGGTCGCCCTGCGGGAGTTGTTGGCTCAAACGGTCAGTTTGCAGGCGCGATTCAGCGCGGACCGCCTCCAGGAGGCACTGCCCAAGATGCTCGACGCGCTGAGCGCGGACAAACGAACGAACGTGCAGCAGCAGTTCGCGCGGGTCGCCGGGTCGCCCAACGGTGTTTATGCGCTCATCGATTACGTGAATTTCAAAGGCGAGGGCGTCCTGCCCACGGAGCGCTACCACGGGCAGGGCTGGGGTCTGCTCCAGGCCCTCGCCGGGATGACCGGCAACCCGGCCTCGGGACCGGGACCGGCGGCGACCCGCGAGTTCGCTGCCTCCGCCGCCCGTGTTTTGACCGAACGGGTGGCCAACGCTCCGTCCGAGCGTGGGGAATCACGCTGGCTACCGGGCTGGAAAAGCCGGGTGCAAACCTACGCACCGGAGGGCTGATCACCCGTTGGGCAAGTCGGCCCTCTAAACGGCAACGGTCTCCCGCCGGTGCCGGTCATAAACGCTGACTTCGTTGATCCCGCACTCGGCGAGCACCCCGGCCAATCGTCCGTAGTTTTCCGCCTGCTGGACGTGCGAATGGGCGTCGGATGCCACCGTAAAAGGGATGCCCGTTTCCTTTGCCAGGCGGATGATTTCGACGGACGGATACTGTTCGCCCACGGGCTTGCGCCACCCGGCGGTCGAGATTTCTATCGCCAGATTCCTTTCCTTGATGAAGCGCAACGTCGGTCCGATCAGATCGGCGATGGGTGCGCGCGACCGGAAGCGATGGATTTTGACCAGGTCGAGGTGCGCGAGGCAATCGACCAGGCCGCTCGCTGCCACGTCGCGGACCCGAGAGAAATAATCCGCGTAAATCTCGTCGATGTTCCGCCCGGCGAACTGATGCTCCTGCCCGACGCTGTCGAACATCTGGTCTGCCGTCAGATAATGCACAGAGCCCAACACGAAATCGAGTTGTTCCCAGTGGGTTTCGACCCAGCGACGCCCGGACTCGCTCGTCACGGGGTCGTTATCGAGTTCGATGCCAGCGCGAATGCACAGGTTGGGATTGTTGTCCCTCAGGCGGGCGATGGCTTCGAAGTCTACACCCTCATGATAACGGTCGTGATCGGTCAACGCGATGTCGCGCAAGCCGCGCTCCCGGGCGGCGTCGGCCCACGGTTGCAACAAGGACTGGTCGTAGGGCTGCACGCGGTGCCCCTGCGGGTGCATGTGGTAATCGCTGAACAGCAGCATGGACGCGCAAAAAGCTACGGCTGCGGGATGAGAACCTTTTTCGCAAAAAGTTCGTTCTCGTAACCGAGGAAAGACACCTCCACGTTGTAGGGCTTGCCTACCTTGAGTTCACGGGTGGTGATCTTTTCGCTGTATTCCAGACGCTCGCCTTCGTTGATGGGCACGATGCGGGTGTCCTGCGGAAAGGGGCGGTCCGTGCTCCATTTGCTGACCACCGCGCCGGTCTCCACGTCCCGGAGCGCAATTTCCAGAATCTGATAGGTGGGAAATTTGAGGGTGACGCGCTGTTTCGTGGCGTTGCGAACCGTGATGTCCACGGCAATTTCCCGCACCTCGCCCAGTTTGAGCGGATCAGGTGACACCTTGATTTCCAGATTTAGCTTCCGTGCGTACACGCGCTGTTTCACGTTCGCGGCATCCGTTGGGCTGGCCTCTCGGGGATGCCGATGGAACAGAGAGCACGCGGACAGGCTGGCGAGCAGGCAAAGCCCGCAGGCGCAACGGACAACGGAAAGATAGCGACGGGGTTTCGTCATAGGGATCAATTAAAAGAACGGTCTCGAAGTTGCAAATTCTATCCGCCCCCTTAAACAAGAACATGGCTTCCTCTCTTCTTCACGTCCGCAAATCCATCTGGCTGGTCGGCGCGCTCGCAGCGTGCTTGGCTGCATCGCCATCCGTGCGGGCCGCCGGGACCAAACACCGGGACCCTTCCATCGCCATCCGGTTCCATGCGCAGGTCAATACCTACGACCCGACCTTTGCGGCGCAGGTCAAGATCGGCAATCCGCCGCGCCAGTTGATCGTCGAGAAAATTCCGTCCCTTAGCGAGCGGGACATCGTGGGTTTCTACCCGTTCAAGGCGTCGGACGGCACCTTTTCCGCCGCCTTCCAATTGGACCGGCACGGCAGCATCATCCTCCAGTCCCTCAGCTTGGAGAAGCGTGGACAATCCATCCTGGCAGCGGTCAACGCCCGGCCCGTTGCGCTGCTGGCCGTGGATAAGACGATTACCGACGGCATCGTCTACATCCCGTCGGGCCTGACGCTCGAAGAAATTCACCAGATGGGCGCATCGTTCAGCCTCATGGGGCAGACCGACAACGACAAGGAAGCCAGGAAGAAACCGAGCGAGACGACCTTCTCCGATCCCGGCTCGAAACCGACGCCGCAGCCTTGACCGTCCTTCCAAGTCATCAATCCTGGTGCGCAGCTTGCGATCCGCCGGCATCGTCGTAAGTGCCGGCAGCCTTGTCGGTCCGGGGGCCGTTGCCCAGCGCGGCGAAAGGCCGGAACGCCCGGCGTAGGACAGAACCCATGCTGCCACTTTCGGATTCCACAAGTTCGGCCTCGCTTTCCTTGACCGCCTTCTCCCAAACGGGCGAAAATCCCGGCGCGTTCTGGTTGAGGATGCGGATCGCCCGGTCGTAGATCGACAACTGGCGCATCTCTCCCCGGCCCGGTTTGGTTTGCCACTCCTTGACTGCCACGCGCAGGTTTTCGTTCTGCGTCTTGAGCGAGTCGAGTTCCGTCCTCATCGCCGCGTTACCGCGTTGGGTGATGTCCATCTGCGTGTTGAGATGCTCGCGCAAACGGCGCACCTCGCGGCGCAACTCCCCTCGCTTGGTCAGGGCGGCGATCCACGTCAGGAAAACGAGAATGAGACCCACAGCTAGACCCCAGGAGAAAGGGTGCGTGATGATTCTGTGCACGTACTCGTTCTGCGCGGGGGACGGGACCGGGGTCGCTTCTTGGGCGAGGAGGAAAAGGTAGCTCGTGATCATTTTTAGGCGCGTACTCGTTCTTGGTTGGGAGTGTGCTTTCTAACGCTGATTTGTTGCCGCGTCCACTCGAATCAACACGAGGTCGGGAGCCGCTGCGCAAGCTTGACGCCATGCTCGATGGCCCCGGCGACAAAGCCCAGGCACTCCACCGCGCCGGAGGGTTTGCCGGGCAGCGCGATGACCAGCGAGCGGTCCACCACGGCGGCCAGCGCCCGGGAAAGGATGGCGTTCGGGGTCAACCGGAGAGACCCGGCGCGCATCGCTTCGCCAAAGCCGGGCAACTCGGTGCGCATGAGGGCGCGGATGGCTTCCGGAGTCACATCGCGCGGAGCGATGCCGGTACCGCCGGTGGTCAGCACCAGTCCGCATCCCTGGGCTCCGAAAGCCCGGATGGCTTCCTGAATGCGGCTCATTTCGTCAGGCACAACGGCTTCCGCCACCACGGTCCAGCCGTACTTGACCGCTTCCGCCCGGAGCGCGGGACCGCCGAGATCCACGTATGCGCCCGCCGACGCACGGTCTGAAACCGTGATGATGCCTGCCTGAATCGTCGATAACATAACGGTTGAAGCTGCGTGGACCCGCTTCCCGGATTTATTGCAGATCCTGTTTGGTTTTACGGTCGAGCACGACCTCGCCGATGCGCATCGTTTTATCCACGGCCTTGCACATGTCGTAGATCGTCAGCGCCGCCACGGCAACACCCGTCAACGCTTCCATCTCCGCGCCCGTGCGCCCGATGGTTCGCACGGCGCAGACAATTTTGACCCCGTCCGCGCGCATCTCGAAATTCACTTCTACCTGTTGGAGCAGCAAGGTGTGGCAGAGCGGAATCAACTCGCTCGCCCGCTTGGCCGCCTGGATACCGGCGATCCGCGCCACGGCGAGGACGTTGCCCTTCGCAATGCCGTCGCCCTCGATCAAAGCGAGCGTTTCGGGACGCAAAAAAATTTGTCCGCTGGCTTCCGCGACGCGAAGCTGTTCGGGCTTGGCCGAAACATCGACCATGCGGGCCGTGCCGTCTTCGGCGAGGTGGGTGAGCCGATTGCCGGGCACCTTCTGATCGACAGACGGTTTCATCAGCCCCCTATCGCAACCATCCGGCGATTCGGCTGGTAGTTGTCGCGGAAATCGTGCTGCTTGGGTTTGCGCGCGACCACGTCGAGAAACACCTGCCGCAGTTCCGCGTCGCTCGCCCCGGCGCGCAGCGGTTCGCGGATGTCGAACTCCAGAAAACTTCCCAAGCACGGCCGCAGTTGGCCCTCGCACGTCAGGCGCAGCTTATTGCAGTCCTCGCAGAAATGCAGGTTGGTCATCGCACCGATGAACCCGATTTTCTGGTCGGAACCGGGGATTTGGTAATAGCTGGCGGGACCGTTGGTGCGGAAGTGCGGGGTGGGCATCAACGTACCGTAATGAGCCTCGATGCGACGGCGTGCCTCGGCGATGGGCAGAAAGTTGTCTTCGGTGAGAACGTCCTGCGTGCTGACGGGCATCAGTTCAATAAAACGCAGCACCAAGCCGTTCTCGTTGGCGTAGTCGATCAACGGAACCAGTTGGTCCTCGTTGGGGCCACGCATGAGCACGCAGTTGATTTTGATCTCGTTCGCGCCAAACCCTGCGGCCCGCGCTGCGGCGATGCCAGCCAACGTCTGCGGCAGGTAGTCGCGGCCGGTGGTGCGGGCGTAAGAGGCACGGTCCAGGGTATCGAGCGAGATGTTGACCGTGCGCACGCCATGCCCGCGCAGACATGCCGCCATAGTACGACCGCCCTGCTCCGGCACGGGTCGCGAGAGTAATGAGCCGTTCGTAGATACCCCGAGGTCGCGGATTTGTGGGATGCCTTCGAGCAGGGCGAAAAAGTCGAGCACACCGCGCCGGGTGAGCGGTTCGCCACCGGTCACACGCAGCTTGGTTACCCCGAGGGATGTGCCCACCCGGACAATCCGGGCGATTTCTTCATAAGTAAGGATGTCGTCGCGTGGCAGCCATTCCTGCAGCTCCTGTGGCATGCAATAGACGCAACGTTCGTTGCAGCGGTCAGTGATGGACACGCGCAGGTAACTGATCAGGTGTCCATGGAGATCTTGCACGGGAGAAGATACGCCGTGAGGCTCCAGATTCAAGGGTCGGTCAGCGATCAAAAACGAGACGCCGCTTTACATCCGGGGTTTCGGGCCGGTAAGTATCCATGCATCCTGCCATCGCACGCGGTTCGACCATGGGCCGGTTGGTGGGCTTTGAAACTTCGCTCAAGGAACCGGCACCAACACCGGGCGGCAACCGTAAATAAGTAAGGCAACTATCCTCTTTTCCACCCGACGTTTCACCTTTCGCCTCCCTGCCCTCTTGTCGCACGCCTCCTTTTCCAACTTCGTCGATGTCCTTGAAAAATCGGGGGAACTGCTCCGGATCACCGCACCGGTTGCCACCGAACTGGAAATCACCGCTCTCGCCGACCGGGAAATGAAATCGCCCGGCGGCGGCAAGGCGCTCCTCTTCGAGCAACCGACCATCGATGGGAAACCGTCACAATTTCCGCTGGCGATCAACACGATGGGTTCGGTCCGGCGGATGGACCTCGCGCTGGGCACCCCGGCGGACGATCTGGCGCACCAGATGCAGTTGATCCTCAAAACCAAACCGCCGACCGGCCTCAAGGAAGGCTGGAACCTCTTCAAACAAGGCATCGACCTGCTCCACGCGCGGCCCAAGCACGTCAAGGACGGACCTTGCAAGGAAGTCATCGTGCGTTTCGACGGCAGCCCGAAAACCTCGGAGCTTTCGCTCCACGATTTGCCGGTGCTCAAGTGCTGGCCGCAGGACGGGGGCAGATTTTTTACCCTGCCGAACGTTTACACGCGCGACCCCGACACCGGCGAACGCAACCTGGGCATGTACCGGATGCAGGTTTACGACGGGCAGACCACGGGGATGCACTGGCAGGTCCACAAAGTCGGTGCGCGCCATGGCAAGCGATACTACGAGCGCGGCGAGCGGATGCCGGTCGCCGTCTGCCTGGGAGGTGATCCGGCGTACACCTTCGCAGCGACGGCTCCCCTCCCCGATGGGCTGGACGAGATTTTATTTGCCGGGTTCGTCAGGAAAAAATCCGTCGCGCTGGTGAAATGCGAGACCATTGATCTCGAGGTTCCTGCCGACGTGGATTTTGTGTTGGAAGGTTATGTCCAACCTGGTGAAACCCGGCCCGAAGGGCCGTTCGGCGACCACACCGGCTTCTATACCCCGGTGGACGACTACCCGGTGTTCCACCTGACGGCGATCACCCACCGGCGCGACGCCATCTATCCGGCAACCATCGTCGGAGTGCCGCCGATGGAAGATTTCTACATGGGCGACGCCAGCGTGAAGGTGTTCTTGCCGGTCTTCAAGATGAATTTCCCCGAGATCGTAGACCTGTCGCTGCCGCCGGAAGGTGTCTTCCACAACCTCGTTTTCGTCAGCATCCGCAAACAGTACCCGTACCAAGCGTTCAAGATCATGCACGGCCTGTGGGGCATGGGGCAAATGATGTTCAGCAAGTACATCGTCGTGGTGGACGAGGATTGCGACGTGCGCAACACCAGCGAGGTACTCTTCCGGCTGTGCGCCAACACGGACCCGCAACGTGACAGCACGTTCATCAAGAACCCTTGCGACTCGCTCGACCACGCTCCCAGCGTGCCGAACATCGGCAGCCACATGGGTCTCGACGCCACGCGCAAGCTGCCCGGCGAGGGTTACACCCGCTCGTGGCCTGAACTCGTCCGCATGGACCCGGCAGTCAAGGCGCGGATGGATGCGTTCGCTACCAAGCGGTAAGCAACCTTCAGGGTTGGGCGAACAACCGATCGCAGCTCGGATCGCGGATCAAGTCATCCCGGCGCGCCCCGCGCACGTCGATCTCGTGATAAGGCCGGTACGGGCTGACCACGATGCCAGGGCGGTCAGTTGGCGTGGCGACTGGATAGCCACCCCGCGGAGGCGGGCCATAGGCCTGCTGAGCTTGGGACCGTTCAACAGCGTTACCGACCAGCGCGCCGGCCAAGGCACCGGCTGCCGCGCCAATCGCCGCATCGCGGACACGCCCGGTGGCCAGACCGCCGATGATGGCGCCGCCTGCGGCACCGATCCCCGCACCCTGTCCGGTCGGCGTATCACAGCCGGTCAGGCCCGTGCAGGCCACTGCCACCCAGCCTGCCGCCAACGAGAATTTGGAAAAACGGTTGCGCATAGATAACGCGAAGTTCCGCCCACCGGGCCCTCACGTCAACCGGACGACGTGTTTCAATAACGGCGCGGCGGGATTTTCAGGCCCATCGGGACCGCAGCGCCGTGGTGAACAACGTCCACAACTTGCGCGGTTTGCTCAAGCGGTGCCGGACGGAAAAAACCTGAAAGCGGCTGCGACGAATATTTTGCAGCAACCGCCAATAAACCGTCCGCATGATCTCCGCGGCGACCATTGACCGGCGGTCGCGCACGGAAAGCTGGGTCACGGCCTTGCGGTAGAATTCCTCGGCACGCCGGGCCTCGAAGTCCATCAGCGCGCGGAAACGTTTGTCGTACACCCGTGCGCGCAGATCGGCGGGTGGATAACCGAAGCGTTCCAGGTCTTCGAGCGGCAGGTAGATGCGTCCGCCGTTGTCCAGATCGACGCCCACGTCCCGGATGATGTTGGTCAGTTGCAACGCCAATCCCAGATCGACGGCGTATTGGCGGCAGCTTTCGTCCCGGTAGCCGAAGATTTCGATGCTCACGAGGCCGACCACGCTCGCCACCCGGTAACAATAGGCGCGCAGTTGCTCGAACGTCGCGTACTGACGGCTGAACACGTCCATCTCCACCCCGGCGATGATTTCGGTGAAATGTTCGACCGGCAGGCGGTATTTTGCGATCAGCGCCCGGAGTTGATCGGTCATCTTTGGCTCCGGCACGGATGGGGTGGCGGAAGGCTGGCGCAGGGCTTCGCGCCATGCATCGAGCAGCGCGGTTTTTTCCTCGGGCGGCAGCGTGTCGGAATCGGCGATGTCGTCCACCAACCGGCAGAACGTGTAGAAGACGTTCATGTCGGCGCGTTTGTCGCGCGGCAGGCTCAGAAACGCGAGCGCGAGGTTGGAACGCCCGGCGTAGTCGGCGGCGCGGGCGTACGCAGGGTGCAAGGCGGTGTGGTTGTCGGGTTCGGTCGTCACACGCATCAAAATTTGACCAGTTCGTCCGCGTCGGGGCGGTTGCGCTCGCAACGCTGGAATAGGCACACCCAACTCACCAGAAACCAGCTCGCTAGGCCGCTCCAGAGCAATGGGTGCAAAACGAGAGTCCAGGTGGCGGCGGGCCAGTTCCACGAACCCAGCGCGACCGGCAGCAACGCGTTGGCAGACTCCAACAGGAAGAAATGCAAGGCAACGACGACCAGAAACCAGGCCAGATGCCAAGCGTGCCGCGACCAGAGACGCCACTGGTCTGCCAGAGCGCGGAGGAGTGATTCGTTGTGGAAAATCAGGAGGATTTGCACGGCATTGAGAACTAGCAGGGTTCCGATCAAAGACCAGCGCGTCCGCAGGATCAATCCGGTCGGGTCCAGCCGGTGGTCCGGGCTTTGGAAGCTGGCGACCACGAGCGGGAGGTTGATCCCGGCCCCGCTGACGATCAATACCACGAGCGCCCATTTGAACACCAAGGCAAACCGGCGCAAAGCAAACTGGCGGAGGGATTCAAAATCGAAGCTCAATCCCCGAATCCACGCGTAACAGAGCAGCACCAGGTAGATTTGCACGCTCACGCCCAGCCCGTACTCGAAGACGAAGCTCAGCCAGTTGGTGATTTCTCCGATCCGCTCCAAGGCGACTGCGCCCAGGTAGAGGTTTAGCAATTGCAAACCGCCAAAGAAGATGGGTTTACACAACGCCGCTATGGCGCACAGGGCTAGCCCGAGGTGAATCAATGTCCCCGGCACCCGTCCAAAACGTCGGCGCAAACCCCGGGCGAGGATCCCCTGCACCCCCCGCCAGTTGCCCAGAAACAGCGCGGCCCAGAGGGCGGACAGCGGGAACGTTGTGACGACACAGTTGAAGATGGCCGCGCAACTCTCTCCTGTCGGCAACCGACCGGCGGCCAACACGGCGGCCCACGGCGGCGGTTGCCAACCCGACCATGCCCCGATGATCGGCGACGCACCCGGCACGGTCCAAGACTCATCGGCGCGCACCCAAAGGGTGAAGCCTGCATGGGCCAGCGCGAACACGGCGGGCAGCAGGAAGATGCGCGGATACCTGCGCAGGCACCGCAGGCCGTCCCGCAAGCTGGGCCGCGCGGGGTTCGCCGCCATGACCACCAAGTACCCCAGCGCCGTCCCGGCGACAAGCATGGCCCCGCGACCGGAGTCCGCATTCATGGGGACCGGACGGACCGAAACCTCAGTGAATCGGGCCCCAATGGTGCGTGAACGGCCAGTACACGAACAGCCCACGACCGACCACATTCTCGGCGGGGACCACGCCCCAGCCCCGGCTGTCGAAGCTGTTGAAGCTATTGTCGCCTAAGGCGAAATAACTCTTCAGCGGCACATCGAAAGTAGAGCTTGGCGTTTTCAGATACATGCCCACTGTGTTGGAGTAGCCACGGTAGCCATTCTTGGCCTCCATCACCTTCTGAAATTCCTTCCCTTCCGCAAGCTTGCCGTTCAGGAAAAGACGCAGATGGTCGATCCGCAAATTGTCGCCCGGCAGCCCGGCCAGACGCTTGATGTAAAACTCGGATTTGACCAGCGGATCCTCCAGTCGAATCCCCCCGATGCCAGCGGTACTGAACACGAAAACATCCTGTCGGCGTGGCAGACGGAAGTTGTAGGTGAACTTGTCCACAAACACCTGGTCGCCCGTGTCCACGTAGCCGCGAGCGATGGTTTCGCCCGCTTTGTACTCGTGTCCAACCGTGACGCCGAAGCCGTCGGCATTAGTCGGGTGTTGCAAGGTGACAGCCGGCGCATGGACGAGATAGCTATTCCCGCTGGCACAAATGATCCGGGTGTATTCCCGGAAAAATTTCTTCTCGGTCTGTAGCCCGACGACCTCGTCGTCCACTTTGGACACCGCGTTGATATAAGCGCGGCCAAACCAGAGGCTATCGAACGTCGCACGCACGAAACCCGGCAGCGATTCCTTGGCAGCCACCGGATGTCCGATGATCCCGTTGAGCGTCGGCTCCATCGAGCCGGTGGGGATTTTAAACGGCTGCAAAAAGTACGCGCGGATACCGATGGCCAGCACGAACGCCACGAGCAGCACCTCGCAATTTTCCCGCCAACCGGCGTCGGGTCGGACGGGGTGCGATTTGGAGAACACCGCGTCCAATTGCTCGGATTTCTCCTTGACGGCACGCTCGTCGCGCCCGGCGATGGCGCGCTCCAGTTGGCCGATTTCCGACTCGATGTCCGCCGCCGACACGTCGCTCATCACATCCCGGCGGCGGTGTAAAAGCCGACGCGCATGCTCGACGAGGAGAGATGCTTCCTTCAGATAGCGGGGTTGGAATAGGGCGGTACTCATGGGATGCAGGAAAAATTAGTCGGGGGGAACGCGTGGTTCAGCCAGCCTTCAGAACCTGGATGAACGCTTCCTGCGGAATGTTCACCTTGCCGATGCTCTTCATGCGTTTCTTGCCCTCTTTTTGCTTTTCGAGCAACTTTCTTTTGCGCGAGATGTCGCCGCCGTAACACTTGGCGGTCACGTCCTTACGCATGACGCTGACGTTTTCGCGGGCCACGATCTTGCCGCCGATGGCCCCCTGGATCGAAACCTGGTAAAGCTGCGTCGGGATGACTTCCTTGAGCTTGGCTGCGAGCATCCTGGCGCGGGCCTCGGCCTTGTCGCGGTGCACGATGCTCGAAAACGCGTCCACCGGCTCGCCGTTGACGAGGATGTCGAGCTTGACGAGGTCCGCCGCGCGGTAGCCGTCGTACTCGTAGTCCATCGAACCGTAGCCCCGGGTCATGCTCTTGATCTTATCGTTGAAATCCACCAGGATTTCGTTGAGCGGAATGCGCGTGGTCAGCATGATACGCCGGGTATCGAGCGTTTCGGTGTGCGAAACCTCGCCGCGCTTATCCATGACGAGCTGCATGATATCGCCGATGTTCTCGTTCGGGCACATCAGGAACGCCTTGACCATCGGTTCGCGCACCTCGTCGAGCACGCTGGGGTCGGGCAGGCGGGTGGGATTATCCACCTCGATCTGCTCGCCGTTGGTCTTGAGCACCTCGTAAATGACGCTCGGGTACGTGGCGATGATGTCCATGTCGTACTCGCGCCGCAACCGCTCTTGGATGATCTCCATGTGGAGTAACCCGAGGAACCCGCAACGGAAACCGAACCCCAGCGCAACCGAGCTTTCCGGCTGGAAAACGAACGCCGCGTCGTTGAGTTGGAGCTTGCCCAGCGCGGTTTTGAGCTTCTCAAAATCCGCCGTGTTGATCGGGTAAATCCCGCTGAACACCATGGGATGGATTTCCTGGAAACCGGGCAGCGGTTCCTTCGTGGGAAAACGGGTATCGGTGAGGGTGTCGCCGATCTTGATCTGCGAGGTGGACTTGATGTTGGCGATGATGTAGCCCACGTCGCCGTTTTCCAACGCGGCGAAGGCCGACATCTTCGGAATGAACCGCCCGACTTCCTTCACGTCGTAGGTGTCGCCCGTGCTCAGGAGCCGGATCGGGCTGCCCGCTTCCACCCGTCCGCTGAAGATGCGCACGTAGCTGACCACGCCGCGATAGATGTCGAAGATCGAATCGAACACGAGGGCGCGCACGGTGCGGTCGCCCGGTTCGCCCATGATCGGCGGCGAGGGAATCCGCGCGACAACGGCCTCCAGAATATCGTCGATACCGATACCCGCTTTCGCGCTGGCCTCAATGGCTTCGTCCGCCGGGATCGCCAAGATTTCTTCCAATTGGCGGCGGACGCTGGGCAGATCGGCGTTGGGCAGGTCGATCTTGTTGATGACCGGGATGATCGTCAGGCCCTGTTTCATCGCCAAGTGGACGTTGGCCACGGTCTGCGCCTCGACACCCTGCGCGGCGTCCACGATGAGCAACGCTCCCTCACAGGCCGCAAGGCTGCGCGACACCTCGTAGGCAAAATCGACGTGCCCCGGAGTGTCCATCAGGTTAAGATGGTATTCCTGGCCGGACTTCGACATGTACTGCATCGAGACGGGGTGCGCCTTGATCGTGATGCCGCGCTCGCGTTCCAGGTCCATGGAGTCGAGAAGCTGGGCCTGGGCTTCGCGGCTGCTGATGGTGCCGGTGCGTTCGAGCAGGCGGTCGGAGAGCGTTGTCTTGCCGTGGTCGATGTGGGCAATGATGCAAAAGTTACGGGTAAAGCGAGGGTCGTGCATCGGCGGCCTTGCACTATAGGGGAGCGCGCCCGAGCGTCAATAGGGGGAAAGGCGCACACGGCGGGTGAGTGCCGCCGTTGGAACACGGTTGAACAACGACCGGCTTTCCGTTACATGGGAACTCCCGCCGGATTCTCGACATGCCCACCGCGCCCACCGAAGGTTTTCTCACCCGCCCGCTCCTGCGTCAGCTCGCAGGCGAAAAAGCTTACGCCGCCGGGGAGGAGTCCGTGAGCGCGGGCAAGGTACGGCAGACGCAGTTCGGCGCCGACCGTATCCTCGCCCGCGTGGAGGGCAGCGGCGTTTACCGGGTAAAAATCTGGCGAGCGCGGGGCGAACTTCGTTTTTCATGCAGCTGCCCCAGCGGGCGGGAAGACACGTTTTGCGAGCATTGCGTCGCGGTAGGCCTGACGTGGGTCCACACCGCCGAACGCGCCAGCACGGGCGGCCTGAGCGATCCCACCGCCGAGCCGGGTGGCAAAAAGGAAGCTCAATCGAGGGCAAAGCTGCAGCGTCACCTACGGGGTTTGGAACGGGAACGACTGGTTCATTTGCTTCTGGAAGCCACGGATTATGATGACATCCTGCGCCGACGCCTGCTGATGGAGGCCATCGGCGTGGCCGGACCCGGTGTCCGCAAGGACGCGGCGGAGGCTTCCCCCGACTTTGCTGCTTACGGACAGATTCTGCACGACGCCATCGACGCGCCGGATTACGTGGACTACGACGCCATGCCCGATTACGTCCACGGCGTGGCGGAAGCGGTGCAACCGCTGGGCGACCTGTTGAAGTCGGGTTACGCCGCCGAAGTCATTGAACTCGTGGAACTTGCTCTCGTGGGACTGGACCGGGCAAGCGAGAATATTGACGGCAGCGACGGTTCACTCAACACCGTTTACGACGATCTTCAATCGTATCATTTGGAAGCCTGCCGTGCGGCCCGGCTCGACCCAGAAAACCTGGCGGCGCGGTTGCTCGGTTTCGAGTTGGACGGGGGTCTGGGCGTGTTCAACAATGCCGCGAAGTCCTACGCGGAGGTCCTAGGACCGGCAGGCCTCGCCGCGTGGCGAAAGCTGCTCACCCGGGAGTGGTCGCGTCTTCCCGCGCTCTCCCCTACTCCGGCGGGCAAAGCGCCAGCGTCCATCGACCACCGGCGTTTTCAGATCCAGGCGCTGATGGAAAACCTCGCCGTCGCGGAGGGCGATCTCGAAATGCTGACGGCGGTCAAGCAACGGGACCTTTCCAGTCCGCACGATTTCCTTTCGCTGGCCGAGTGGCACCACGCTGCCGGTCGCGCCGACGAGGCGGTGTCCTGGGCGGAACGCGGGCGGCAAGCTTTTCCCGATCCTCAGGATCAAGTCGGACTGCGGGATTTTCTGATTGGCGCATACCAAGAATCTGGTCGCCACGACGAAGCGGCGGCGCTGGTCTGGGAACAGTTCGCCCGTTTCCCGACCTTGGGTCAATATCTGCAACTCCGATCCCAAACCGGCAAAACGCATGCAGGCTGGCCCGCCTGGCGGGAACGCGCCCTGGCCCTGACGCGCGCACACCTCTCCCAGCAAAAGAAGCTTTCTGGCCCGCGCGACCGGGCGGATGCGCCGGACCACAGCGTTCTGGTCGAATTTCTCCTGGCGGATGGCGCGGACGAAGCTGCCTGGCTGGAAGCACAAACCGGGGGATGCCGCCCAGAACTCTGGCTGCAACTGGCCGGGCGGCGCGAGCACACCCACCCGGTTGACTCCCTCCACATCTACCAGGCCCGGCTCGGCCCCCTCATCGCGCAGGGCGGGTTGCGCGCCTATCAGGAGGCCATCGGATTGCTCAACAAAATCAGCGTGTTGCTCGCCGACCTGGGACGCGCGGCGGAGGTCGATATCTACCGGGCGGAAGTCCGCGCCACACACCGGCAAAAGCGCGGCTTCGTCAAGATGCTCGACGCCTCGGGCCACTGAAAACTCTCGGCCTTGCGCGCGTTCGCGCAGGCAGCATCGTATCGGTTCACATCGTTCGTTTCCTACCTTTCGCATCATGCCGGCCTCCCTCTGGTACAAAGACGCCATTATTTACCAAGCCCACGTCAAAGCGTTCGCCGACAGCAATGGCGACGGCATCGGCGATTTCGGCGGCCTGATGACCAAGCTCGATTATCTGCAAAGCCTCGGCGTCACGGCAATCTGGCTGCTGCCGTTTTATCCCAGCCCGTTGCGTGACGACGGATACGACATCGCGGATTATTACAACGTCAATCCGCAGTACGGCACATTGGCCGACTTCCGCGCGTTTCTGAAGGAAGCGCACGCGCGGGGGTTGCGCGTCATCACGGAACTGGTCATCAACCACACGAGCGACCAGAATCCGTGGTTCCAACGGGCGCGCCGGGCGAAGAAGGGGTCGGTCGAACGCGATTATTACGTCTGGAGCGACACCCCCGATAAATATCAGGACGCGCGGATCATCTTCAAGGATTTCGAGCCGTCCAACTGGACGTGGGACGCGGTGGCAGGCCAGTATTACTGGCACCGGTTTTTCCATCACCAGCCCGACCTCAATTTCGAGAGTCCGGCGGTGCAGAAAGCCGTGCTGAAGGTGTTCGAATTCTGGCTGGACATGGGCGTGGACGGTCTGCGCCTCGACGCCATCCCCTATCTCTTCGAGAAAGAGGGCACCAATTGCGAGAACCTGCCCGAAACCCATGCCTATTTGAAGGAACTGCGTTCGCACGTCGAGGCCAAGTATCCCGACGCCATGCTGCTGGCCGAGGCGTGTCAGTGGCCCGAGGACGTGGTGGCGTATTTCGGCGACGGCGATTCCTGCCACATGGCGTTTCATTTTCCCGTGATGCCCCGCTTGTTTATGGCGTTGCAGATGGAGGATCGCTATCCCGTCGTGGATATCATGGAGCAGACCCCGGCCATCCCGGACATCTGCCAGTGGGCCATCTTCCTGCGCAATCATGACGAATTAACCCTGGAAATGGTCACCGACGAGGAACGCGATTACATGTACCGCATGTACGCCAACGACACGCGGGCGCGCATCAACCTCGGTATCCGCCGCCGTCTGGCCCCACTGCTCGGCAACAACCGGCGCAAGATCGAACTGATCAACATCCTGCTCTTTTCACTGCCGGGCACGCCGATCATTTACTACGGTGACGAGATCGCCATGGGCGACAACATCTACCTCGGCGACCGCAACGGGGTCCGCACGCCGATGCAGTGGAGCGCGGACCGCAACGCCGGGTTTTCGCGCGCCAACCCACAGCAACTCTATTTTCCGATCATCATCGACCCGGAATACCATTACGAGTCGATCAACGTCGAGAACCAGGAGCGCAACCTCTCCTCGTTGCTCAACTGGATGCGCCGGGTGACCGCCATGCGCCGACGCTACCGGGCGTTCGGGCGCGGGACGATGGAATTTCTGACTTCCGACAACACCAAAGTGTTGACCTTCTTGCGGCGGTTCGAGGACGAGATCATCCTCGTGGTTGTCAACCTTTCGCGGTTCTCGCAGGCGGTGGAACTCGACCTGACGGAATTTGCGGGCACCCAACCGCGTGAGGTGTTCAGCCAGAACAAATTTCCGAAGGTGCGTTCCGACGCACCGTACCACCTGACCGTGGGTCCCCATGGTCATTACTGGTTGATGCTGGAAACCACGGCTCATCTGTTGGGCACGGAGGGCGGCGAGCGCGCGTTGCCAACCCTCGAGGGCGTGAGCTCCTACGAGGGTTTGCTGGCCAACCCGGCGCGGACACGGCTGCAGGGTTCGATCCTGCCCGCCTACCTGCCGCAATGCCGTTGGTTCCGCTCGAAGGCACGGACGATTCAACGGGTGGAACTGCGCCGGTTGCAGACGGTCACCGAAGAGGAAAACGCACCCCGGCTCCTGTTCTTGGACGTTAGCTTCACGGAAGGAATGCCCGAGACCTACATCCTGCCGCTCCAGATCCTGCCAACGGAAGCCGTCGAATCCCGACGCTCGGCGGCTCCAACTAGCCCGATAGCGGTGCTGCCCGGGGTCGGTGCGCTCTGCGACGCCAGCGCCGACGAGGGGTTTCAACGCGACCTGCTGGCGTTGATTTCCAATCGCCAGCGTCTGCGAGACGGCACCAAGGGTGAATTGGCGGGCGTGGTATCGCGGGCGGCTCGCGGGCCGCTCAAGGAAATGGCGGCGGATGCCCCCTGCCGCGCGCTGGGCGTCGAGCAGAGCAACACCTCGCTCGTCTACGACAACCAGTTTTTCCTGAAGCTCTACCGCAAGTTGGAAGAAGGTGAAAACCCGGACATCGAGTTAACCCGGTTCCTGAGCGAAAAAGTCGGCTTCCCGAACGTGCCGCCCTACGCGGGGCAAATCGAATACCGCTCTGCCGGGGCGAACCAGCCGGTGCAGGTGCTGGCCATGCTGCAAAACTGGGTCGCCAGCGAGGGCGACGCCTGGACGCTGACCATCGACGCCGCCACGCGTTTCCTCGAACGCGTGCTGGCGGCTCGCGCTACCCTCACGGAGCAGTTCGCCGCCATCCCGGCGCGCCTGCTCGACAACGATCTCACCACCGCGCCACCCATCGTGCAAGAGTTGATCGGCGGCGTATACCCGAGCCGGGCCGAATTGCTCGGTCGCCGCACCGGCGAGATGCATCTGGCGTTGGCAGGGCCGCTGGCCGCGGAAGACCCGGCGTTCGTGCCCGAGCCGTTCACGATGCTTTACCAACGTTCGCTGCTGCAATCCATCGGCACCCTGACGCGTCGCGTTTTCACCAGCCTCGAGCGCAAGATCCCGTCCTTGGCTCCGACGCTACAGGCAGACGCCACCCGGCTTCTTGACGCTCAAAAGACGATCATCGCTCAGGTAGACCGTGTGTTACGGGGCCGCGTACCAGCGATGAAGACCCGTATCCACGGCGACTATCATCTTGGGCAGGTGTTGTTCACCGGCAAAGATTTTGCCATCATCGACTTCGAGGGCGAACCGGCCCGGTCGCTCGGCGAACGCAAGTTGAAACGTTCGCCACTGGCGGATGTGGCGGGCATGTTGCGTTCGTTTCATTACGCGATTTCGAGCGCGCTGCTGCAAAAGATCACGGCGCTGCCTGAAGACGCCGCCCTGTTGCAGGCGTGGGCGGAACGTTGGTACGCATACGTGGCGGGCAGCTTCCTGCGGTCGTATTTGATGGCGACCGCCGGGGCCGGTCTCGCGCCGGCGGAGCCTGCGGCGTTTGAAGATCTCTTGCAGGCGTTTCTGCTGGAAAAAGCGGTGTATGAGGTCGGCTACGAGTTGAACAACCGGCCCGAATGGATCGCCATTCCGATCCGGGGAATTTTTCAGGTGATTGGGCCGGCAGAATCAGCCTGAACGCGCGGTTGCGGAATGCTTTCTCAAGAATGAGAGGGTGGCCGTTTCCACGTTCGGGCTAGGAAGAGGGAGGAAGTTTTATCAAGGCAAACCAGACCTCGTGTCTTTCTGCTAATCTGAAATGACCGCCGTCGGAAACGGGATGGAAAATGGGGTCACCTCATCCCATCGAATGTGCGTCGATCTTCATTCCTCCCTGTGCTGCCACGAAGACGCGCGGAGCAGACGCCCTCTGGCTTGCACGGAGATCATGGACGTGGGTGGAGCATCTGCTCCTCCACTCCGAGGCAACTGAAGTGGGGGCCGTGAGGCCAAGGCACGCGCCCTGCTTGATCGTAGCGACGTGGTTTCCACGGCCAAGCTCAGCCCGCCGTTGACCATCTGCCCACTTTGCCGGTTGCCCATTGCCTCTACGCGTTCATCTGCCCTTTCCATGAAAAAGATTCTCCAGTTCATCGAATCCCTCGAAGCCCGGATTGCCCCCGCCGTCCTCGTCAACGGCGGCAACCTGCTCGGCGGCAACGGCAACCCTACCACCGGTGAAACCTCCACTGGCGGCAATACCGTGACGCTCGTCAAAGTGCTGCACGGCGAGGCGCTCGTCTTTTTCGACTCCAATTCCAATGCGATCACCAGCATTTCGGTCGGCAAGCACACCCAACTCGACATCACCGGAAATGTCGCGGGCGATATCGTGACGAACCTCCTGCCCGATGGCCGCCTCACGGACTCGGACAACGATCCCTCGAACGGCGAGGACGGCGGCATCCTGCTCGGCATCAACATCAAGGGGATCACCACGCACAAGCTCGGCTCCCAAAACGGTGACATCGGGCGAATCATTTCCGGGGGTGCCATCAAGAACATCAACATCAACGGCCAACTCGATGGCCTCTATGCGGGCGACGGTATCTTCCGCGACGGCCCGACCGCCGTCGTCAGCACGGGCAACGTCGATTACAATAGCATCAAGACCGGCACGCAGAACAGCTTCGTGCTCACACAGAACCTCGCCCAATCCTACACCTCGGCGAGCATCGACAAGGTGGTCGTCGGCACGGCGAACCAACTCGAAATTTTCGCCGGGAGCGGCCATACGGACCCCACGACCGGACTGGGTCAGGACGGCGGCAGCATCACCAACGTCACCATCACCAAGACGCTGACCGGCGAGGGCAGCACGCCCGCGCTTTCCCTGCACGCTGGCGACGGCGGCGCGGGCAGCACGGGCGGCGAGGGCGGGAGCATTACTAACTTCGACGACATGGGTTCCATCGCCTACGTGCGGTTGCAAACCGGCGACGGTGGCGCGGGCGGGAGCGGTCACGGTGGCGCGGGCGGCTCGCTGACGGCTTCGACTATCACGACGAGTTCCCCGCGCTACGATCTGTTCATGGGCCACGGCGGCGACGGCACGACGGCGGGCGGCGCGGGCGGCACGATTTCCACGTTGAACTTCACCAATAATGTGAACGGCGGCAAATCTTATATCACCTTGGGCGATTTTAATAATGACGGCGTCCAGGACGTGCTGCTCGTCAACACGCTCACGGGTGAGGCGACGCTCTCGCTCGGCACCGTCGGCACCGACGGGACCACGAACTATTCCATCGCGCTGCAACCCAAGACCAACGCGGACGGCAGCGCGGGCGTCACGCCGTTCATCGGTGCGGAAGGGGCCGTGCCGACCAGCGTCGCGGCGGCAGACCTCAACGGGGACGGCAACCTCGATTTCGTCGTTTCCTACGCTTCGACCGATAATCTGGGCGTGTTCCTGGGCCACGGCGATGGCACGTTCACCGCTTCGTCGGTTGCGCTGACCGTGTCGCCGACCAAGATCGTGGTGGCGGATTTCATCGGCACCGCCGCCCCGGACATCGCCGTGCTCAGCGCGGGCGACCTCACGTCCGTCAGTGGATCTTCCAACAGCCAGATTTTCCTCGTGCAGAACGACGGCGCGGCTCACTTCACGGTCCTCGGCAACCCGACAACCGTTCCAGGGCTGGGCACCGACCTGGCAGCCTCGCAAATCGACAAGGTCGGCGCGAACGACCTCTTCGTGGGCCTTGCTTCCGGCAACGTCGATACTTTCTTTTCCAACGGCGCGGCGTTCACCCCCGGGGCGACCATCAACGCGTTCAACGCGCCCGGTGTCGTCGGTGCGCCTGTCACGAGCATCGACGTGGGTCCGGCCAGCGCGACGACGACCACGCTGCTCGCGTTCACCGCGAACATCAACGTCAACGATTCGAGCCTGACCACCATCGTCCCACAGGTAGACGTGATTTTGGTGGGCGCATCCGGAGCGTCGGCAGGAGAAAATACGTTCCAACCCACCGCTTCCAACGTGGTGTCAGCGCATTTCGTCAAAAACACCGACGTGGTCGGGGTGGTCGGCAGCCAATCGCTGTCGTTTTATACGGACCAGCTCGGCGGTTATGCCGTCGAAACGTCGCTCGCGAGCGATGGGTTCCTCAATGATTTCACAGGCACGGTTGACAACGGTGTTTATCAGATCGCAGCCGTCGGCGCGGCGACCAACCGCTTTTTCTTCACGGCGGGCGATCCGTCCAGCGCCGCCGGGCTGCCGGCCTTCAAGTCGGTGAATACACCGTTCGAGCCGCGCATCATCTCCTTCGTGGGCGGCGACGGCGGGCACGGCGGCACGGACGTTGGCGGCCTCGGTGGCGGCATCAGCGCGCTCACTTACACTCAAACGCTCGGCGGCGGGGTGCTCTCGGCTGGTGGCACCTACGAGGTTTTTGAGACCACGGGGGCGGGCGGCGCCAGCAACAACGCGACCGGCGGGGCGGGCGGTGACCTGGCCAAGGTCTCGCTCAGCCTGAACGCCGGTTACCAGAACGATGATCAGGACGACACCACTTCCGCCTTCTTGACGACGGGCCACGGCGGCACCGGTGCCAACGGCGGCGCGGGCGGCAGCATTTCCAAGGTGACATCGAACTCGGTCTTCACCCAGATGGACGGAGCCAACCCCCGGATCGGTGCCGTCACCATGCAGATCACCTCCGGCGATGGCGGCGCAGGCGCGTCCGGCACCGGCGGGGCGGGCGGGGCAATCACGCTCGACGGACCGGCCTCCCTGAGCGGGGTGAGTTTCTACGACGAAAGCTCCGTCAACCCCGAAGCGCAGGCGTTGCAGGTCAAATCAGGCAACGGCGGCGATGGCGTTACCGCCGGTGGCGCGGGCGGCACGCTGACGAATGTCGGCGCGCAGAACGCCTTGTTCGCCAACCTGAGCGTCAGCACCAACGAACTCAGCAGCGTGCTCATCGAGTCGGGTCATGGCGGCAACGCGTCGGCGGGCAACGGCGGCGCGGGCGGAGGCATCGTCGGTCTGAACGTGGCCGTTGAGAACATCGGCGGCACCGTCGTCGATCCCACGACGCAGACCCACGTCGTTGTTCTGCTCGACGGCTCGGCCACGGTGGAGACCGGCGCGGGCGGTGACAGCATCGGCGGCCTGGGTGGCAATGCGGGCACGGTGAGTAAATCGACCGTGGCTTCGCTAACGGGCGACACGCAGCTCGGCTTCGGCGTGCTCATCGCGGGCGGCACGGGCGGCGCAGGCACTCTCGGCGGTGGCAACGGCGGCGGCATCAAGACGGTGGCCATGAATACCGCCTCGACCAACGACGCCTTTGCGGCGGTGCTGCTCGCCGGTGACGGCGGTGCGTCCACCGGCAACGGCAACGGCGGACGCGGCGGCACGGTCAAGGGCATCACGCAGTCCAAGGATGTTAATTCCACTATCAATACGATTGCGGCGGGCGACGGCGGCGCCAGCGCGGGCGGCACGGGCGGCGCGGGTGGGTCGGTCAAAAATATCTCCACCGAAGGATTTATCGGCCTGCCGAGCCTCACGACGGCGGACGGCGGCATCTACCTGGGAGTGTTCAACGACGCGATTTCCTCGCCGACGATTGCCTCGTTGTTCGCCACCGGCACCAGCGTTCCGCAAGGCATCTTTGCCGGTCGCGGCGGCAACGGCGCGGACAACGGCGTCGTCAACGAGGTGGTGGCCCGGCAGATCGCCGCCATCGCCGCCAGCGTGGACGCCATTGGAGTTTTTGCTCCCGCCCAGTCCATCAGCAACATCGACGCGGATCTGATCGGCTACGACGCGGGCCAGGACGGCAGTTTTACTTCCTCGCAAGCCGGGGTGACGACGCCGGTCGGCGTGCGGCCGGTGGACGGCTTCATGCTGGCCGGAAGCTACGGCACGATCACGATTACCAGCGGCGATCTCACCCGGACCAATAAATTTGAGTTTCAGGGCTGAGCGGGTCCACGACCACCGAGCGCGCTAAACCAACTCCGAAATCGAGGACGCGTAGAATCGCTCGCGATCGGTGAGGGGAACCCGGTTGATCCAGGGAGCCGATGCCGCCCCTACCCGGTCGGCCAGCGTCAGTTGATTATGACGAGAGCGGAGAAATTCCGCTTGGGCAAGGAGTTCGTCTAACTGCGACACGTACAACGATGGCAAGTGGTGTTCCAGCAACCACCGCCGCCCACGCCGACCTGCCTGATGAAAGTCGTCCGGGCGTTGCAGAAAATGGCGGAGGTGATTCTGGATGTCGGCGGCCTCGTTGCCCGGCTGCACGAAGAATACCGTGTCCGGCGGCATGGTCGCGTAGCCTTCGGTATAGGTAACGAGGCTCGGCAGGGCGTGATCCCAGATACGGAGTTGGCTGGCGGAAGCCTCGCCCATCGTGGGAAAACGCAGATTGATTGCCATATCCGCCCGGTCCAGCGCCGCTTCCAGTTCCGCTTCCGGCACGTACCCGGAGAGCGTGACGCGTTCGCGCAGCCCGAGCGTCTTGACGGCGGTTTCCACGTCGTGCCGGTTTTCCAGCTTGCCGACCAATTGCACCTCGAAACGGTCGCGCTCTGGCATGGCCGCGAGGGCGGTGAGCAGTTCGACGATCCGCCGGTTGACGTTCAGATAACCGAAAAGGACGAGCCGCACGGAACGTGACCGGGTGA
Organism: uncultured Chthoniobacterales bacterium; assembly: GCA_964236475.1. Classification (GTDB taxonomy): domain Bacteria; phylum Verrucomicrobiota; class Verrucomicrobiia; order Chthoniobacterales; family SZAS-18; genus CAHJWO01. Next base: position 130,321 of record CAXSED010000001.1, read on the forward strand.
AGCTGCCGTCCGCGTCGAAATCGCTCGGCGGCGAGACGGGGCGTTCGGCCACTTGCGGTGTGTGAGCAAGCGGGATCATCCGGACTGGTGTGCGCGTGAGCCTGGTCAGAGTTTCCAGCGCGTGCGGGGTGTGGACGACCAGCGCCAGAGCGTGGTGGATCGCCCATTCCGTCATCGGGAAATGCTGCGCCATGAAGTCGATGGAGATTTTCTGCTGCCAGTACGCGAGGCCGGCGTCGTACCCGACCCGGCCATAATGTGCCCACAGCGACCGCAGATAACGCTCCTTGTCCGCCAGGTGCGTGCGGAAAATGCCCTCGTAAAAATGGTGCAGCTTGAAGTCGTGGAGAATGACCACGCCCGGCTTGGTCTGGCTCAGAAACCATGTCCGCGCAAAGAATCCCGGGTGGTTGCCCAGGTTGTAAATCGGCAGGTCGATCTGGTTGAGCGCAAGCAACAATTCTGTCGCCGTGTCACCCAAGGAGGCAGGATAGAGGTGGTTGCGCCCCGGTTCCAGGAAGCCGTCTGGCCCCTCGGTGAAAAACCGGACCTCGTGCTTGGCGCGCAATTCCGGCACCAGACGCTCGGTGTGGTTGGCAATTTCTGTGTGCTGGGGCACCAACGGCGAAAACCACGCGATTTTCATGGCTCAAGCGACGAGCACTTCGACGACAGCGGGCCAGGTGATGTTCCGCGCGAGATAATTGGCGCGCCCGGCACGGCCCATCGCAGCGGCGGTGTTTCTGTTCTCCCAGAGCCGGGCCAGCGCGGCGCCGAGCGGCTCCGGCTCGGGGACGGCGACGAGGCCGGTCTCACCTTCCACGACGAATTCCAGTGGGCCGCCGGAATCAGTGCAGGTCACCACGGGTTTGGACGAAAGCATCGCTTCCAGGGTGATGTAACCGTAATCCTCGTCGAACGGCGGATACACCACTGCAAGGCAGTTCGCGTAGAGCCGCAGCTTTTCCTTTTCGCTGACCCTGCCGAGAAGCGTCACGCGGTTTTGCAATCCGAGATCGGTCACGTCGTGGAGCAGTTTCTCGTAGTAAATCGGGTCCTCGCTCTCGCCGCAGATCACCAGGCGGCTGCCCGCGCCCGCGTGGGCCAACGCCTGCACCGCGAGCCGCTGGCGTTTGGACGCGTTGATACGGCTGGGACAGAAAAAATAGGGTTCCGCCTCGTCGCAGAAAAACGCGTCCACGTTGTTGGGCGGATGGTACAGCGGCGTCGAGTCTAGTCCGCAAAAGTCTTTGAGCCGCCGGGACACGTTCTGCGAATTAGTGAACACGGCGCGGGCTTCCGGGATGAGTTGTGTGTCGGCCCGGCGGATGGCGTCGCGCACCTCGCGGCCGTTGCCATAATAATTCATGTCGCCGAGCGCGTGATCCCACTGCTCGTAGGCTTGGCGGTGTTGGTGCAAAATCCACAGCACCTTGTTCGGGTGCGGGATGAGGTAGGCGGGAAATTTGAGACCGATGATCCGGTCGATCTTGCGTCCGTTTGCTTCCGTGAGGTCCAGCAACCGGCAGGCGAGCATGTTGTCGAGCATTCGCTCGGGCGGATACCACTTGAAAGGAATGGCCACGATTTCCGCGTGGTGCCCGGCGGCTTGCAGAGCGGCCAGCAGGCTGCGCGCGTGGACTTCCGCGCCGCCCTGGATAAACGGCACGTGGGTCGTCGTGATAAGAATGTGCATGGCGACGGGACGATCTACGCATCTGTCCCCGGCGCAGGCAGCCGAGCAAGCTGCGCTTCGAGACGTTCGAGACGTACTTGCTGCTCGTGGAGCTGGTTGCGTGACTGGTCGGCGACCTGGGTGCGGTGGGTGCGCTCTGTTTCCAACCGCTCCGTGCGCGCCAACAAATCGGTCAAACGCGCCTCGGCCGAAGGGTGGTTGGTACTCCCCGTCGGTGGGGTCGCAGCATGGCCCGGCGGGAATTCCAGACGGTTCAAACGGACTTCGATTTCTACGAGGCGTTCGTCCCGAAAGGTTTCCAGACGCAGATCCGTGGCTGTCGCCCAGGCCCGGCTCTGCATGCGGTCATGGCCGACGGCCTCCGCCCAGTCTCGAAATTGTCCCATCTGCTCGGCGATCTGCCGGTTGGCGGTGATGAGCCGTTCGACGACTTCCAGCAGCACCCCGTTGAAGCCGCCCTGGTTGCGATACAATGGACGCAACAACTTCGGCACCGTCTTGGACACCTCGTTTTTGCCGTGCGCACGCACCAAAATTTGTTTGGCCTGATCCAGAATGTCGATGGTCAACGCGGATACCATGAGCCGTGGCAGCGCTTCCGAAAGCGGCGGTAGGTCCGGCCCGGGGCCGCCCGCGCCGGGGCCGGGGGCGGACGCGCCGTTTTCCCGGTCAGCGGCGCGACGGATGCGCTCGATCAATTCGTTCGGTTCGGCTACTGGTTCCATGGGATGCGTTGATTTGGGAACGGTAGCTTAATTCGGGTGACCCAATTGCCAAGTTTTTCCGCGCTACGGACCGGGAGATACGGCTTCGAGTTTGCGTCCATCCAGCTTCCAGACTAGCCCCGGCGGCGCGTCCCGCAGCCAGTCGAGATGTGTCGTGGTCACGAGCATCTGCGCGCCGGTGGGCAACGCGGCGAACAGGGCGTTGCGGCGGGTCGGATCGAGTTCGCCGAAAATGTCGTCGAGCAGCAGGAGCGGCGGCTGTTTCCAGACCGCTTCGAGCAAACCGGCCTGCGCCAGTTTGAGCGCGAGCGCGAGCGTCCGTTGCTGGCCCTCCGAACCGTACACGCCCGCCGCCTGCCCGCCCAACCGCAGCAGCAGATCGTCGCGGTGCGGACCGACCACCGTCTGCCGCAGGCGCGTTTCATCCTCGCGCGACGCGGCGAGCCGGGCGGGAAAATCTTCACCGGAGCCGGGGTGGTATTCGAGCGTCAGTTCCTCCGCCGCGTCCGGCGTTGCGGCCCGGATGGTTTCCTGAGCGCGCGCGGCCCACGGCAGCAATTCTTCCACGAGGCTCTGCCGCAGACGCGTCAGCATCTGCCCGGCTTCAAGAAGCGGAGTGTCGTAAGCCTCGACCTCGCGCCAGCGCACGGGATAGGTCTTGAGCAACCGGTTGCGCGAACGTAGTGCCCGCTCGTAGGCGCGCAGATTGGTCCGGTAAAGCGGCTCGATCTGGCTGCCTAGAAAATCAAGGAAACGCCGCCGTGCATCGGCGGACCCGCGTACCAGTTCCAAGTCCGTATTGCTGAAATACACCAGCCGGGCCACGCGCAGATATTCCGCCGTGCCGGATTGCTCCACGCCGTCGAGCGCGAGCTTGCGCCGCTCCGGGTTGAAATAGAATTGCATTTGCCGCGTGCCCCAGCGGCCTTGCAGCGCGAATCCCCGAGCGTCATGCCGGACGAGCGGGATCAACGTCGAGGAACGCGGCGACGCCAGCCGCAGCAGCACGCACACCGCCTCCAAAATGGAGGTTTTACCCTGTGCATTATTGCCCGTGAAAAACTGCGCGCCGGGCACCAGTTCGACCTCCAGAGCCTCGTAACACCGGAAATCGCGGAGCTTGATCTGCGAAAGCATGGCGGAACGGGGCGCAGACTCCCCCGGGGCCACCTCAGTTGTGGGGACTCGGAAACATCCGGCCCGCGTCGGTCGTGTCCGGTTTGTCCTTCGGCCCAGGGGCTGCCTTGTCATGTTCCTCGTCCGGGTTCAACCCTTTGGAGTCGGAAAAATGGTGCCCACCGGCGCGGCTGTCGGTCTCGTGGCGCTCGTAGCTCTTGTCATGGCTCGATCCGTGGCCGTAACTTTCCGGCAAGTCGTCGGCGCTGTGACGGTCGCAGGCACCCAACAGTCCGCCTGCCGCCAGCAAAACGCAGGCGCGGACGAAGAGGGATCGACGGGAAAAACGCGAGGAAAACGGTTGCATGGCTACCCTTTTCTAAAGCTGGCGTGCCCGCCATTGTCAAACGGCAAAACACACGAACGCTCGACTCCGCCACCGATCCTGGAGTAAGGTGCTGCGTTTATCTTTTCCTTGTTTCATGCTCACGATCCGCGATCTCCGCAAATCCGTTGGTGGCCGGACGCTGTTTGAAAACGCGTCCATGCAGGTGAACTACGGCGAACGCGTCGCCCTGGTTGGACCCAACGGCGCCGGTAAATCCACCCTCTTTTCGGTAATCCTGCGTCAGTCAGAACCGGACTCCGGGGTCGTCGAGCGCGACGAGTGGACAATGATCGGCTACCTGCCGCAGGAGAGCGAACCCGTCGGCGAGGAATCTGTGATGGACGTGGCCACGGGACGCGCCGGGGAACTACCCGCACTGGAGAAAACGCTGCGTGAGCTGGAAGCGTCGGGCAACGTCAGCGGCCCGGAATACCTCGAAGCCCACGCCAAGCACGAAGCCCTGAGCAACCCGCAAACCGAAGCCAAGGCCAAGAAGATGCTGGCTGGCCTGGGTTACCGGGAAAGCGACCTCGGACGCCCGGCGCGCGAGATGAGCGGCGGCTGGATCATGCGCGCGCATCTGGCGCGGCTGCTGGTGATGGAGCCGGACCTCCTTTTACTCGACGAGCCGACGAACCACCTCGACCTGATGTCGCTGCTCTGGCTGCAAAATTACCTCAAAACGTATTCCGGTGCGCTGCTGATGATCTCCCACGACCGGGAGTTCATGGACGAAGTGGTGGAAAACGTGTACGAGATAGCCGAGCAAAAACTGACCGCTTATTCTGGCAATTATTCCGCGTTCCTGAAACAGCGCGAGATGAACTACGAGCAACAGACCGCCGCTTACAAGAATCAGCAGAAGGAAATCGCCAACCTGCGCGAGTTTTACGACCGGTTCCGGCAGGTAGCGTCCAAGGCATCGCAGGCCATGAGCAAGCTCAAACAGATCGAGCGCATGGAACTGATCGAAAAGCCGGTGCCCCCGCGCAAGCCGTTCCGGTTCCAAATTCCCCAGCCGCCGCGCGGCGGGCAGCGCGCGATCAGCCTAGAAGGCATCCACATGGCCTACGGCAGCCATCAGGTTTACACAGGCCTGGATGTTTCCATTGAACGCGGCGAGCGCACCGTGCTCGTCGGTCCGAACGGCGCGGGTAAATCCACCCTGCTGAAAATCCTGGCTGGCGTCGTCGAATTCCAGCGTGGCGAGCGCAACCTGGGACACAACGCGAAGATCGGCTATTTCAGCCAGCACCGCTCCGAAACGCTCGACCCGAACAAAACCGTCCTCGAAGAGGTCATGGACAGTTCCGCCGAACTCCGCGAGGACGAGGCGCGCGGTATCCTGGGATCGTTCCTTTTCCGCAAGGACGAGATTTACAAGCGGACCTCGGT
>CAXSED010000002.1:0-103593 GCA_964236475.1 uncultured Chthoniobacterales bacterium
GATGGCTTCGACCGAGTCGGCGGAATCCACCGCGAAAGGAGCCGGTTCCGGTGCGTTGAACTCCGTCAGGGTTTCCCGGGTAAATCCATCATCCGTCAAAAGCGCGGGCTGCTCGTCACCCAGCGTGGAACTCGCGGCGGTCAGGGCACCGGGAACCGCCATCAAAAGGCAAGCGAGCAGAGTCACCCCACTCCACGCGGACCGTGGTTGACGATTCAGAAGAAGAATATCGAAAAGGCTGCTGGCGCTGGAATTAGCAAACATAAAAAGGGATTAAAGCAATTCGTTGAAAATCGGAAGCCGGTCGAGCACATTTTCAATCCATCATGCTCTTTCCAACGGTGCTTGGCGTATTTAAGCGACTTTTTGCTGCGAATACAATGCCGTTGTTTTTGCGTCTCGACCTGTGCGGCAATCTCCTGCGAAGCTTTGCGGCGGGATTATCAAAGCGTTCGTCCGCGTACCTGCGTGGTCCTCATCCTCTGGAGTCCCCGGCCTCTGCAGCCTAATTCAACGCCTGACTTGCCGACGCGCTCGCCAGATACTGCCATCCTCCCGTCCGCAGTCTTCGCTCCCTGGCTTATTTCACGAAATGTTCAATCCGGTCCAACTTTTCGAGGATATGCAGCTTTCCTAATAGGGGGCTTTCGACGGTTTGGCCGTAGTCGTAAAGCTCGTGGTCGAGAATCACCTATTTGGCAGCAACGTCGATGTGGACTGCTTGAGCTGCGAACGCCACACCGCCTGGGTGTGGTCCCCTCCCTGGATCATCACGCTTAAACGGCGACGATCGAAGTCGAACCCGCCACCAACGATCTTGGCCACAGAATCTTTATCATCTCCCCGATATTGCCAGCCACTTACCTGGCCGTTGGTGATGGTAAGATCGTATTCGACGCTGCCGCCGGGATCATGGAAGGCCATCGCTCCCGAGAAAGTGTACAGGGTTGCCGCGTCCAATCTTTCCTCCCTGGTGTCCTCATCCCGGGTTGGTTGGTCGATGTCCACCTGCGCTGGCGTGATGCCCAGTTCCCGCATTTTTTCTTTGAGCAGGTACGCCCGGTTTCTCGGTGCCCTCAACGCCCAGTAACGGTGGCGCCATCCTCGTTCTGATACACGGATGCGCTGGCCAGTTCATCACCGATCCGGAGTTTTTCCTTTTCGGTTCGCCAGAACGCCTGTTCTGATAACTCACCGAGCACCCAGTATCCGACGTCGGGATTGGGGACGTAAATCTCCCGACTGAATCCGCCGCTTTTTCGCTCGTTGTAAATAGTCATGTTGGACGATGCCAGACGGCGCCACGTGTCCCCGTTTTGTTCTGGATCGTTCCAAGGGGTAAACGTGTTTTCACGGGCTTCATCGAGCTTTGGATCGAGACTGCTGGGAGTAAATTGTTCCCCGCGCGCCGCGTCACTTGCAACAAACAAGGCAAAAGGAGCAGGGGTTTTCATGCGGTGATTTGGTAGTGGTCGGCCGATTGTAGATCTAAGGCTGATCGAATAACGACGAGTCTTTCGGGCAATGAACACGGGGAATTTCTCAGATCCCGGCTGGCCGCATGTTCTCAGCACAGCTATCTCAAGATCGTGCCTGCGTGTCGCCGAACGCGCCTTCGGAGTGACGAGCCAGAAAATTACCCGGCTTCCTTGCCAACATCTGACTCACTGGAACCATCCACAGAGAACATAACGCTCTCCCGGTTTTCCGAATAGACTTGCCGCCGACCTTCAGCCGTGCAAAATAATCGTCTGACGAGTAGTGCGAATATAAACTGAATACTCGATTCGTCCGCCATGGGAATTTCGTATCCATTGCACTCATTTTCTTCGCCTCGAAGTCGATTCGAGAGAACAAATGGTCAAATTTCGCCGAAAACCGATCTTTCGGTGGTAAGTGCCGGTATAGCTCAGTTGGTAGAGCAGCTGATTTGTAATTCTAGCATGGGGTTTTGCACAACTTTTCATGGCTTTGCATTTTAGGTGTAAACGGCGCGCCATGTACGGTTTAGTTAGACAATGACTTTGCGTAGCTTTTCACCCCCTTCCGTCGATTTTGTCGCTGACCGTAGAACGGGACCGTAGAAAACTTATGGAAAAATATTTGGATATATCCGAATCCAGTGAGGGTAGCGAAGTGGGCCAAGCCCACTTATTACGATCCGCTGAACGGCTCGTTTTACGCTGCGCTTACTCCCGCCCTTCGGCGTGAGTCTGAAATAATGAAAGCTGTTGCCTGTCGTGCGCGGCGCGGTCGTTGGCAGGTGTTTTTTCTCGATAGAAATTGGATTTTGATCGGGTAACGTTGATCGCAGCGGCGTCCAGAGAGTTTTGAATGTGCTTGGCGTAGAATTTCTCGATCATCTCCACGCTGGTGCGGCAGTTCTTGGCCACCTGATAGATGTCCGCTCCTTCCATCAGCCGCATGCAAATGTAGGTGTGCCGCAAGCTGTACGCAGTGCGTCGGTTGCCATCCCGGTCGAATTTTAGGTTTAACTCGGCAAGTATTTCGTTAAAGAACTCGCGCTGGATTTTGCCGAATAGCTTCGCGGTTGGCTGTTCAGCCCGGCGCAACTGCAAGCGTTGGAAGGGCAATACCGCGCCCGGCATGCTTTTGCAGTAGCCAATGCCACGTTTGCCGCGAACCTCAATCTCAAGGATGCGTTCGCCGGTGGCTTCATCGTGGATGATCGTGACATCACGGAACTGGAGCCGTTTGGCCTCGTCTGGCCGCAAGCCGGTATTGGCCATGAACAGCACAAAATCATGAAGGCGTGCGGACGCTTCCCGATGGCGGGCATGTTTGGGGTTCTTGGCCCGTTCTCTGGTTGCTTCGTACAACTGTTTGTATTCGGCGGGCGAGAACCAAGCCCGATGAACAACTTTGCCCGAGGTTTTGTACGGAGGCGATACATTTGGGATGTATTCGAGCCAACCGTGGCGCTGGGCGGTTTTGAGTACGTGGCGCAGGGCAATGATCTCCTGATGCAGTGTGCTGCGAGCAGGCCGTTGCGGTTCGCCGGTCTTCGGGTCCTTGCGGGAAGCGGCACGATGCACGCGGTACTCCTGCACCAAGCCGGGGGTCACTTCCGTCAACAATTTATCTCCGAAGAAGGGCAGCAAATGAACCCGTAGCTTGATCCGCAGGGTTTCCACGTAAACTGGGCTACGTTCCCCCTCGGTGATGACTTCGTACTCATGCAGAAACTGCTCGGCAGCCTTTGCAAACGTCTTTCCGATACGCAGCTGTCCGGCCCGGCTTTTGCCTTTGAGTTCGAGATACCAATCTTCGGCGAACTCTTTTGCATGGGCCAAACTTTCTTCTTTGGTTGACGTGCGCCAGTTTTTGCCTTTCAGAAATGTTGAGCACTGCCAATAGCTGCTATTGCCACGTTTATAAATATGGAGTTTGCCCCCAAATAACCGATGCTGTTCTGACACTCATCCTCCGATTTACGTTATGTGCAAAGTGTGTAAGCGGTGTGTAACAGATTTATTTGGTAAAATCAATCAAATGAAGTAGCTGCGAAATTATGTTTATACAGTGGAACGCCGCGCCTAGCTTATGTTCCTAGAGTGGTGCCCCCGGTCGGACTCGAACCGACACATCCGAAGATACAGGATTTTGAGTCCAATTAGGTGTGTTATATCACATTGAATTTGTTGATATAATTCGGATCAAATATAGTTATGTGTAAGAAGGAGTGCAACTTTTACGTCAGCACGGCTAGGGCCTGCGACCTTCAGGTTTGGAGACCGACGTTTTTGTGACTAATCCCTTGATTTACAATGTCAAATTCAATTAGAATTTTGTGCTTGTGTCACATTGTGTGTCAGAAATTTGATTGCCTTCTAATTCAGAAACCATTCATAGCCGCGCTGGGATTCTGAGTTCAGCAGAACCTTCACTAGAGCCTGTCATGAACTTGCGTTGAGGTAAAGTGAGCGGGTGAGCCGCAAAGTTTACCCGACCGACGTGAGCGACGAAGAGTGGGAGTTCGTTGTCTCTTATCTTACCCTGTTGCGTGAGGACGCCGCGCAGCATGTCCACGCTCTGCGCGATGTGTTTGAGATGCCACGCGCTGGATGGTCAAAGCGGGATGTCCGTGGCGGATGCTGCCCGGCGACTTTCCGCCCTGGCAGGCGGTTGAACAACAGGCCAAGCGGTGGATGGAGGCGGGCTGCTTCGAAGCCATGGTCCATGACCTGCGCGGGTTGCTACGCCTGCTGGCCGAACGCAACCATCGGCCCACCGCTGCCATCTTCGATGGGCGGACCATGCAGAGCAGCCCGGAGAGCGGTGAGCGAGCCGGTTACGACGGCTACAAACGTAAAAAGGGCAGCAAGGTGCATGTGGCCGTGGACACCCTGGGCCATCTCCTGGCTTTGGTGGTCACGCCTGCCAACGAGCAGGAGCGTGCCCAGGTCGATGAGTTGGCTAAAGCGGTGCAAGAAGCCACCCAGCACAGCGTCGATCTGGCGTACGTCGATCAAGGCTACACCGGCAAAAAAGCGCTCGAAGCTGCGGCCAAGCACGGCATCCGCCTAGAAGTGGTCAAGCTGGCCGAAGCCAAGCGTGGTTTCGTGCTGCTGCCACGACGTTGGGTCGTCGAACGCTCCTTCGCTTGGCTGGCGCGTTTTCGCCGCCTGTCGCGTGACTACGAACGCTTGCCAAGTACCCTCGCCGGACTGCATTGGCTGGCGTTTACCAGCCTTTTGCTCAGCAACTTGTTCAAAACATTAGGCTTAAGTTCATGACAGGCTCTAGGTTGAGTGGCAATCAAGTTAGCTGCACAAAACCCATCTTCCACAAAGGGTCAATAGTAAGAACTGACCCCTATTTTCTGGCGATCAACCCGACGATGTCGTCAAGAGGTGCTTGGTGTTACGCTTACTCAGACACTTGGCCCGTTGCGCCCCGTGGTCGGCGTGGCCATTTTTGCGAATGCGCTCGCTGCCGCAACGCAGGCAGACGTGGACGACGGTTGTGGAAAGCATCTCCGATCATCGCTCTTGACCATGCTACCAGCAACAGTCAGGCTATCACCACCAATTCGCCTTGACAATTTCAGGCTCATGTGAGATTAGTACCAGCATTCGTAATCACCACTTTCGTTTTTAATTGTAAAAAGACAAACCATGCCATGTTTTTTTTAAATGAAAAGCAATCTCATGAATGGCGCGATAAATATGCCACTTCATCTATAAGGCCCGTGACTGTTTCTAATGGCGGAGAATTTGAACATCTCACGTTTGACCTGCCAGATACGGGTCAACTACTTTGGAGCGTAAAAGTATTTTGCTCGCTCTTTGATAATTCCGAAAGCTGTTTATTGTTGGTTACCCAGTGCAACTTGTGGGAAAGTCGAGAGAATTTCCACTTATATTATCAACTCAAGATATCATATGCGGACCGTCGTCTTTTAAACGATGCTCCAGGTCATTTGTTTCTTGAATACGAACGAAATGAATTGCAGACGTTTGTTTATCTCGCAATTTTGTTCGGATGGAATCTTTCTATCTACACACAAAGAGACACTACTCATGCTGTTATTAACTATAAAGGACAAGTTGCCGCTTACGCGAAAGCAGGTTGGGGAATTTTAACTTTGAGAGACGCATTAGCCCATGGAAAAATTGAGTGCGCCATCCGAGATTGTATCTCAGAGTGAGTCTGTATGATGAAAGTCGATACGCTGAAATGTATCAGCTAGTCGAGTGACAAAATAAGTTTCTTAGCACATAGATGGGCGTGAAAACCTTGGCTCTATTTGTGCTTCCTACAAAGGGACGCTCATCGTCAAAAAATTCGCAAGTATAACGCCGAGCACCTTTTGAAAACTTAGTAACATCGCGATTAATAAGCTTTCAATTTTAAAATAGGTAGTGGCTACCTGACTGTTGCTTTGTGCAGGATGGCAAGGTTGTAGTTGGCGATGAAGAAGTGGATGACATCGAGGTGGTTCTCGGCGTCTTTGGAGCAGGAGTAAGCCCGGCGCACCAAGCGGCTGGTCCTGGCCCGCAGGGTGCCAAACCAGCGTTCGACGTGGCAGATTTCTCCTTCCGCTTTGGTGCAGCAACGATGCGTGCGTCTGGAAAAAGCCGCCGCATAGGCTTTTCACTCGTCGCTGTGTGTGGCGTACCGGCGGTAGTCTGGAGCCAGCGCGGCCCACTGATCCATGGCTCCTTGCAGGCTCCGGTCGCCCAGCGTCCAAGCGACGATCTGGCGCGTGCGGCGGCACTGGGCCACCCAGAGCCAGAGTTAACTCCAGCACGTCGCCCCTTTGGCTGGGCAGCAGGGTGTCCACGAAGGCGGGAAGCTGCACCGCTTTTTCCCCCACCCAGCGCAGGATGGTCTTGCGGCACACTCCGAAGATGCGCGTGATCCCGCGCAGGCTCATGCGATCTTGGGAGGCCGCTACGACTTGGTTCTTGAACTTCTGATCATAGCGGGCACCCTTGGGCTGCAAGATGAAGGTGCGCCCGCACGCCAGGCACTTGGCTCGCTGTGCTCCGTTGTCCGCATGCCGTTCTTGCGGATGGAATCGCAGCCGCAACGCAGGCAGACGTGGACGATGATCGTCGAAATCATCGCTCATCTTCACCCTTGATTCAACCACCGACAACAGTCAGGTTCCCACTACCTTAAAATACAGTACATGCACAAACTGTATTGGTACATCGATACTACCACCTTTCACTCGATTCGCAGCTACAACTCATCTACTCTTAAAGGAGAAGGAATAAAATGAGTTCGTCCGCTCCAACCCCGGTTATAATTGGAATAAAGGGAGAAAACGGGGAGTCTGGCGTATCGGTTATGGGCGGCGGTGGGTTTGCAGTTTGTGTTGGTGGTCCATATAACGGGTTATTATTGGTATCGACAGGATTGCCATCTGCGTCCGCATGTTGTCTTGGACTACCCTTTCCGTCGTCGTATTGCCAATGGCCATCATATGGATCCCAAGCACATCTCGGTTGCCCCCCCGGCACGGGAAATTTGGGTTTATAGTAAGGATGCCATGGATTATTTGGATCACTTTTCGATGGGACCCATTCGTTTGGTTGTCCTTCTTTTCCCGGCGGTAATGGATATGGCGGTGGTTTCGGTACACCGTTGGCATATTGAGGCGGCGGATATGCTTGGGGAGCCATACCGTTTGGATCCCACAGATTGACAGGATTACCGACAACGTAAGCATACAAATTTATGCCGCCTCTCTCTCCACTTAAGTCTCTGGAAAGCCACCTTCCAATTTTTGGGTCATAAGCCCTGTATGTTACCAAATACAGCCCGCTAGATTGGTGGAAGTAATGACTCGAAAATCCGAAATCCGCATCAAATTGATTTGTGGCTATTAAGTTGCTCGAACGTAATCCATAGAGATCGTAATTATAACGCGCCCGCACCGCTTGTACTTTGTCAACCAATTCGCGCACACTGCCCAAATGATCTCGTGTGTATAAATAGGGCTGTCCATTGATTTGTTCACCCTGAGCGAAAAATCGCTTGATCACATTATTATCAGCATCTCGCTCTTCAGCCATGTTCAAACCGATCCAAATCCAGTGTTTTACCTCGATTCCATCAAAGCTTTCGCGCATTCGCCTGTTGATGCCATCGTAATCGAACCGCGTGGTATGCCCCCCCTGATTTATACTCACCAGACGGTTGGAGGCATCCCACCCGTATATTACCCGACTAATAGCAGGCCCATCAATCGTCTGGTTTCCGTTTGGATCATAAATGAAGCTTTGTACCGTCACTGCATCAGGAGTGGCGCTGGCATATTTGTCCGTGACGTTGCCGCTGCTATCTTTCGCAACGATGTGTACCTGCGTTGTACCCGTGCCGTTGACCTGTGCCCAGCCTTCATAACTGTTGTCCGCCCGCACGGTGGCCGGATTGTCTCCGACTGTAACCGTCGAGGGCTTGCTTACAGTACCTGCAAAGCGCATCAGCCCTCCGCCACTGGTTTGAGTAAGCTGATTTAGATTGTTTGGTGTTTCCTTCGTTACACTGTTTCCATTTTGTACGCTGATCCGGTTCATGGCTGCATCGTAGTCGTATGCCTGCATACTCAAGATGCTGCCCGAGACCGTGTCTTGCAAGTTTGCCGAGGTCAACTCACTGTCTGCATCATAGCCGAACTGATACTGCTGAGGATGGTTAAGCCCCGGATTGTTTTGCGTCCAACTCAGGATGTCACCAACGGTGCTGTATGTGTAATCAAACTGCGAAATCACTCCGCCGCTACTATCTTTGTTTGCAATCGTTTTCAACCGAGGATCACTCTTTCCCTTGAAATACGTGTATTGGGTGACCTGTCCGTTTGGAAGAGAGGTATTATCCAGCCTTGGAGTGTTATTAAAATAGTTGTAAGTAAATGGCGGAAGCGAGTTGCTGAGGACGTTGCTAATAGTGTGCAACCGGCCCAGTGTGTCGTAAGTGAAACCGGAGTTGTTCGCACTACCGTTGATGGACTGATTGTTCATACGGCCAAGTTCGTCGTAGCTGAAGGTGATTGCGCTGCTAGCGAAAGGTCCTGAGGTGCTTGCGAGTTTCCCTGCACCTAATCTCGCCGTCCCTGTGATATCATTATAGGTATACTGGGTGGTACCAATTCCATCGATCATCGTGTTGAGTCGAAGATAGACGGAATCGTAGGTGTAGCTCACGCTCGGCGTGGAAGGGACAAGTGCGTTGCCGCTTGTATCCGTATACGTGATCTGTTGGAGCGAATCGTCGAGGTTATAGGTGTAATTCGTGCGCTGTCCCTTGGCATCCGTTGTCGATTGCACCCTGCTGGTCGAAGGTTCGTACGTGGTGAGCCAAACCGAATGATCCGGGTAAATTTTCGACGTGACCCGGCTTTCAGCATCACGCATCCAAGTGGTGGTGTTGCCAGCGGGATCGATGATGGCTTCCAGAGAACCGCATGAACAATACTGGTATTGGGTGAGCCGATTCATCGGATCAATCACCCCCGTCAAATGGCGCAGCTTGTCATGCAAAAGCTCTGTCCAACGTCCCAACCGGTCGCAAGTCCATTGCGGCTCCATGCGGTCATAGTCGACCTCCTCGTATGTACCATCCGGGTAGGTCCGTTTGGCGACGCGGTTGAGCGTCTTTGCTGCCACGCCCCCCACGGCGTCGTAGCCGATGCCAACGGTGTAGCCCTCGGAGTCCGTCGTCTGCGCAAGCCTTCCGAAACTGTCGTATCCAAACTGATAGGCTAGTTGGGTGGGGGTCCCAATCGCCGGAACGCTTACGCTCTGAAGATAACCATCCGTTTCCCCGGTGACGCCCGCTTGGTTACGATCATACGTCAGTGCGGTGGTCTCACCCTTGGCATTGGTGACCGTCAGCAGCTGGCCAAAGCTGTTATAGGTGTAATAGTTGCTCTGCCCGGAGGCGTCCGTCGACTGGACGACCAAATGCTTGCCTTGCGTATTGTAAAACATCGACCGAAGCAGGTCGGCAGGTTGCCCATAGCTGTCCGTGCTGGTCCCCGCCGAGTTCTGCTGGTAGACTCCGGTCAGATCGATGCCGTTAGCTGCATACTGGTAGGTGGTTATCCTGGCAGGCGTGCTGGCATCCACCGTTTTGGTGAACTTGCCCTGATTGTTATAATCATATTGTGCGAGCTGAGTGACATTCGATGAACCGTTGACCAATACACGGGCTTGCCTGATCGGCAGACCGCTGTCGCCCAGATAATAGGCGTTCTGCTGGCGTAGATAGTTGTAGTAGATTCTGCTCTCCAAGGCAGGCTTCTCACTCTCCATGAGGTCTGAACACGCGCCACCACCAGGAACTTCCATCCAATGGTAAAGATGCGCCTTGCTATAGTCACCCGCACCGTCGGCAAAAGCTTTTTTGTCCCAGTAGTAAGAATTACGTTCCGCCTGATTTGGATCGGTTGTCAACCCGGTAGCCGACGGCACGGGCGCTCCCTGGTCAGGTGGGGCACCACCATATTTGAACATGACACACTCCCTCGCCCCCTGCGGATCGGTGATAACAATGGAGCGGTCCAAGTTCGGATAATCCGTCTCGTCAAAAGCAGTGTCGCCATACGGAGTGGTCAGCTTGGTGATCAAATCGCTGGCATTGTAGGAAAACTGCGAGGTCATGCCCGCCATGTCCGTGATCGCGGACAACTGGCTGAGCGAGTTGTACGTGAACGTGGCACACCGACCGGTACTATCCTGCACTTGGCTTACCCGGTAGTAATCGCCGGTAGTCGGATCGTTGGCATTCACGTAAGTCAGCGTGACCTGTTGGCCCAGCGTATCCGTCACTGACAGCAGTCGGCAGTACGTTGGATCGTACGTATAGGTCACTTTGTTGCCTGCCGGATCATCGGACTCCGTCATGAAGTAGTAGGTGGTTCCGCTGATCGTGTATCCTTGGCCGAAGATTTGCTTGGATCCATCAGGAAATGTCCTCAGATAACCCGAAGGCGTGGTGCGCTGCAAGACCGCTTGGGTCTCCGTCTGCGGCACGAACGCGTTCGGAGCACTAGGGACGGTGCCATAGCCGGTGTATTTAAGCACGCCTCCACCCGGCCCATAAGACTTGGTCGTGGAGTTCCCAGGATCGTCCACGATGAAAGCCACCCAGTTGAAGTTCCATTGCACCCCCAGATTCGAGTATTGGCTGACCGAGATGGGCGAACTGTCGCGCTGGCTGTACGACGCGGTGAATTCCATTGCAGGTCCGCGCGGAAGATCGTAGAAATAAGGTGTGTCGTTGATGAAGAGATTCACCCTCGACATGTCAAGATCGTAGTCTGCCATACCGTGATGGCACCTGGATTTTTTTGGCGGTGTAGGCGGTGTGTTTGGCGTGACGGCCCCACGGCCCCACACCTTCTGTCCTTCGTCATTAGACACCTTGCGCCACCCTGCTGGTAGAATCCCCGCACGAACCATGTAATATCCACTGCCTTCTTGGTCGAGTGCTTGCGTGCTGACCACGCAGTTGTCGGTAAACGTAGGATCTTCGACCAGATACCGACCGTCGATCTCCCGGGTCAGCGCCGCATAGTGCCCGACCTTCCAGTTGACCACGCTGGGCACGAGCACCGCCGCCCCAGGACTGCGAAAAGCAAGCTGGTAGTCCAGGCCCAGCTTGCGAGCAAACTCCGCCACCATGACCAGCGACGTGCCGTGATCCGTCGAAACCGAATCGTGCAACTGACCTCCCAGCGACTTGTCGGGGTGCAAGGCATGGAACACCTCGCCCACGGCGAACGGTCCGCAGCGATAGGATTTCGTGGGTTCGTTCTGCATCAAATACAGGCTGGCTTTGGCCGACGAATATTTTTCCGCCGCTGGTCCACGGACAGCCCGATCTCCAGCATCCGCCAAGAGTGCCTTCAGTTCATCCACGCGTCCGATGCGGGCGGTGAGTTCCGCCAGCTCGGCCAAGGCCTGGTCCACCACAAGCCGTTTCGTAGGATCCGACTCGTCTTTGCCCGCCTGCCAAGCTTGCTGCCAAGCATCCAATGCCTTGCTCCAGTAGCCGTGCCGCCGATAGATAAGACCCAGATTGGTCAGCAGCGCAGTCCGGAACGCCGAGTTCGGGTACGCATGGAGGAATTGCTCAATCGCGACCGTGTTTTCGGGGTCGGAACCCGGTTGTGAGAAAGTCGTCAGCGCCTGTGCGACCGCGTGCCGCTCGCCCTCGGAGGGATCGCCTTTGCCGATGGGAACCAAGGGATGCGCCAATAACCGGCTGCCCGCGATCTCCGCCAGCGAAGGCTGTGCGCTAAGAGTCGGCGGCGACGATTGTCTGAATACGGGCGTAGCCGGTGTGTTGCTGACGGGGGAAGGCGGCAGCGTTGCCGCCCCCGGGATTGGGACGGGAGCACTCGGGGTTACCCCAGGGACAACTGCTTGAGCAGAGACACTCTGCGCCAAACAGTTCTGCACGGGCCAGAGAGAAAAAAGATGCACCGGGATCAACAAAACGGCGGCAAGTCGCCGGAGGGGGTGCACGGAAAAACGGGTCAGCTTCATGAGAAAAACGGTCCTTGATAATTTTGCTGGTGCCGCCTTCAAGGTTGCAGCGTCAGATGTGGAGGAACGCTCAAAGTGATTACTGGCGCCCCTGAGTTCGGCGGCGGTGCGCCACCGGGCAGAGCGTAGTAGTCGAGACCGCTCACACCCGCATTGCGGGCGGCGGCGGCGGCGGTAAAGCTGACCCCGTTCAACGTCGGACTAGCGGAGTAGTAGGCTAGACCATCCGTGATGCCGTCGTGGTTTGAGTCGGGATCGAGCGGGTTCGTCCCTAAAAGGTACTCTTGCCAATCCACCAAACCATCCATGTCAGAATCGACGGAGAACTTGACCGGGACCGGGACCTGATACTGGCTCACCTGATCGAAAAGGGCACCGTCCGTCTCCCCGTTGGGATTGCTGCCCCAGCCAAGAAAGATCGGGACGCCTTGGTAAGCGACCACGCTCACCGAATGATCGCCGCCTGCGCTGATCGAGACAACTCCGCCCATCGCGCCGGTGCCACCAGTCGAGACCACGGTCATGGGATAGTCACCGTCGTTGGCCGTGTTACCCAAAGTGTTGTTGCCGAGTTGTCCAGACTGACCGGCTCCCCACGCACAGACACTGCCGTTGCTCAATTCGGCTACGGAGTGATTCTGGCCAGCGGCGATACGCACCACCCCGCCCAAGATCCCCAGACTGGCTGCGGACGGATTTGACCCGGTGCCAACCGGTGCGCCTATGCCAGCCACCTGCACCGGATAGCTGGGCGAAACCTCGGTGTCGTTGCCGATCTGCCCGTGGTTGTTTTGACCCCACGCGAACACGGTGCCACTGCTTCCCAACGCAAGTGTGTGATACCCACCCGGTCCCGCCGCAATTGCGACGATGTTGGCGAGAGAGCCGTTTCCGTTCACCCCCGGCACCTGCGTTGGTGTGAGATTCACATTGCCATTCGCGCCCTGGACGCTGTAGCCCCACGCCCACACGCTGCCATCGCCCTTGAGAGCCACGCTGTGGTTCGCGCCTGCGGCAATCGCCACCACCCCACTCAATACCCCGGTACCACCCGAGCCGATCACTTGGACGGGTAAAGCGCGGGTGGTGTTCGTGCCGTCACCAAGCTTTCCGTAAGTATTGTCACCCCAGGCCCACACCGTGCCGTCATTCTTGAGAGCCAATGCGTGGTGGCTACCTGCGGCGATGGCTACCATCCCTGAGAGCGAAGTAGTGCCGCCCGAGGCTTGGATGAGCACGGGCGCAGGCTGCGTCGTCATGGTGTGGGTGTTGTTACCGAGCTGGCCGTAGGAATTGTCACCCCAGGCGCAAACCGTCGTGTCGCCCATGAGCGCAAGCGAGTAGTAATCACCCGCCGACACGGCGGTGGCACCAGTCAAGGAGCCTGAGCCGGTTAATCCTGTGACTTGCAGAGGTGCGTTTCCTAGCAAGACCGAGAAACTATTGCCGCACTGGCCGTAGGTGTTGTCGCCCCAAGCCCAGAGCTGACCAGCGGTGTCGATTGCCAGGGTGTGATGCAATCCCGCCGCTACCGGCGGCAAAATGGAGGCCTGGAAGACGACCGGCGTCGCGCTGCCCGCCGTGACCTGGATCAAGGAAGTCACTGCCGTGGGGGGTGCCGACGACATCTGACAATAAACCATTGCCTGCCCGGATGCGTTGGCTTGGACGGAGCAACTCGTTCCCCACGGGCCGGTCGTACTGGTGGCAACCTGGGCAGTCCCTGCGGTCACTTGGTAGGAGAGCGGTGCGTTAGCCTCCGGCGTGCCCGCGCCTGGTGATGTCACCAGAGTGACGAGAGGTTGCGCAAACAACGTGCCGGGCGCAGCCATCTGATTGTTTCCAGACACCACCTGCAGCAAGGGCAGCTGGCCGTTGTAGTAGTCGAATGGATTGGTTCCCTGCTGAAACTCCTGCAGGTTCGTCAGCCCATCCCCATCGGGATCCTCGCCTGTCCTGACAGCCGTCGTTTTGAAATAGTAGATTGCCCACCAGTCCGCGATGCCGTCGTGGTTGCTATCGTTCGCGCTGGTTGCTGTCGTGAGATCGAAGGAGAAAAGGTTTTTCACCTGCCCGATGTTTGCGAGCGCATAATCGTTGGCGGACGCCTCCAGCCCCGCCCAAGGGTATGCACTGACATAGCCGACGGCGATGAGCCGGTCGTAGAACGGTTTGGCCAGAGCCTTGAGTTGTCCTAAATTGACCGAGGCGAAGTCATTCGAACGTGCCGTCGGCACCGACCAGGCATCAACGATCTGATGGATCGCCGTCCCCGCGCCACCGGGGAGATGGGCATCCATTTCTGCCGTCGCTTGGACGGCAATGAATTTGACCTGCCCCTGGTTCACTGCCGCGTAGTCATCTGCCGTACTACCGTTGACGAGCACTCCACGCGCGGCCCACCAAGACGGGGCGGTTGCAGCCGCCGTCAGCGGCAGCGCCATGATCACCAACAAGCAAAACAGCTCGGACAATGGCAAAGGGCATCGCGATGGGCCGGGGAATGCCCGACGAAGTCGAGGGTGGAACATACTAGGTGGAGTTCAGATATTGACGCCGAGATGGGTGCAAGATCCGAATCCTACGGGGTGGGGCTTGGCTGGGCCATGAAGGTGCCCATCGACAAGTCACCTTGGGGTAGCACGATCAGGGCTTTCGTCACCGTCAGGTTACCAGCCACCTGCGTGTCACCGTTCTTCTTCACCGAGAACGCATTCGAAGCGTTGGCAGATGTCCCGTTACCTACCGTGAACAGATCATCGGTTGGCACCCAGTTGTGCGGATCACCACCGGACGCACCGTACGCACCCACGGAGGTTTGGTACAAACTCGTTGCCGTCGTTCGGCCAGCCGCCACGGCGTAATCTCCACTGGCAGCTGAACTGCTCGTCAAAGCCGTCGCATAGTCGCCACCGGCGTTTGAGAAACTGCCCAAGGCAACGGACCAATTCCCCTTTGCCGACGAATTCAGCCCTGCGGAAACGGCACCCGTCCCAGCGGCAGCCGACTGAAAGCCAAGGCTGGTGGACTGAAAGGCAGTCGCCTTGGCATTGGTGCCAAAGGCGGACGCTTGGTCGCCAGAGGCGGTGTTGAAGTAGCCGACGACGGTCGTGTACATCCCAGCGGAGAGAATGTATTGCCCGATGGCGGTGGAACCGAGGCCGGTCGCAGTCGTCTGGACTCCGAGAGCACACGAACCGATCCCGATGGCGTTTGCATAGGTGCCGATGGCTATCGAATCATCGCCAGCAGCTGACGAGGCAACACCCGTGGCGGTCGCCCAATAACCATTGGCCGAAGACGCGTAGCCCAATGCAGTGGAATAATTGCCCGTCGCAGAGGACGATAGTCCCAACGCGGTGGACCCGTTTTGCGTCGCCGTCGCGTAATCACCAAGGACCGTAGAAGCAAACCCGCTTGCGTTCGCTTGATAGCCGAGAGCCATCGCATGCGCACCAGTCGCATTGGCATTTACACCGAGGGTCAAAGTGTCACCAACACTGTGGACCGGATATCTAGCGTCGGCCAAGCCAACCGTGAGCACATTCGTAGGGTCGTTTGGCGTCTGGTTGGGCATCTTGTTGTCGAGGCCATTAAAGGTGACCGGCGTGGTAAAGGTGCTCCGTGTGACCGGATCAAGGATGATGGCAGCAGACTGAGAGGTTGCCTTGTCATACAACGTGAACGCGTTGTTGGCGCTGAGGCTCATCTGGAATACCTTGCTCGTGCCGGTGGACGGCATTTCCTGCCACAGCCAATTGCTGACAGGGCGGTTGGCGGTGAAGGTCAGCGTAGCCATGTGACTGGTGTCTTCCGAGTAAACGGTGGCCAGTCCGAGTTGGGTGATATCGTTCGCCCAGGTTCCGAGGTTGAAAGTGTTTCCGTAAACGTCTAATTCGTCTTGAATGGTCTCGTTGCCAGGAATGTTTGTCGTTGGTGTTTGAGCGGATAAAGGATTCCACGCTCCGAATATTGCCAGCGCGATGCAGATGCTCCGTTTGACTTTGGCGTGAAAAAATCGTCGAGGCGCGTTCATGACGTTGGTTTTAGCGGTTTGAGTTCGAGACGTGAGTTTCATGGAAATCTGGAAACGGATGCATCAACGCGGGCAGGAAATTGCTGGGTTACACCCGTTGTCGGACCAACCGCAGGAATCTGAACGTGGACGCAGTTGACCAGACCAGAAAAGACCCGGATCCGTAAAGAAGAAAGATGACTTTCTGCGAGATTCCTGTTTTTCCTGAGGACAATTTACATATTCGTTCCGAGGGAATTTGATCACAGCAAAATCCGCTACGCTCTGACCCAACGCAGATCCTTCGTCAGTGAAATGAGTGTGTTTTAGATCTGGACCGATCGACATTACTCCTTCGCAACGGCATTCCGGGTACGTTTGGTTTTTGATTTGCGAACCGATGCTACTGGAAGCTGTTTTTCTGCAATTTGGGTGGTCCGTTCGTCATCGAACGCTTCGCTGAGATCGTCGGTAATGTCCCTACCTCGTTTTTGGCGTCGGATGGAAAACCATTGATTCAGCACTTCTTTTATCCACAGGCACAGGGCGGTGAACGAAAGCCACGCCGACAAGTGCCTTTCTCTTGTGAGATAGAGGATGAGTACCAAGCTGGTGACGGTACCCGGCTCAACCCAGAGGCGGAACTGTCGGTCGAGACGGCGAGCCGTGGATACTCCAGACCTTCGGAGCAAACGTTCGATGTGTAGTGTCCCTGAATCGTTGTCATGCTGCGCAGTGCCACACCATTCGCGGCTGATGGTCACGGTAAAGTGAAACCAATACAGAGCCATAGCAGCGACACCGAACCAGAGCAGGGCTCGCCGTTCTGCCCACGCCTCGCCGTCGATCCAGGCGTAAACTGCGTAGAGGATGAATGCCCACGAGAAGGCGAAGAAAAAGCTTTTCGGACGCAGGAAAGCATAGCCGAACGACGAGCGCAGAAAAACAAGGGACGTCATGCTGACACAGTGCAGCACCGGGCTGAGCAGAAAAATGCGTGGCTCCGCGTTGAGGGTAGCGACTTGGGTGTCCTTCATCCCTTTGGATAATTTTGCCGGAACGCGTGGCGCAGGTGGTTTTGCGTTCGCAATCCGTTCCGGGCAGGGACGACCCAACGGCGTCCGCCTTGGAAAATGATGCTGTCCACGATCATCCCGCACTCCTCGCCCCCAGTTCTGAGCATCGTGAACTCCTGCGGCTGCACGAGGTATTCGATGGCTTGGCTGCCGCCCGCGCTCTGGTTGCTACCGCCGCCCTGCCCACCAAAGCCGCGCGCCGCCGATTCGCTCACGCCGCCGTAGTATTGCATCTGGCGGGTCCGCCCGATGGAGTCCGCCGCCCAGTTGTTGGTGGTCGGGTCGCCGTTGGCGTGAAAAATCTTGGTTTGCAGGTTGCCGACGAACGCCTCTACCTCCGAGCGTGAGTTCGCGCCGCTGAACACCGCAAAATAGCTGGGCAGGTTTTGTGTGAGATACACCGTGCAAGCGCGCGATGACCGCGCGGTGCTCTGAAACAGCGCGTCGTAAGAATTCACGAAAAATTGGCTTTCATCCGCCCACAGGAACACCGGGCGGATGGTTTCCTGGGCGGTCTGGCGGTCAATGTTTGGCGGGATGCGCCGCTCCACCGCCCGCTGCCACACGAATTTGAATAGCACTTGGGCGAACTGGCCAAGCTCGTTGTATTCCTTCACGGGCAAGTTCAAGATGATGATCTTCCCAGCGAAGGTGTCTTCGGGTCGAAAGTTGGTGTCGGTGCAAAAGAGGCTGCGCATCATGCCCCGCAGAAAACAGTCAGCCATGCTGGTGAAGGTGGAGACGATCACCGAACGGGTTTCTACGGCAAGTCCGGGAAATTCTTTCAGCCAATAATCGCGGGTCAGCTCAAAATCCGCCTCGCGCTCCTTCTCCTTGGCTCGTTCCTCGGCCACTCCGATCAAGCGATAGCAAACCGAATCAGCCTGCCATTTGGTGTCCTCTGCTTCCCCGATGGTTCGAGGTGCTGAAGTGACAATCCGGTAAAGCGAAGGCAGGTCGAGGTCATCGGCTGCGATGACGGCAAGGTCAATCGCGTTCCTGAGCAACTGCTTCAGGGTCCGCTGCCAATAGCTATCGTTACCACCGCTCTGACCTTGCTTCCGCTCTGCTGCTTCCAGCACGCTAGCAAAAAGGTTGACGAGGTTTTCGGTGTGTCCGGCCCCGGCTCCGGCGCGGTGCAACTCGTAGCTTAGAAAATTGAAGCGCCATTTGGCGGATTCATCAATGATGAGTAAATCTGTCCCACGTCCGGCATCGTCGGCGTATCCCTGCCACGCGTGAAGCTCGTCGGTCTTGGCGGTTAAAACGAGGCCGCCCAGGTTGGCATCAAGGAAGGCGCGGGCGAGCGCTTGGCCGCTACCGGTCGATTTGCCCGATCCGGTTCCGCCGAGCACCTGCACCCCCTGAAACGCATCGTTTAAGCACCAGAAGTTTTCCGGCAGTTTGGTGGCTCCGTCGTCTCCGCTCAACTCCAACAATGCCTCATCGTTATCCGGCCAGTCCCTGCCGGTGACGCTCGGCGAATTCGTGGTAACGAGGGAATGCAAAGACACGTTCAAACCGTTAAAACGCCCGTGAGCGTATCAGGCGAAAACTGGATGGCGAGCGGAAATTGCAACTCTAAGCTGTGCTTAGGGGAGATGTCTGAAAGACTTTTCTGTGACGGGAGGGTAGGCCCCGGAAGTCGCTTATTTGGCGATGGTTTTGGTCGGAGAATGACTCGACAGAACTGAGATTCTCAGCCTTGATATTTTCGTACTGCTGCTGCAACCCGGGGTAGAATTAGGCAACACGTTCTGATAATCTCACCCCTGAAATGTTACGGGTGGTGGCACATAAGAGCGCGGCAGCGGCCAGGGCGTATTACATCGAGGGGTTGAAGCGCGAGGATTACTATTCTGAGAAACAGGAGGTCGTTGGCCAGTGGCATGGTCTGGCTGCCGAACTGCTCGGGTTGGAGGGCAAGGTCGCAGCCAAGGATTTCGCGGCACTGGCTGAAAACTGCAATCCGTTGACCGGTCAGAAGCTGACGCCGCGCACCAAACTGGATCGGCGGGTGGGTTATGATCTCAACTTCCATGCGCCAAAAAGTCTCTCGGTTTTGTATGCGCTGTCTGGCGATAAACAAATTCTCGCAGCGTTCCGGGCGGCGGTGATTGAGACGATGGGGAGTATCGAAACCGCGACGACCACCCGCGTTCGGCAGAAAGGCGCGCAATCGGAACGGGTCACCGGCAACCTAGTTTGGGCTGAGTTCGTTCACTTCACCGCCCGGCCTGTCGGCGGGATTCCCGACCCGCATTTGCACGCCCACTGCTTCGCTTTCAATTCGACCTTTGATCCGGTCGAGGAACGCTGGAAGGCGGCATCCTGGGCTGCCATCAAAAAGGATGCTCCTTATAATGAAGCCGTTTTTCATTCGCTCCTGACCGACAAGCTGGCTGGGCTCGGCTACGGCATTGAACGGACGCGTGGCGGCTGGGAGGTAGCGGGCATTCCGCGCGCGGTGATTGACAAGTTTTCCCGACGAACCGCCGAGATTGAGCGGATGGCAGACGCCGCTGGCATCACCGATGCCAAAGCCAAAGATGCGCTTGGCGCTGCCAGCCGGGAAGGGAAACGGCGGGGGCTGACCAACGCTGATTTGCTGGCAGCGTGGAATGTTCGCCTGAATGCCGACGAAAGACTCTTGATTGATGAAGTCGCCTCGAAACGCCTCGGAACCAGGACGGGGGAGAAGATCACGCCTGAGCGGGCAGTGGATGAAGCTTGCGACAAGCTGCTAGGCAAACAATCGGTGGTCGAATCGAAGCGGATGGTGGCGGAAGCCTTGCGCTTTGGCGTCGGCCAAGTGACACCAGAAAGCGTTTGGCATGCGTTCGAAAAACGCAGCATGATCACCAAGCAAGTCGGCGCGGAGACGTTCTGCACCTCGCTTGACGCGCTGACCGAGGAAGTTTCACTCGTCAACTTCGTGCGGTCGGGACGCGATCGGCACGCACCACTGGTGGTGGGGGAGATAAAGTTTGGGGATAGCAAACTCTCAGCGGAGCAACGGGCTGCCGTCAGCCATCTGCTGACCAGTCAAGATCAGGTGATGGCGATTCGCGGCGGGGCCGGGGTCGGCAAAACTACTGCGATGATTGAGGCAGTCGCGCAGATTGAGCGGGCTGGACGCCGCGTGTTCGCCTTTGCACCGTCTGCCTCGGCTTCTCGTGGGACGCTCCGCGATGCGGGCTTCGTCGGCGCGGAGACGGTGGCGCGGCTGCTCGTTGATCCAAAGCTACAGGAAAAGATCCGTGGCCAGGTGGTGTTGGTCGATGAGGCGGGTTTGCTCGGGGTGCGGGATATGTGGAGCATCATGCAGCTTGCTGGAAACAATACCCGCGTGATTCTCGTCGGAGACACGGCGCAACACGCTCCGGTGGCGCGGGGTGATGCGTTCCGGCTTTTGCAGCACTACGCAGGGTTGCCAATTGCAGAAATCACCAGCATCAGGCGGCAGGAGGGCGACGTATATCGGAAGGCGGTGGCGGCACTCAGCCGTGGCGATTTGCAGACCGGATTTCAGCGGCTGGATGAGCTTGGCGCGATTGTCGAGGTCGAGAATGAGGCGGAACGCTACCGGCTCTTGGCACAGGATTACCTCGCCTTGAGCCGCAAAGATTCAGTGCCACTGACCATCTCTCCCACCCATGCGGAAGCAGCCAAGGTGACGGCGGCGATTCGGGAAGCCAAGCGCGAGGCTGGAAAGCTCGGTATTGAGCGGCCATTCGTCCAGCTTCACCCGTTGCAGTGGGATGACTCCGATAAGAGACGCAGCGAGAATTATCAAGCCGGGCAGGTGGTGCAATTCCATCAAAATGCGATGGGGATATTGCGGGGCGAAAGGTTTCGGATTGTCGGCAGTGACACGAAAGCTGGTGTCGAAGCGGTGAACGACGCCGGGCGGAGAATCGTGCTTCCGCTCGACGAAGCGCAAAAGTTTCAGATTTTTGAGGAACGTGAAATCAATCTGGCGCGGGGGGACCAGCTCCGCATCACGAGAAATGGCAAGAGCGATGACGGACGCCGACTTAACAACGGCAATGTTTTCACCGTTGCCAAATTCAGCCGCGAGGGAAACATCGTGCTGGATACCGGCGCACAGCTAAACGCGAGGCATGGGCATTTTGCCCTTGGCTATGTCAGCACTTCGCACTCGGCGCAGAGCAAAAGCGTGCGGGATGTGCTGGTGGCGCAGAGTGAGGCATCGTTTGCCGCCAGCAGCCGCGAACAATTTTATGTTTCGGTCAGCCGGGGAAAGTCGAGTATTCGTATTTACACCGACAGTCGTAAAGGGTTACAAGAGGCGGTCAGCAGCGCTTCGGCGCGGCAATCCGGCATCGAACTGGCGGGGCTAACGCCCGAACAAATTACCTCCTTCATGGCTACCGAAATGGGCGCTCGTCAGTGGCGTGATGCTATCCACAGCCGACGGGCGGAGGGGGTGGCCAAGAGCCATGTAGAAAACCTGCTGCGTGAGCGCAAGCAGGAAGGCATCAAGAAACCGGAGAGCATGGATTTCCGGCAGTATTTGGAGATGCGGCGCGGGATGGCCGGTGCCGATGGCAAAAGCCGCAGCAAGGGGCAATCGAGCGGTGACGGCAAGAAGAAGGCGACGCAAGAACGGGGGAGGAGCTTTCTTCGTCCGACTGAGCCGAAGACGCCGCAGCAAGAGAAATTCGCGGCACCGAACATCGGCGCGGTGAAGGGTGCGGCAACGACTGGTGCATCGCTAAAGATGGTGGCCGGTAGTCGCCAAGATCGTTTCGCCAATAATCTTACCGCTGCACGGGCAAATTTCGCGCGCGTAGCGGAGAAAGTGAAAGGGGCTTTCCTTTCCGGTGGCAACGAGAAACGTCCGCACAATTTACCGCCGCCAAGTGTGGCCGATGCGGCACGGCACGGGGTTAAACAGCGGGCGGCGGATGTCGCTAAAACCGCCAAGGTGAAATCGCAGTCCCAGGTGAAGACCGTTGCCCCGGTGGTCAGGCGCGGAAAATAAAATTTAGAAGGTGTTCGCTTCAGAACACTTGCAACCTGGACGGGTAATCGGCCATACTCGGGTTTGTAACCCGTTTTACGTTGTTTGCCATGGCCCAAAGCACGGTCGAAAAAATCCTTGAGTCACGCCGCCCTGCGAGTGCCAGCCCTGCCGCTGCGCCCGCCACCGATGCCGACAAATTCTCGCTGATCCTGATCGGCGACAAGATGGAGGAGAACTTTTTGGAGCTGAAATTCCGTACCGGGCTGCGCACTGCCTTCCCCTACGGGGATATTCTTTTCATGAATTACGACCCCGACTCCGGGAGCTTGGATGTCGATTTCGGCGGGTTTCTGGTGACGGTCAAAGGCCGTGGGCTCGGGGACAGGGTGTTTGACGGCATTAAACAAAAGCGGGTCGTCTGGCTCAAAGAGGCGGATTCGGAGATGCAGGATCACTCAGCCAATGAACTGTTCATTGGTGAAATCTTGGTCACCCCTCCTGAGACGGGGCAAGCCGCCGCCGCTTAAGCTATGATCAAGTGGTGGCTGCTCGCCAAACAATTCCCAAAGTACGCGCTCGTCTTTGGAGTTATCGCAGGAAGCACGGCGCTATTTGCCGTGTGGTGGATTTTCTATGCCCGTGCAAAGGCGCATCCGCCACGGGATACTGCAGCAGAGCAGGCAGCCATCCGTGAGCGGGCTGTCAGGGCAGAGGCGAGGATTGATTACCTGTTCCTCGCCGATGATGATTTGTATGATGCCGGAACCGGCGAATGCCTGTTCAAACGCTGGCTGAAAGGTGACGCCCCGACGCGGCTGTTTTACGATGCGACTGCGAAAAAGCTTTACGGCCAGTTTGCCAAGGGGTTTGCCCGCTACGCTTTTGACGGCACGCGCGAGGCAACCATGATGGGCGCTGATTCGCTCGTATTCTTCGACGGCTTCAAGAAAGTGGTTTTCGCCAAAGGAAAAAACGTGTGGGTAGCAGATGCCGACTGGCAGAATTTCCGGTTAATCAACGAGCGGCAAGTGACGACCATCGACTCGTTTTATGAAAATCACTTCGCCGAAAACATCCTACTCCTGACGAGCAAAACGCTGGTCGTCCGCAACCTGAACAACCTGCTCCGCGTCAACCTTGAAACCGGCAACGTCAAGCCGATGCGGATGCCGCTGGTCAAACTCGATAAACAACGCTCGCCGGATAGCCGCTGGATGGTCGGTATGATCAACGGGCAGTTCTTCTGTTACGACGTAGATGCCGACGTTGCGAAGACGATCTTGATTGGTCGAAACGGCTTCAGCGACTTTCAATGGCTCGGCAATGACAAATGCGTTTGCCTTGCCTCTGGGAAACTAATCGTCGTCTATGACCGGCCCGCCCATCAACTGAACGAGTGCAATGCCCTGCCGTTTCCCTGCTTCAAAATTGGCGAGCCTTCGCCGGATGGACGGTTCATCTTTGCTGATGGTAGGATCGACGGTAGGAACGGAGTACTGGTGGATTTGGATAAGAGAACAGCGGTTGCAATCAATGGCGGCACAGGCATGACTTGGGTGAGCGATGACACGTTTATCTTCTCGCGCGACGTGCCGGATTCCGATGAACGTGGCACATGGCTGCAAAAAGCGTGGAAAAATGAAAAGAAGGTGTCAATTGATCCGTACATTGTCGATGGGTTTGGCTTACGACTAATTTCATCTCAAACAACTCAAATCGTCACGTTTGCAACTTCACGACGCCTAGTTATGATCAAATACAATGAAAGCGACGCGACAATCGGCGTTCCATTAACTAGATCGACTCGCGGCTTGATGCAGATCAACAGTTGGGTTTTACACCAAAAGTAAACACACTACCTATCTCGATGTTTTTAGTTATATGAATTACGCAATTCGTTGGTTTTGGATTACTGATTCAGCGTGGCAACAAACGACTCTCTATCTAAAATCCGTTAACGCATTACTTAGTCACACGGAAGCATTATCAAAAACAGCATTCGCGGTATTTACTGCGTTTTTCGTCTTCATGCGCGTTTCGCAAGCTAGAGCTATTGCGCGTGCTGACTTAATTCTAAAACTCTACGCTGCTGCAAAAGATTTTGATGAAACTATAAGATTTCTAGAATTCTTACGCCATTCGTCGGTGGAGGTCTTTGATAAGGATGGTGATCAGCATCTACAAAGGCACGTGCAAAGTTTACGAACCTCCAACCAAAATGATTACAATCAGGGTTTAGAAGCTTTAAATACAATTCGTAATCTTTGCAAATCCTTGACAGAAAGTGACGAAATGACACCTCAAAAGCGCCGTGAATATAATGCACAAATAGCTGTTAGTCTCGAAGCTATCTTTGATAGCAATTGGAAGGCTAGCACGCGCGGTTTCCTTCGGCTATGTGAAACAATTATGCTAATGATCGACGGACGCGTAGTTTACAGCCGCGAAATTTTTGCGCTTCTTTGTTACAGGATTTTACTGGTGACCAATATCACAAAGATTCAAAAAACCTTCTTGATAGGTGATTCGGGCAATTTAGATGTGCCCGACGAAGAAAAAGAGCCTAATTACAGTTTTGTCGCCGTTTTTGCACTTCACTCTAGAGCCAAGCGATATGCTAAAACCAAATTGCTTGCTGATTTTCAATATGATGACTCACAAGATTTGCAAGTAAAGTATCCCACTGCATGCCGTAAGGCAATTCGAGCATACAAACGCAGAACGCCTTACTTCAGGCGCGTAGAGCTTTTCATGCTACGCATCGCAAATTACGATCTTGAAAATGTACGTAAAGATGTATATAAGGTGATTAATCGTGTGAAAAGAATAAAATGGAATTGAAGTATTTAACATAATCGGGGAAGTAGGTGATGGAAATCAGGGAGATAGCAAAAAAGGCAATGCAACTATACACAGACGAAAACATTATTCCGTCTATGTGCGCGTTGGATCGTTTCGCATTGCTTGGATATTTGTATGGTGTGGCCGAAGGTGATATTACCGTAGGACAATCATGGGCGGGAAGCTTGATGCGAGCAGCGAGTCTTGATAAAACTTCTGTAGAGTATAGCATATCGCACGTTTTGAATAGCGATCAATACAAGATCGTTTTTGATGTATTTTCATCAGGAATATGCTGTGAAGGCCAAATGCTTGGCGGTGAGCGTGGAAAATCATTCGTAGATAGAACTGCATAATAATAACACGTATTTAGATAATTTGATTGGATCATATCACAGATATGCTCCCCAGCATGAAGTCCACCGCTTGCTGTGCCTCCCCCGCCGCCTTCACAATCCAGCCTTTCGCATCTTTCGATTTCAGAGCGGTAAGCCAACCCTGTAAATAAGCTGCTGAGTTTTGCATTTCGGCTTCCATGATACCGGCGTGGGCGTTCAGGAATGATGCGCTCATTTCGGCGACAAGCTCCTCCTCGGCGTAAACCTTGCGGTCTTCACCGGTGGCATCGATCCCGTTGTTCTCGATCAGCGATTTGCGGCCAAGCCGACTTTGATGGCCAGTCGCGTGCGCCAGTTCGTGAAAAAGGGTGCTGTAGTAACCTTCCTCCTGATCGAAGTAACCACGCTCCGGCATATGTACACTGTCGGTACTCGGGCGGTAGCAGGGAATTGCCGTCCCCTCCTTGATTTCAGGCTGCTGGGGCATCGCTGCCACGATCTCCCGTGCTCGGTCGCATCGTTCAGAGGGGGTGAACTCAGGCAAGGCAACCGGCTTCGGGAACTCAATCCCTTCGATCTGAGAGGCGTTGAACACCGTGTAAGCCTTCAAAAAGCGCCGTTCCTCCTCGTTTGCCCGCTCAAGCTGTGCGCCTTCAATATCCTTGGTATAAGTGCCATATTTGATAACCATTCCGCCGCGCTCGCCTTTCTTGACGCGCCCGCCAAGCTCCTTCGCCTGGATGAACGTCAAAAAATAGGGCGAGGTGTAGCGCAAACTCCCCAGCAAAAACACGTTGATGCCCCGATACTGGTTGCCAGTGGCAAAGTTCTTCGGGAAGCCAACCGTTGCAAGACAGGGTGATTTCCAAGGAACAACCCCTTGCTCTAACAGTTCGATCATGCGGTTTGTAACCTGCTCGTAGACATTTAGTTTCATCTGATTTCTCCTTTTGGTTTTTCAGCAAAGCAATTGCTATTGCTGCTGAAAAATGATGAGAACCAGACCGCCGAGGGACATCAGGGCAGGTGTCAATGGGAGGCTCCGCCGGAAGGTTCAAAAGTCCCGCAGGGAGTCTGCGACCGAGGACAATTTTGAAAGCCGGTGGATGCCCTTGACTCCCGACCGGCCCTCGGCACGGGGAGGTGTTGCGGAGGGCTGCCCTCCGCTAGAATGGGGAGCCGGAGACGTTGCGGCTCAGGCGTGGGGAAAATCTTTTCCCCAAGTCGAGCAAGCATTGACAGCCGCTCGAACACCGGGAGTCAGCTTAGCCATTTTTGGCTTTACTCGCAGCGCAAACAGCTTATTTTGCGTAGATTATGGCTGACCCAATTCCCTCGATGGTATCTCTTGAAACTCGCAATCAGGTTGTGGCGAAAGCTAAAGAACTTGCGATCAAATATAAAAACTCCACGTATCTACTAGGCGGGAAAACTACAAACGCATTTGATTGCTCTTACTTCGTCTATCTGGTCATGAGTGAAATCTTTCCGAATTACACTTATGTCGCTTCGGAAGGTATTAAATCATCACCCAGCTTCGTGAAGAGAGCTACGGGTCAACCCGGAGACATCATCTTCTTCCCTAAGGGCCAAGTTCCGTATGCAGTGAAAAAGCAGGGGGACAAGACGCTATACCCTAATCACGTCGGAATTGTCCTCGACTCCGTTTCGTGGGTAGGCCGTCAAAGCAGCAGTCTCGGCATAGTGCTTTTCACGAATCCATGGTGGGGTTCAAGAGTTTGTGAGTATTACACATATGTCAGATAACAGTAAAAGCATTGCGACAATTAAGTTTATCACGACGACGCACTCTTCATGAAACGCGCGCATTGGTTAGCTTTGTTGTTATGCTTGCTCTCAACTCATGGGTTCGCTTCAGATAATTTTTCGCTCATCTTTGGAAGATGGGAAGTTAATGCAATATATAGTCCACACGCAACCTCAATAGATCGTTCAGAATTAGGTGCGGTCGTTAAGATTACTGAAAACAGCGTAAGCGATTCTTTGTCGGGTGGCGACGCGCCGGGAAAAATTGGTTTCCGAGAAGTGCCTAGCGTTCAGAAGCAAAAGTTAATAAAGAAGCTCGACCCTTCGTGGCTCAAACATGGTGATAAAAAAGTGAGGTTGATTTCTATTACATCCGATGGAATCGACTTCATACTCCTAATGAAATTGCCAGATGGTAGCTTAGCTCAATTCTCAGACGGGAGCGTCGTCTATAAATTGATTAGAAAAGATAGTCGTTGATTGTACGCGATTTGATTTTCTCAGCGTTTTTTTAAACGGGCGGGTCGATTGACCCGCCCAAAGTAAACTGGCTATTCAGATTTTTCGGTAATGACGCGCAGCTCGATGCGTCCGTCGAGCGGTACGGTATTGATCTCGATGTTGAAGCCGTTGCCATCCGCGTGCTGCCATGCACTGCTGATTCGGCTCCAGTAGGATTTCCCGCCTTTGTTATCTTGGATGTGATAGGCAGCGTGGCTTGGTGATTTCGAGGTTGAAATCGGATTCGATGATTTCGTTATTGTTCGTCTCCTTTTGATGTTTTCTCCCGAACGGGATTGGCAGTAGTACCAGCAGCCGGAGAAGCGGGGCGTTGTCATGCCCAACACGGAATCTTGGAGCGGGCCGGGTATTGACTGACCCGCGCGGCTGCTACGGATGACAAAATACCGGAGGGGAAAGCGCGAAAGAGAACGCCTAACTGTAAACTAGTTAGTAGCTACCAGCATCAAATCGACAAAGCCAAGTTTGCGAATATATTAGCTTGTTTATTCGCGGCTAAATTGCTATGCTGCAACTGTAGGTTGATAATGGTTGCTGATAATATAGAGCTTTTTAGAACGAGTTATGCGGTTTCGCATAAGCGATCATTTACAAGTGCCGCTGCTGGTAATTTGGCTGATTTGGAATGTTATCTTGCAAGTGGTGGCAACATTAATGGTCGGGATGAGGATGGTTTAGCGCTGATCCACTACGCAGCTTGTCACGGGGATGTTTTGCTCATTCGTAGATTGAGCGAGCACGGTGCTGACATGAACCTGCTTGACGGAGGCGCTCCTGCATGGAAACCGATTCACTACGCCATCTATCACCGCAAGCACGAGGCCGAGGAAATTCTCAGGACATTCGGAGCGGAAATGCCATTGCCGATACTGAAACGGATTGCTTCGGAAAAGCCGCGCGTTCGGCAAAGTGAAAAGGAGTCTTGGGTTCTTGCTGGCAGGATGTGATGTAAATCGGATCGAAACGACTTTTTTAATTTGCTGAAGGAATGCCCGACATCTGCAACGAATGTTTGTGCAAACACCATTGTGTGTTAGATGATTATTCTTGACGCATATTTGTTTTTCAACGAAGGCAGGCCGCTATGGCAACACCACAAACCGCCCAAGAAAAGAAAACCGCTCTCACTAAACAAATCGAAACTTTGCAAAAGCAAGTGGAGGCGCTTGATCAGGAAGCCGTCCACGAACTGAAACTGAAAATCAGCGATGCCCGCAAAGTCGTCAAGGATTTGGAAAGTCAGTTGGAAGAGTTGACGGAAGTAGCCCCGGCATCCGGTAGAGCACGCCGCACGCGCCGCCCTGCAATCACCGACGAAGCTTTGCAACCGCAATTGCTAAAAGTGATGGCGCAGCACGGCAAGGAGGGCATGAATGCCAAGCAATTGGCTGAAAAGCTAAACCAAGATGCGTTGCGGATTCGCAAATTCATCACGGCGAATCCGAAGGTACTGAAGCGCCAGGGAGCGGGTCCAGGCACCAAGTTCTTTTTGCAGTAATTAAATCTTACTCGTCAGCTTGATCCGGTCGGTTTGTTGCTGCGATGTGCTTTCATCAAGACGTTTGCTATTCTGCTCTCAATGATATACAATTGAGCTTACGTATATCAAACTTGAAGGAGAAAATTTATGCAAGTCGCAAAATGGGGGAACAGTTTGGCGGTGCGTCTGCCTGCTAGCGTGGTCGAAGCGTTGGAACTACGGGAGGGTGACGACATCGACATCCAAGTAGCGGATGGGCGGGCGTTCAACGTGTCCAAACGCGCCAGTATTGGGGAACTTTTAGCCCGGCTGCGGCGTTATCGAGGGCGGTTGCCGGAAGGGTTCACCTTTGATCGTTTAGAGGCACAGGAACGTGGCTAAGCCCTTTTTCGACACCAATGTCCTCCTTTACCTGTTGTCAGGCGACACCAGCAAGGCCGACCGTGCGGAGGCGTTGCTGATGGAAGGCGGGCTGGTCAGCGTGCAGGTGCTCAACGAGTTTGCGGCGGTAGCCTATAGAAAGGCAAAACTGCCGTGGCCAGATATACGGGTGCTTCTCACGACGATTCAGATGGCCTGCCAAGTCGTGCCGGTCACACTGGAACTGCATAAAATGGGGCTGGGAGTGGCGGAGCGGTACGGGTTCACGATCTATGACAGCCTGATCGTGGCTGCGGCCCAAAGTTCGGGCTGTGACGTGCTCTATTCTGAGGATTTGCAGGATGGCCAGATGCTTGGAGCAGTGATGGTTTCCAATCCCTTCAAAGCGCATTGAAACTCGCCCTAGAATCACTCGGTTGTAAAATCCGCGCGAATTCGGATTTGTCCCGACCAAATTTCATAATACTGTAACAATCCTAAGCTATAATAAGGAAAAAGGGGTGGGAGTGACGGTAAGCGAATACGATATTGCCCGTGATGAGAGCGAGCGTAGTAATCTACAGCGAGCAATTTCAGATATAGAAACGGCTGTCGCCGTTTCTAACCCGGGTACCCGGCGCATTTTAGAGAATACGCTTGAGAACGCGAAGAAGCGGATAATGACTCTGGATAAGCGGATCGATGAGGCAAAGGTAGAACATGCGGCAGAAGTTCAAGCTCAAGTCGCCGCTGCCGCTGCATTAGCGGCGAAAGAGACAAAGCTGAATGCTGGGGAACGCGAAACCTATCGCGGCTTCCTCGAAAAATCGTATTTTACGAAGAAGGATTTCGGCAAATTGGACGAATTCTACACGCACAGCTACGACAAATTAAGTGAAGGCGGTAAAGAGGAAATGAGCAAACGCATCCATGAGGGTATCAGGCGCGGCGAATTTAGGGAAGCCGATTTGCCCGAAACAGTACTGGAAAAAGACAATACTCGTCAGCGCAAACATTCTCATATTGAAACGACGGAAAGCAATAACCGAACACCAGATGCCGGTGGTCAAAGTCGTGCTCATAATGGAGCTAATAATTTAAGTGACAACAAATTAGCATCCAACAAGCCAACATCCGTAATCTCGAACCAACCGCCCGATTTAAGCGCAGTCGATCTGAAAGGAATCAAGTTAGTGACAACGAACGTAGAGCCGACAGTAGCCGCGATGCCCGATGCTATGGGTACCCGTGTCAATGGTCGCGCATAATAGTGAGAATATCTACTGATCCACAGGTCGCTCACCCGCTTTAATCCTGTTGTGCATCTCATCTTTGCCCCGCTCGCTCAGTTTGTCGTAAATCGTGGAATAAAACTTGTCCAATGCTGGGAAGTCAGCTCGCGTAAAACGGCGCTTCTTTAGAAAACTTGCAAAGGTTTTCTTCTCCTCAGCCGTCAACGCCGTTTCCTGTTCTGCGGAATATGGCGGCGTCGGAAAACGCAATTCGTCAATCGAATCCTCGACGACTGCTACCTCAAGCTCGGATTCGGCCATACGGCCAACGTCGGTGACGATGCTGAGCAGAACTGTTTTGACCTTCTGCGCATCAGTCGCCGGTAATCCCGCATCCAGTGCCGAAAAGATTTTGAGGAAGTCACCGTGGATTTGGTTAGCTGGCTGCACGACCTTCTGTTGGTCGGCGCTAAAATTTGCCACTGGCAAGGGCGAATCATCGAGCCGCGCACATTTCACAATCTCAGCTTTCAAAACTTCGAAGCCGGGAACGGATATCGGCTTTTTGTTGGTCAGCGCCATGTAAGTCTGATGCTGGTGCTCATTGAAAACCTCGATCAGCAGCGTTCCCTTGCCGTCCTGCCCGTTGATTGCTAGTTGCATCAGATGGCCAGTATTTTTCGCCAGCGATTCCAGCCCAAGCTGCGGGGCGATATGCTGCCAGTTGGCGGCGAACCGATCAAAATAAGCGGCGTCCATGTAGGATGGGCAGAGACTCCGCTGCGATTTACCAAGCTGCTTCTGATATTTGGCTTCAATTCGCTCATGCTCGGCCTTCATGTGACGCAGATATGGCTCTGGGTTGCCATAATATTCCAAGCTGCCAGCAATTTGCAGAAACACCGCTGTCAAATCGCTCTGGGCCGGTTTGAAGCCTTTTGCATGATCGAAGGAAGCGGGGCTTTCGGGCTTGTCGGCTGCCGTTGCCGTCGTGGTTGGGAGCCCAAAGCCGTGAAGAGTGGTAAAAACAGCCAAAACTACCTGCCGCAAGTAACTATGCGTTAATGTTTTGCGTGTACGATGAAACATAATCCTGGAATTCTGTTTCATGGCAGGCGTGACCAAACCGAGCGCGGAGAGCGCCTATGACCACGAAGGGCGGCGCAAATATTTAAGCCGGGCAGAAGGCTGTAAATTCGTGCGGCACGCAACGAGCCTACCGAGGTCCCACGCGCTTTTCTGCCTGACGATCTACTACACAGGCTGCCGTATTTCCGAGGCGTTGGCACTCCGGAGACAGGATTTCGATCCTGAAACTAAAGTAGTGCTCATCTGTTCGCTGAAGAAGCGCGACAAACGCAGAATTCGTCGCCTACCCGTGCCTGCCTTTCTGGTGGAGGGATTGTTTAGCATTGCCGCGCACGAGGAAAGCAAACGGCTGTGGGAGTTCTCACGCACTACCGGCTGGCGCATCATCAAAAGCGTGATGACAGCCGCTGGTATCACTGGCATCCACGCTACGACCAAAGGCTTGCGTCACGGCTTTGGCGTGCGCGGTGCGATGATGCAAATTCCACTCAACCTCATCCAAAGTTGGATGGGCCATTCCGATCCTGCAACGACTGCTATCTACCTTGCGGTAAAAGATGAAGAAGAAAGGGCGTTAATCGAAAAAACGTGGTAGTTCAACCATATGCATCCCCCTTCATCTTTTTGAGGGCGCACCCACTTGCGTTGGCAGGCGTTCAAGCGCAACAGCCGTGCGTTCGGTCTAAGTGTACTACGCTGGAGCTCGCCATGTTGACCGGCATCCTTGCGCAACTGGAACCGCCGACAACCGCCGACCCTTAAACATTAATAGCGCGCACGGCAAAAGACTTGCCCTTGATCGTATGCGGGCCCGAGAAATTATCTAGCAAGTCTCTCGCGTCTAAATCTTTTGAATTGTATATCACAAAGAACAGATGCTTTAGATGCGGCCATTCAGCGTAGAAGATAATGTCTTCGGCAAGTGCTTTTTCTATTACCTTTTGGTCACCGGGATCACGAACATATTTCGCTTCGACAATCAGCCCCATTTTCTCGATAGAAAAGTCCGCCCTAGTTGATCGTGCGGCAGCTTTTTTAGAAATAGGATTCTCCTGCACTACATACTTGAAATACGCTCTGAAAAGCGAGTGAAGCAAGGTTTGTACGTCATATTCGTCTTTGATTTCAAACTTTGGCTTGCCGCTCCTTTGCTTGAGATAGGGTTTGGCGGCATCTTCTACTCGTGAGCAAATTTGCTCTGCTAGTCCTATGCCTGGCTCGATTGTTTCAAGGGGCTTCCCAATCTGAATCGTTTGATCGTCGGAATAGGCTTCCAATTTTCCTAGCACAACCTCGACGTTATCTATCGTGGCTCTGAGCGATGGCCCTTTTATGGCTCCGTCACCAATTTGAACGGCATGATCGAGCACATTCCACGCTTTCCCGTAAACTGAGAGAACCCACGTCCGATGTAACTCCTCAAGATATGGTCTAAGCAATCCTAACTGCCTGAGTAGGGGCGATACAGTGGCCTTGAATCGATCCTTCTCTGTTTCAGAGACGAGGCGACCGGAAAGTTGATAAGGATTTCTGCTAACTTCGTTGTATAAAGCAAAATGCTCTTTAAGGCTTACTAAGAATGCTTCCAAAAGCATCTTCAATTTGGACACTTTCATTTCGCTATATAACTATTGGGGGATAGCAGCGCAGGATGGAAGCTAAATCAATCAGCCGTCAAGTCGAGGCCAACACCGAAGTATCGCGAAAGCGTTGGAATATCATCGCATAGCACTTCAATGAGGTATACGTCGGGATCATCGAAGGCCACGGGCTTCGTTTGTAACAAAACGTGTGTGTGACTGACCATGGGGAAATCGCACACCGCCTCGCTTAAAGTTTGGCACGCGCCTGTGCGTGACCGCACGTTGACCGTTACTTTGAAACTCCCGGATGCGCCACCAAGGGCGACGTAGTACGAAATCCGTGTTTTCGCTGGGAAACTCTTGAGATTTAAATTGTCGTAGCAATCGCCCAAAGTCACCTTCCCGGTTCGCTGGCTTGAAATAATTTCCTCGCAGAGGATAAGGGCAATGCCGAGCGGAGTGTCAGCCATACGAGCAGGATGCTACGCTTTTCACTGGAATTCAAGCACACCCGCGCCGGGCTTGGATCGGGGCGGGGTTGCTCCTTTCGACTGGCGTGCCGATTATGCCGCAGGCGGGGCTGAGCAACTGGAGTTGCGCGTCGATCGCAAGGATCGCCGCCAACCGTAGCTGGTTCTTGCCCATGATCGACATGGCCGGGAACATGCGCCGACAACTTGGCACCTGTTTCGGCATCGGATCGCCGTCCAGCCGGTAGCTGAAGGTTTTGCCTGATTCGGAAATCACTTTCAAGTTTTCGCTCCGATTAAGAAAGAAGGCTGTTCAGCCTTATGTTGAGAGGGACACGCTAGAATCCGGTAGGAAAAGCTTGCTCTTTCGAGCGAGCTTTGGCAGCATTTTGAAACAGAATTCCAGGATTCTGTTTCAAGTGAATTCGGATCGCCGTCTACGAAATTAGGTTTGCGTTATTTATGGCCGACCTCGCTGCATTAAAACGGGAAGCATATTCGCCAGCTGAGTTCGCAAAGCTTTTTGGCAAGTCGCAGACATGGGGCTACCGGCAAATTTACGCCGGGAATGTCAAAGCGATCACCGAGTTTGGTCGAACATTGATTCCTGCTTCGGAAGTGGATAAAATTTTAAAAACGGCAAGCATTTTCGATGGCTCTAAGCCGAAGGCGATCAAGACAAAAAGCGAGATTCAGGCTTTTGCGCCGCAACTGCCGAACATTTGGCGATCTTTTTTGGCCGCTCGCCGCCAACTGACGCTACCCAAGAATTTGCCTCCACCACTTTCCCGCGTGAAAAAATGGCCTTCTTCTCCTTCTGAGCGGCAAGATGCGATGGCGCGACTTTCTCAGCGGAAGAAATAGCGCCGTCTGCTTGCAGCGGGGCGAATGAAACTTTTTGAGCCTGAGCAACGCTGTGTTCACGCCGCAAATGGCCGTAGGTGCGCATGGCAAGTGCGCCTCCGTCTTTATGGCCTAGCCAACGGGAAACGGTGGGAATGTCAACGCCACTTTCGATGCTGACAGTTGCAAAAAAGTGTCTGAGATCGTGGTGCGTGATGCGGGCCATGCCGATTTTCTTGGCCGCCCGATCCATCGACTTTTGCGATTCCCGCACTAGAAACACTTTCGCCGTGTTCGGCTCGGTAGCACGATTATGACGCATGTTCTCAAAAAGTTCGCGTGCCTGTGGAATCATCGGCACTCGGCGGACCTCGCCGTTCTTAGTTGCATCTTCGGGATCACCTTTCACAAAAACTTCGCCGGTCTCAAAGTTCACGTCGCGCCATTCAATTTGAGCCGCTTCTGAGATACGACAACCGGTGAACGCCAGTCCTTGGGCAAAATCAGCGCAGTTTTGCGAATCCCGGCTATGCGCAGAACGCATTTCGACAATGAACGCCGCAAACTGCGCTCTCGTCGGCAGTTCAAGCCTTTTTGGACGTACCGTTTTACGCTCTAATCCAACGGCTGGATTTGAATAGAGAACGCCTTTTTCCACTGCAACTTCGATGATATGCCGAATGAGGGACAGCGTATTGTTGTAACGCGACGAACTCCCAACCTTCGCATATCGAGCCGCCCAATCTCGGCACGCCGTATTCGTGATGCGTTTGATTTCGGTGGTCGCTAGTTCCGGCCAACTTTTTAGCAAAGCATCGAGAGTTTGCTTCCAATACACCCGCGTTCGTCGTTTGATTCCGACGTTCTTCTCCACCCGCTCCATGTGTACCGTAGCGGCTTGCGAGAAGGTAATCTTCGCATCGGCTGCATCTATATCTTTGCCTCGCAATGCGCGATGCTCCTTTTGTAGTACCCCGAGCCGCGCCTCGGCCACTGAGAAGTGCGAGGTTTTGAGCGATTTCCAAATTTCTTTGCCACCCAGGAAAAGGCGGGCATAGTATCGGCCAGACTTATGTCGCACCAAATTTTGGAGCCGCGTTTTTTCCCAAGTTTTCACGGTGTTTGGAGCTTTCACCGCCCCACCGTAGAAAACGACCGTGAAAAATGCAATTCAAAACCGGTTTGGCAGAGCGGTTTTCCGAGGTATACGCCGGCATAGCTCAGTTGGTAGAGCAGCTGATTTGTAATCAGCAGGTCCAGGGTTCGAGCCCCTGTGCCGGCTAATCCTTTTCGTATCCCGGTCGCCGACAGGGGTGCTGTTCGGTGATGCTTAGGATCTATCCCCCTCAGCCAGGCGTCCGCGTTGCCGCCCAGCGCGGTCCGTCGTTCACAACAATCGGATTTGCAGCTGGTCCGACTCCGCCTTGGCCTTGATTTTCCGTCGGGCTGGCCGCCGCCCTCGCGCCACGCCTGACCGCGCCGCGAGCGGTCTTTCCCGGCTGCCATGCCGCGCGTAGACACGTTGGGCTTCCCTTCGCGCCAGGTCTGTTTTGCGCAGCGCGCCGAATCGCTCGCGCGCTTGTTGGTAGACCACGGCGTGTTCGACCACTGGCGCGGGGTAGTCGCGTCCGATGCGGCATCCTGACTCCGTTTGCGTGGACATGGGCATCAGGTGCGGCTCCGAAAGATACACCGCGGGCACGCGCGCCAGTTCCGGCACGAACCGCCGGATAAACACGCCTGCCGGATCGTGTTCCAGAACCTGTTTGCCCGGCGAATAAATCCGCACCGAATTGATCCCCGTGACTCCGCTCTGCATCTGGAATTGCGGATAATGGATGCCCGGTTCATAGTCCAAGAAATGCCGCGCGAGAAACACCGCTGACGGCTGCCAGTGCAGCCACAGGTGGTACGCCGCGAACGAAGCCAGCATGGCCCGCATGCGGAAGTTGATCCATCCGCTGAGATGCAGCGCACGCATGCAGGCATCCACCAGCGGATAGCCGGTTTGGCCCTCCTGCCACGCCGCGAATTTTGCTTCGGAGAAATTTCCCTCGCGTAAACCGTCGTAGGCCCGCGACATGTTCCGAAATTCCAACGCCGGTTCGTCTTCCAGCTTTTGGATGAAATGGCAGTGCCAACGAAGCCGCGATTGAAAGGACGCCAGCGACCGCGCCCACCGGGGATCGAACCCCACGCCCATCGCCGCGAACTCCGCCAGTTCGCCCTGCCGTTCCCGCGTGAATTGAAACGCCTGCCGCATGGACACGCACCCGAAAGTCAGGTACGGGCTGAGCCGGCTGCACTGGGTCCAGGCGGCACGCGGCGCGGACATCGCACGCCGGTAATCGACACCGCGCCGCGTCAGGAACGAGTCGAGCAGCCGCCGTCCGTGGGTTGCACCGCCGGGTTGCGCGAGCCGTTTCGTGCTGCCGGGCAGACCGAAATCCGCCGGGGTCTGCGGCTGCCCGGCGTCGATGGCGGGCACGACGCACAGTTCACGCGGCACCGGTGCGGTCGGCTCGCTCATCCGCACGGTCCAGCGTTCGGCCCAGCCATCGCGGGTCCGGCGGGGACGCGACACCCCGTGCTGGGGAATTTCCGTCCACCGGACGCCGTGCGTGCCGCACCACGCCCTCACGCGCCGGTCGCGGGCGTAGGTCAGCGCGTTGCCGGTCTCCTCGTGGCTCCACAGTCCCGCGATGCCACCGTACCGAGTGTGGATTTCGTCAAACACTTCCGGCAACTGCCCGGTGCGGTAGGTCAATCTGCCGCCAATTTCACGCAACCGCGCGTCCAACTCCACCAGCGATTGATTGATGAAGACGAGGTGCGACGAATCGAAATCATCCGCGCTGATGACTTCCGGCTCGTAGACGTACAACGCGATGACCGGCCCACCGGAACGCGCCGCCTCTAGCAGAGGCCGATGATCTTCCACCCGCAAATCCCGTTTGAACCAGACGATTTGCAGCGCGGCAGACATTCGTGAATAACGCGCACACCGATGAAAAATCAAGCGGTTCCCAACAAGAGAGCCAACGTTTCCCGGACATTTTTTTCCATGGTGAAACGAGCGGCTTTGGCGGCACAGCCTGCCTGTGCCTGCTCCCTTCGCACAGGGTCCGCCCAATTCGACAACGCAGCCGCCAATTCCTCGCCTCCTTCCCGCCCTTGTGGCTCGACCACCTCGCCTTCCGCCCCGGCTTCGATGATCTCCGCAAACCCGTTCGCCCAGGTGGTCAGGACGGGCAATCCGCTCGCCAATGCCTCCAGGCAGGCGTTTGAAAACGGGTCGTACAAGGTAGGTGCCAGAAAAACGTCCGCTGCCGCGTACAGCATCCGCATGTCGTTGCGCGGACCCAGAAACTTCGTCCGTTCGCGCGTGCGGGAGGACGCCATCGGTAGAAAGTCCTTGGGATTCCCCCTGCCCGCCACCAGCAAACGCTCCTGCAAACCTTTCGGCAGCAGGTCGATTGCGGCGAACGCGTGCAGCAGACCTTTGCGTCCCCAGCCCGTACCGGCGAAGAGCGCGACGTAATCCTCCACCGCCAATCCTAGCGACCGGCGCGCGCGCTGCCGCTCCTCGGTCCCCGCCAGCCCAAACCATTCCGTCGGCAACCCGTTGTAAACCACGTCGATCCGTGCGGGCGGCGTCCCGTACCAATGCACGATCTCGTCACGCACCATCCGCGAATTGGCGATGATCTT
The DNA here is from genome assembly GCA_964236475.1 of uncultured Chthoniobacterales bacterium. Taxonomy (GTDB): domain Bacteria; phylum Verrucomicrobiota; class Verrucomicrobiia; order Chthoniobacterales; family SZAS-18; genus CAHJWO01. Next base: position 38,344 of record CAXSED010000002.1, read on the forward strand.
TTTCGCCCCGCCCTCCGCGAACAGGCTTTTCTCCAGAGCCAGGGTTTCACGGTGCTTGCGGTTCACGCGCCGGAACCACGATTTCCAGGGCACCTCCGTCTGGCTACGCCGTTGCAACCATGCGGCGTGGACCCCATCCCCCGCCCGGTAACAATCGCATGCCCAGACCCGTTCCAGGCTGAAGAGCCGGTCGCAGGCCGGTTGGGTCAGCGGTGCAAGACGGTCGGCGAACGCCCGTGGGCTGCCCGCGTCCACCGGGATGAAACCACGGCGGGCGGGCCAACGTTCACGCGGCCAATCGGCGCTGGCGAAAAGGATGGGCTCGTGCCCGGCGGCCTCCATCCCATCCGCCAACCGGCACAGGTAATTTTCCGCGCCGCCCGTGGGCGAAAAACCGCGTCTTGCTAAACCGATCCTCATGCAGATGGTCCGTAGGGTACGCGGATTTACGCGGATTTTTCCTTCTTTTTTCCCAAGCCGAGAAAATCCGCGTAGGCTGCGGACAATTCCTGATGGACCCTGAACCCGAAGCCACCTTGCCCGAGCGGTTGCTGTTCGTCACCAGTGCGCGGATCGGCGGCATCGGCCTGGATCTGTGCGCGCAGGAACAACTCAAGCTTTCCCAGCGCGGCGGGTTTCTGGGACGGGCCGTCGCCTATCAAAACCGTTGCCCGGAGATTCCCGACGCCCGGGTGCGCTCCCTGCGCTGGTCGCCGGTGCGTCTGGTTTCCTTCCTCGACCGTCCGTATTACTACGGCGCGAAACGGCACTACGCCGACCGGGCTGCCGCCGGAGAAATGCGCACCGGACGCTACGACTTCCTGCACGGCTGGTCGGGCGACACCCTGGCGTCGCTGCGGGCGGCGGGCGAGCGGGGCGTGCCGTCCGTGCTGGACATCCCGACGTGGCACGTCGCGCACGGATTTCGTAAGCACGAGAACATCCCTCCTGCGGGCGGCTGGTCGGGCCGTCTCCTGCCCCGCCGCTGGCTGGATCGCTTGCCGATCCGGCCTGAACGGTTGCGCGAGGAATACGACCGCGCGACCGTCCTGTTGACGCGTTCCACCTACGCCACGGAGACGTTTCTCGCCGAGGGTTTTCCGCCGGAAAAGATTTTCAACACGGACGAGGGCGCGGACATCGAACGCTTTCGTCCCGGCGAACCACCGCCGCTTTTCCGCGCGTTGTTCGTCGGCGCATTGATCCGGCGCAAGGGCGTGCATCTGTTGCTTGAAGCGTGGCACCGGCTCAACCTCAAGGACGCGGAACTGGTGCTCGTCGGCCACGTCCACGATGAAATCCGACCTTTTTTGACACGGTTCGGCGGGAAAAACGTGCGTGTGGCAGGCAAGGCCGGGCGGGTGGAGGATTATTACCGGGCAGCCACCGTGCATATTTTTCCGTCGCAATGCGAGGGCTGCGCGAAAGTCACGTGCGAGGCGGCGGCGTGCGGATTGCCGCAGATCACCACGCGCGAGTCGGGCGACGTGGTGGTGGACGGCGTCAACGGGCTGACCGTGCCGTGCAACGATCTCGACGCGTTGTGCGCCGCCATCGAGCAGCTCCATCGCTGCCCGGAACGGTTGCCCGCGATGCGTGCGGCGGCGCGGGCGCGGGCGTTGGAAAGATTCACCTGGGACGCCTACCGGGCGCGTTTGCTGGCGGCGTATCGGCACGCCCTCCGCTTGGCTGCGTAGGGACGGCGTATCGTGTCTCCTGGAATCAGAAGAAAAAGCGCGCCTACGAGGCGGAGTACGGCGCGTAAAGTCCGGTCAGGGCGTCGTGCAACCCCTGGCTGAGACGTTCGCAGGCCGCCACGGCGCGTTCCTGCTCGGCGGCAGGCAGGGCGTCCATCTGCGCGGCGAGCAGCGCGGGTTCGTCGAAATCGTCCTCGTGCAGGCGGAAATATTCGCCGCAGCATTCGGGCAACTGCCGGTAGTGCTCCCGCAGCCCCGCCAGCTTGCTCTGCGCGGTGTAGGGCTGCTGGGACTCGAAAGCGTACAGCGCACCCAGAGCGGTCGCGCGGGCGGCGAAAAGCTCGCGGGCGGCGTCCACCAACGCGGCGGCTTCGGCCGTGCACGGCGTGTCCACCGTCGTTTCGAGTCCAGCGGCGAACGTGTTTTGCCAGACCTGCGCGTGACCCTCTTCCACCCCGGCGATGTGCGCCTCGCCCACGGTTTCCCACCCCTGCCCCACCGTGCGGATAAACGCGCCATAGTCGTGCGCGTATTCCTTCAACGCCGGGACCGGCAGCGTGCCGTTGCTCCAGGCGAGATAGAAAGGATGCTGGAGCAGGCTGCGGCGGGCGACGATGGCGTCGCAGCGGGTCGAGGCGGTGGCGATGGGTTCCGTAGGCATATCGCCTTAAAAGTGACGGAGTTCGCCACGGCGGTCAATCTTTCTTGCGACGACGGTGCAGAACGCCGTTAAGCTGACCGCGTACCCGGGGACGGACACGATTTTACGCTTGCGGCCCGGCCCGGCGAATCCATACATTCCGCAACACCCTTACCGACACTGATGCCTCTCTTCCAGCAGTGCCGATCCCTGATGGCGAGGCTGCCGATCCTCGGTTGGGCTCGACACCGCCAGCGCACTCCGCCGACCACGCCGAATCCGAATTCCTACTGGGTGGTGAAGGATCGTTTCCTGGCAGGCGAGTATCCCAGCGGCAACACGGCGGGCGAGGCGCGCCACAAGATCAAGGCATTTCTGGACGCGGGGATCACCTCGTTCATCGACCTGACCCCGCCGACCGAGATGTTCCCGTACGCGAGCCTGCTCAAAGGGGCGGAGGTGGATTACCAGCGTTTTCCCATCGTGGACAACGCCGTGCCTGCCGACCCCGGTCGGATGGTGGAAATCCTGGACGCGGTGGACGCGGCGATGGCGGCGAACCGCAAGGTGTACCTGCATTGCCAGGCCGGGGTGGGCCGCACGGGAACGGTGGTCGCGTGCTGGCTGCAACGCCACGGACGCACGCCGCACGAGGCATTGCGCGAACTGCATGAATTCTGGCGCACCACCGATCGCAGCCAGCGCATGCGCCGTTCACCGAACCGGGCGATTCAGGTGGCCTGGGTCAAGAATTGGGCCAAACACGCCGCGCGAACCGAGTCGATGACCCCGGAACAGGAATCGCGTCCGCCACGGTAAAATCGCCGGAATGATCTGGCCAAAATGTTGCTTTGCTATCCGGGAGTGAGACCGATCATTTCTTTGAAATTCATTCGCGTGATTCCTTCTCCCGAGGCTCGTCGTTCTCCCTGGCGTACCCTGCTTTTCCTGGCGGCGGTCGTCTTCCTCACCGGTTGCGCGGGCACCCCGCCGTACACCTATCGATACATCCCCGGTAAGACCGCCCGCGTGACGGCGGATGGCCAGGCGACCATCCCGCCGCGTGCGCCCGAAGTGGTCGCCCGGGCGATTGCGGCGGGCAACGAAATCGCCAGTGCACCCTACGTGTACGGCGGCGGCCACGGCTCGAACGGCGGTGGGTTCGATTGCTCGGGTTCGGCCTCCTACGTGCTGCGCGGCGCTGGACGGTTGCACGGGGTCCTGACCTCGGACGAATTCCGCCGCTACGGCGAAAGCGGCGCGGGACGTTGGATCAGCGTCTACGCCCGGGACGGCCACGTTTTCCTGGTGGTGGCAGGGTTGCGGTTCGACACGGGCTGGACGGGCGGAAACGGCAACACCGGCCCGCGCTGGACCACGCGCAGCCGCCCGGCGGACGGCTGCGCCGTCCGGCACCCGGCGGGGTTGTGAAAAAAGCCGCTGGCGTTGGGCGGACGCCCGCGCACATTCCCGTGCCGCCTTTCCCATGCTCGTCCGCAAACTTCGCCAGCTTCATCCTCTGACCCTTCTGGGTGCCGGCGTGGCCGCCGGAACCCTCGGCACGCTCTTCACCCGCAACTTCATCCCCTACGAGCGCAAGATCAGCCACCGGATCGACCTGGACTACGGCGTGACCGATCCGCGCTTCGAGCGGTCGCTGGGCCAACTCCTCGGCCCGGCCATCCTCGGCGGCAACCGCGTGACCGCCCTCCAGAACGGCGACGAAATCTTTCCGCCCATGCTGGCCGCCATCGCCGGAGCAAAGCGCAGCGTCACGCTGGAAAGTTTCATTTATTGGGAGGGCCACATCGCCGAACGGTTTTCCCGCGCGCTGGCAGAGCGCGCCCGCGCCGGGGTGAAAGTCCACGTCTCGCTCGACGGCGCGGGGTGCAACTGCATCCGCAGCCCGCTGGTGCGCGAAATGCGCACGGCGGGTTGTCAGGTGGAGATCTATAACATCCTCGAATTCTCCGACCTTGACCGGCTCAACAACCGCACCCACCGCAAGCTGCTCGTCGTGGACGGGCGCATCGGGTTCATCGGTGGGGTCGGGATCGGCGATAATTGGAATGGCCACGCGCAATCACCCGGCCACTGGCGCGATTCGCATTATCAGGTCGAGGGGCCGGTGGTCGCGCAGTTGCAGAGCGCATTCACCGACAACTGGATGGAAATGGCGGCGACCGTCCTGCATGGCGACGATTATTTCCCGCTGCTGGAGCCGGTCGGCGAGCAACGCTGCCAGGTGTTCAAGAGCGCGCCGCACGAGGGCAGCGATTCGGCGCGGCTGATGTTCCTGTTCTCCATCGCGGCGGCGCGGCAGCGCATCTGCCTGGCCAACTCATACTTCGTGCCCGACGACCTGACGACCCGGACCCTCATCGAAGCCTTGGGCCGCGGGGTCGAGGTGGACATCATCGTGCCCGGCCCGCACATCGACAAACAGTTCGTGCGCGACGCTTCCCGCTCGCGCTGGGGCGGGCTGCTGCGGGCCGGGGCGCGATTTTACGAATATCAGCCGACGATGTTTCACTGCAAGCTGCTCATCATCGACGGCATCTGGGTCAGTGTCGGCTCGTGCAATTTCGACAACCGCAGTTTCCGGCTCAACGACGAGGCGAACATCAACATTCTGGATGCTGCGTTCGGGGCCGGGTTGGTCGCTGTGTTCGAGGCGGACCGGGAGCAGTCGCGCCGGATCACCCTGGCGGAATGGGAAGGGCGTTCGCCGGTGCAAAAGCTCATCGACGGGGCGTTCGCGCTGCTGCGTTCGCAGATGTGACTCGCCATGGATAAGCGTTTGCTGATCGACCAACTGCTAGCGCAACTCGACGCAGAACTGGACCGCTACACCCAGGCCGCCCGCGCCGCGCAGGCCGACGCCACCGACGACCAGAGCCGTGCGGAAAATAAATATGACACTCGAGGGTTGGAAGCGTCGTACCTGGCGCACGGGCAATCCCGGCAGGCGCTGGAAACTTTGCAAACCCGGAAACTGTTCGACGCGCTGGACCGTCGGGATTTTGCGCCGGGCGAACCGGTGAACATCGGCGCACTGGTGGAACTTGCCGGGGACGGCGAGCACTCGTTTTACTTCATCGGTCCCGGCGCGGGCGGCATGGAACTGGTTCACGGAGGACACGAGGTGCTCGTCCTCACCGGGCAATCCCCCCTGGGGCGACGGCTTCTCGGTAAACGCGCGGGCGAGCGGCTGGCGGACGGAGACTACCGCGTGGTGTCGGTACGCTGAACTTTCGGGCGGCGAGCCGGGCGCTCCGCCTGCCGCCTTCAAGCCTCGATTTCGGCGATTTCTTCGGGCGTCAGTTTCCAATCACCCCCGCCGATGATCCCCTCCACCTGTCCGGCGTTCCGCGCGCCGACAATGGCAGCAGTCACCGCCGGATGCCGCAGCGTCCACGCGATGGCAGCCTCGCCCGGGGTCCGCCCGTGCCGGTCGGCCACGGTCCGCAGGCGTCCGGCCAAGGCGAGGTTTTGCGCGAGTTTGGGCGGTTGAAATTCCGCGTTCTTGCTCCGCCAATCTTCTCTGGGCAAAGCGGCGGCCCGTTCGGTGGTCATCGCGCCGGTGAGCAACCCCGAAGCCATCGGCGAATAAACGATCACGCCGACCCCATTTTGCGCGCACCAGAGTAACTGCTCGCTCTCGATGTCGCGCTTGATCAGTGAATACGGCGGTTGCAACGAGGTCACGGGTGCGATGGCCTGAGCGTGCTCCAATTCTTCCCGGCTGAAATTGGACGCGCCGATCCAGCGGACCTTGCCTTCCTGCTGCAATGCGGCAAGCGTGCGCCAGCCTTCCTCGGTTTCGGCAAGGTCGTCCGCCGGCCAATGAATCTGGTAGAGGTCGATGGCATCCACCTTCAGTCGGCGGAGGCTGTGCTCGCATTCGCGCCGGATCGACGCTTCCCGCAACGAGTAGTCGATCTGCCGCTGGTCGTTCCACACCATGCCGCATTTGGTGAAGATATACGGTCGCTCCCCGGACCATTCCGTCAGCGCGCGGGCGACGACTTCCTCCGAATGACCGAGGCCGTAGACCGCCGCCGTGTCGATCCAGTTGATGCCGAGTTCGAGGGCGCGGTGGATGGCGGCGACCGACGCGTTATCGTCCTGCGCTCCCCAGCCGTATTGCCATTCGCCGCCGCCGATGGCCCATGCACCGAAACCGATGGAGGTGATACGCAGATCAGAATTGCCGAGAGGTCGTGTGTCCATAAAGATGTCACTGGCTGAATCGCAAACGGCGACACCGCGCGTTGCTAAATACCCCGCGCAAAAGGGGGGCGCAACGACGGGGTCGGGATGCAGGGATTCGAACCCTGGACCTCCTGGTCCCAAACCAGGCGCTCTACCAAGCTAAGCTACATCCCGAAACTGTTTGCGTCAGGCAATTATCACTTGCCGATGCCTAACTCACAAAATTCTGCGTGGTTTGTGTTTTAGGCGGGCATGGGAGCATCTGAAAACCACAACGAAAAGAGATATCTTCTGTGTGTGTGTGTCTCTACGAATGCTCGGCCAACGCGCAGCAATATGCGCCGGTTGAGGAGAAAGGCAAGCGATTCCGCCGCCGTCGTAAAACTTCTGCCAGAACACTCGTCCAACGGCAATTGGCAAACATCGAAAAAGACCTCAGAACAATCCCCGCCCGCATTACAATGGTCGCGTTGGTTCGATCTGCTCGGGCAAGATGTTTTCTTGATAGGCGCGGATGAGCAACTCCAGGGCGGCGATTTCGTGGCGGACCGTCTCACCCTGGCCCGTGTCCGCCACCCGGCGCGGAGGGTCGAATACCGCCACGTCTTGGATCGTCGGAATGATGTCCGCGCCGCGCGTGATGGCCTCGCTCACCGACTCGAAGTGATGGTGCTGCGCGAGATAGGTGCGATCCGCGTCCAGCACCAGCGTGAAGCCGTTGTCGCCGTACACCTCGGAAAATGCGCCGTCGATGGTGATGGCCTGGCCGCTTCGTTTGATCGGTGATTCCCCCTGCTCGATCTTGACGGGAACGTGACCATTGACGATCAGCCCATGGTCCGGGTCCACGCCGAAATCCTTCAGGATGCTGCGGCAAAACTCTTTTTCGTGAATCAGTTTGAAATACGGGTTTTTCGTTTCGTGCCTCGCGTGTTTGTCCGCGATGAAGTAACCCTCGAAAGTAGCGATCTTGTCTTTTCCGAAGACGGGCGACAGCGGCCCGCCCCAGAGATACCACAGCAGGTCGAGGTGACGCGGGTCGCGGTCGCGGAACGCCCGGTGCACGGCGGCGTCGAGCGCCTCGAACAACGCCCGGCCCCGGTACTCCTCGCCATCGACGCGCATGGGCAGGAACTGACCCTGCGCGTCTACGGGAACGCAACCGTGGAAAATCAGGTTGTAATCGCGCACAAGGTGCATCGTGCCTTTGCGTTCGAGGTAGCGCATCTGCTCCCAGAGCGTCTGGCTTTGCAGGAAGGAGCTTTTGAGTTGCGCCATACACTCCTCCTCTTCCGGGGAGAGGCGCGCGGGGTCGTTCCAATCCACGGTGGGAAAATTCATGTCGGCCATGGGATAGACGGTGCCGTCCAGCTTGAGGGTGCCATGCTCCGCGTTAACCCCGAGCAGCAGTTGGCGGTGTTCGAGCTTGAAATCGGGATTGCGCGTGATGGTCTGGCTTTCCAGTTTGAACTGGATGATCGCCATGGCCTTCTGCATCCGCGACATCGTGGCGGTATCGCGGATGCCCTGACCCAAACAGGGGAACTGGTCGGCGGGATCGTCGTAATAAACCGTGCGCACGAGTTTTTCGAGCGCGGCCATCGGGATGCCGTACCCCATTTCGAGTTGGAAAAGCCGCTGGTAGCGCAGGCTGATCCTCAGAACGTTGGCGATGCAGGCTTCCTGTCCGAGACATGCCCCCATCCACGCTACGTCGTGGTTGCCCCAGACGATGGCGACGTTCGGTTGGCGCATGACGTAGTCGATGACTTTATCGATGCGCGGGCCGCGGTCGCCGAAGTCTCCGGCGACGATGAGTTCGGAGAAAAGCAGGTGGCGAATGGTCCGCGCCAGCGAACGCAGGAACGGGAGTTCCTGATCGTGTTCCACGAAGGCATCGAGCATGGCGTCGATGTATTCGCCAGAGCGTTCGAGGTGCGCGCCGAAGAGCAATTCGCGGAAAAGCGTTTTGTGATGCGCCGGAAAAATGCGCTCGATGGTTTCAAGACTGTACGGGCGTGAAATGCGGCGCAGGAGTTCAATTTCCAGCCGGGCCTGACGGCGTAGGAAGTGGCGGCGCGCGGCGGCATCGGGCAACCGCTCGGCGAGCAGCGGATAGGTCTCGCGCGGGTAATAAATCATGTTGAGCAGATCGAGCTTTTCGCCCGCGCTCAGGCGATTGCCGAAGGTCTGCTCGACCAGTGGGCGCAAGCTGCCCGAAGCGTTGTTGATGACGTGCGTCAGCTTGGCGAATTCACCATGCACGTCGCTGATGACGTGGACCGTGCCTTTGGGCAAGGTCAGGGTGGCGCGCAGGCTGGCAATGGCGGCGAGAGTGGCGTCGATGTTCGGATACCGTGCGCCGAGGACGCGCAGGTAAACGAGGGTCTGATCATCCACGGAGAAGCGCAGAGGCGCGATCTGGTCGCTCATGGCAACGGCAATCTACACGAAAGAATTTTGCCGCCACCACGGATGCGACGACCCCGGCTTCACTCGGTCAGCGGTAGCCAGTGGCGACCGTCGCGGGCGAGCAATGCGTCCGCGGCGGCTGGTCCCTGACTCCCCGCCGCGTACGGTTCGGGTTCGCCTTCTTTCCATCCGTCGAGCAGCGGTTGCACCGCCGCCCAGCCGGCTTCGATGTTATCCGCACGCTGGAACAGCGTGGCGTCACCGATCATGCAATCATACAACAAGGTCTCGTATCCCACGTTCGGCTTTTCCGGGAAGAAATCCTTGTATTTGAACGTGGCATCCACCTTGGCCAGCTTCATCTCCGGCCCGGGTACTTTCGCCGAAAACTGCGTGTCGATGCCCTGCTCGGGGTCCACCAGTAGTTTGACGATGTTCGGCGTCAATTTTTCCACCGGCGTGTCCTTGAAAATCTGGTACGGCGCGGACTTGAAATGAATGGCGATCTCCGTTCGCCGATCCGCCATTCGCTTGCCGGTGCGCACGTAGAACGGCACGCCCGCCCACCGCCAATTTTGGAACTCGATCTTGAGCGCGACATACGTCTCCGTACGGCTGTTGGGATCGACGTTCGGCTCCTGTCGGTAGCCTGGCACGGGCTGGCCGAATTCCGTGCCCGCCGTGTATTGCCCGCGCACGGCGTCCGTCACCTGCACCGGATGCACGGCCTCGACGAGCTTGGCTTTTTCCGTGCGCACGTCCTCTGCCGCGAAGGAGTTGGGCGGTTCCATGCCCACCATGCAGAGCAACTGAAAACAGTGGTTCGGCACCATGTCGCGCAGACACCCCGTCGGCTCGTAGAACGCGCCGCGCTGCTCCACGCCGATGGTCTCGGCGACGGTGATCTGCACGTGGTCGATATATTCCCGACGCCACGTCGGCTCGAACATCCCGTTGGCAAAACGCACGGCCATGATGCTCTGGATCGTTTCCTTGCCCAGAAAGTGGTCCACCCGGTAGAACTGACCTTCGCCGCCTTGTTTGAGCAGCTGTGCGTTGAGGTCTTTCGCGCTCTGCAAATCGTGGCCGAACGGCTTTTCGATCACCATCCGGCGGAACATGCCGACGGCCTCCTTGAGGAGCCCACCCTCGCCCAAACGGTCCGCGATGACCCCAAAGAACCGCGCCGCGACCGCGCAATAAAACACCGCGCTACGTCCGTCGCCGAGCTTCTCGGCCAGGTTCTTGTACGTGTCGGGCTGGTCGAAGTCCGCCGAGATATACTCCATTTTTTCCGTCACCCAACCCCATTGCTTGTCGTCGATCTTGGGAGTGTAGAACTCGGCGGTCTTATCCTTGGTGAAATCCTGCATCGTGTCCGTCAGCGATTTTTTCCAGCCCTCGGTGTCGTTCTGAGAGTGGTCGAGGCCGATGATTTTGAAATCGTCCGCCAAGAGTTGGCTGCCGGAAAGGTTGTAGAGTGCCGGCATGAGCAGGCGTTTGGTGAGATCACCACCCGCGCCGAAAATGACCAGGGTACAGGCGGGAGCCGGTGCGGTGCCCGAGGGGCCGTTGTTGTCGCTTTGGGTCGGTATCATGAGATTTACTTACAAAGGAAAGCGTTTGCGGGACGCTGTTTGGTTTTGCCGGAGACTGAAATTGCTCGGACCGGATCAGGGGCGCGCCAGGATTTCCTCCAACACCCGTTCGCTCGACGCCCCTTCCGCCTCGCCCTCGAAATTCAGGATGATCCGGTGCCGCAACGCGGGCAACGTCGCCTTTTCGATGTCGGCGCGCGACACATGGTAGCGCCCGTCCAACAACGCGTGGATTTTTGCCGCGAGGATGAGTGCTTGCACGCCCCGCGGGCTGGCCCCGTAGCGCACGAACCGCTTCGCCAGCGGGCTTGCGGCCACATGGTCCGGGTGTGTGGCCAGGACGATCTGGATCGCGTGAGCCTGGATTTCGCGTGTCATCGGCACGTCGCGCACGGTGGCGCGCATTTCCCGCACTTCCCCGGCGTCGATGACCTTCGCGATCTGCGGCGCATCGGTCTGCGTGGTGCGGTCGAGGATCGTGTGCAGGTCATCCGCCGTTGGGTAAGTCACCCTCAGCTTGAAGAGGAACCGGTCCAGTTGCGCTTCTGGCAACGGATAAGTGCCCTCCATCTCCAGCGGGTTCTGCGTGGCCAGGACCATAAACGGCTCCGCTACCGGGTGCGTCGCTCCGGCCACGGTCACGTGTTTCTCCTGCATGGCTTCGAGCAGCGCGCTCTGCGATTTGGGCGTCGCACGGTTGATCTCATCGGCGAGCAGAATGTTGGTAAATACCGGGCCGGGTTGGAACCGGAAACTCTTGGTCCCGGTTTCGTCCTCCGCGATGATGTTGGTGCCGATAATGTCCGAGGGCATCAGGTCCGGTGTGAACTGCACGCGGGAAAACTTCAGGTTTACGGCGTCGGCCAGCGTGCGCACCAGCATGGTCTTACCCAAGCCGGGGACGCCTTCGAGCAAAACGTGTCCGGCGGCAAAAAACGCGACGAGCGTTGACTCGATGATTTCACGCTGCCCGACGATCATCCGTCCGAGTTCGTCGCGGAGTTGTCCGAATTTGGTGCGGAATCGTTCGACCTGTTGATCGGCTTCGGTGGTGGTCATGAAAATGTTTGGCGGTCGGAACCCGGGTCGGCGGTCATTAATCTTGTGGCCGGATGTTCTCGAAATACCGCCGCACGAAAAACCGCGACCCGAGCGGGATGTTTTCCTGCTCGACGCTGTTTTGCTCGGCGGGCGCAATCGCTTCGTAGAGGTTGCGGTACGGGCGGCCCGCGCGGGCTGCCGTTGCTGTCGCCCCGACCAGTTCCTGCAAAGACGCGCCATCTCCGAGCATCCCTTCGAGCCGTTTGGCCGCGCCTTCGGCCTCCTGCGCTGGCATGGCCCGGTCAGCCAGGAGATGGTCGTTCGTTCCTTGATCTCGCTCCCCGCCTGCCGTTCCGGTGGGCTTCTCACCGCTCCCGGAAGCGCCGCCGCTTTTCCTGGCAAACGACTCCACCAACGCCAGCGATTGGCCGCTCTCCTGTTCATCTCGGGGTGACCCTGGCATCTCCCCTTCTCCTCCCGGCTGCAAACCGTCCTTCATGTTCTCCAGCGCGTTAAGCAGATCCTGCATCTGACCCGCGCTCATCGGCCCGCCGCCTGACCCCGGTTTGCCGGACGCCAGACGCCCGGCGCTATTTTTGCCGGCTTGCCGCAGCAGCTCCGCGAGCCGCTGCATCGCCTGCGCGCTGAGTTCCGCTTGCCCGCCCTGCGCCGATTGCGCGGCTTGTTGCATCTGCTGCGCGACCTCGTTCTTTTCCTGTTCGCTCAGCTTGGCGGTCTGCTCCTGCATGGATTGCGCCAATTGCTGGAGCGATGCCGCGCGGTCGCCTTGCGCTTTCATTTGCTCGGCCAGTTTTTCCAACTGGTCGCCCGCCTGTTCGAGTTGGCCTTGCTTGACTGATTCTCCCGCCGCTTTCGACGGATCGCTTGCCGCCAGCGCGGCAGCCAGCGCAGCCAATTCCCCCGGCGAAATTTTTGCATCCTGCGACGCCCGCTTCATCGCGGCCAGCATTCCTTCGAGCGAGGAAATTTCGCCCAGGGTTGTCTTGAGCTTCTGTTTGTCGTCTTGTCGCTGGCTGTCCCTGAGCCGTTCGGCGCTGCGTTTCATCGCCTCGGCCATCTTGTCCAGATCGGGAGCCGTTGGCTGTTCGCCGCGCTGTAAGCGGCCCGCGATTTTTTCGAGCGCATCCGCGCGCCGGTCCACGGCGGCGGCGAGAGCCGCATCACGCGGCGTCTGCCCGGTTCCAAACGGCGCATGCCATGCCAGCAGCGCCAGCGAAACCATAGGTGCCACCGCAAAGATCCATGCGCGCGTCGGACGGATCGGGAGCACGGACCGATAATCAAAGGCGTGAATGAACCCGGAACACTCCTCCAGTGCCAGGGTTTCTAGCGGTGTCCGTTGGGTAAAGACGCGTCTGGAAAGCACCAACGCCGTGTGGAAGCGGTCATGCGTTCCCGCGAGGTGGTCGACGGAGAGCGCGGCGTGATCAAGCGCCCGCACGCTGCCGTTCAAACCGAACGTCATCCAGAGCGCCGTCCCCGCCGGGCACAATAACAAGATGCCCGCCGACCAGAAACTCCACACCGGCTCACCCCGCAGAAAGCGGACGATCCCGAGCACGAGCACCACCGCGCTAGCACCGGCGAAAACCACCTGGAAAAAATAGAGAAAGAAAAACGCCCACAACCGGCGGCGCACGACCCGCAACCGGCCGACGACGATCCCGGCGGCGTGGGGCGGATCGTTGTGAACGGCGGTCATCGGGACACACAGGCGTACTCCATTATAAAAGATCGCCTCCCGGCGGCAAGGTTAAGGTTTGCCAGCACGCGTGTTCCCGTGTATCCCGAAAAGCGAACATGCTCGAAGACCTCAAGCGCGTGCTCTACCACGAGAGCACCATCCTCAGCCGCCTCGACGAACTGGCCCACCAGATTTCCTGGGACTACCGCAACATGGAGCTGACGGTCGTCGCCGTGCTCAACGGCAGTTTCATGTTCATGGGCGACCTGTTGCGGCGCATCCCGCTGCCGCTGGCGGTCGATTGCCTCAGCGTGTCCAGCTACGTCGGCGACAAGAGCAGCGGCGTCGTCCAGTTCGACCAGCACACCATGCCCGCCATTGCCGGGCGGCATGTCCTCATCCTCGACGACATCCTCGACAGCGGCCACACCCTCCACGCCGTCCGCGCGCGCCTCCAGGCCGAAAACCCCAGGTCCATCAAAATCTGCGTCCTGTTGCGCAAGCAGCGCGAACGTTCCCACGCCGTCGAGGCCGACTACGTGGCCTTCGACATCGCCGACGAATTCGTGGTCGGCTACGGCCTGGACTTCATCGAACGCTACCGCAACCTGCCGTGCATCGGCGTGTTGAGCGAGGAGGTGATCCACGCCGGGCTGGAACAAATTCGCCAGGACGAGATCAAGGCCGTAGGCTGACGGCCTCGTGAAGATCGAAGTCCAATTTTTCTCCCGCCTGCGCGACCTCGCTGGCGGCACGAACCGCGCCCTCGACCTGCCTGCCGGTTCGACCGTGGCCGACCTGCTCGCCCGCCTCTATACCGACCATCCTGCTATGCAGGCGTGGGACAAGACGCTGCTCACCGCGGTCGGCTTGGAATTTGCCGAGCGCAGCCAACCGTTGCATGAAGGGGATGTGGTCGCCGTCATGCCACCGGTACAAGGGGGATAACTCAGCGTGAAAAGGTGATTGACGCTGGTCGTACGATCCGCTAAACCCCTGCATCATGTTAAGGGTATTACTATTTATCGCGGGCGGCGTCCTGGCAATTCAACTTGCGGGTTGTGCGGATCACACCGCCGATAACACTTCCCACAAACCGAAGAAAGTTTACTACGCCCACGACGTGCAGACTGGCTCGCACCTCCCGCGGGCCTACACCGAGCCAACGCCGATTCCCAGTGACAACTCGTCGCCGTCCGACGCCGCGGCTTCGCATGCCTTCGCACCGTCCAGGGGCGGTGGGCTCGGTGGGAGTTAGTCCACGCTAGCTTGCCGCTCGGAGTGCTTGGGCTTCCGAGCGGCTGCCTTTAGTCGCGGAAGTTTTTGAACACTAGCGACAGTCCGAAATCCTTGCCGCGCAAAAACGCGATGACGGCCTGAAGGTCGTCGCGCTTTTTGCCGGTGACCCGGATTTCGTCTCCTTGCAGCGACGACTGCACCTTCAGCGTCGCTTGGGCCTTGATGGCGGTGATGATTTCCTTCGCCCGCACGCCTTCGATCCCCTGCTTGATCGTCAACTCCTGCCGCGCGTGCCCCATCGACGAGATGGCCGGGTCCCCGTGCTCGACGTTGCGCAGATCGACGTTGCGCTTGGCCAGCTTGCCGATCACGATTTCGTGCAGCGCCTTGAGCCGCGTCCCGTCCACCGCCGAGAGCGCGATTTTATCCTTGGACGGCTGCTCGATGGTCGCCTCGCTGCCCTTGAAATCAAACCGCGTCACGAGTTCCTTGCGCGCCTGATTCAACGCGTTGTCCACTTCCTGCCGGTCGATTTCCGAAACGATGTCAAAAGTAGGCATACGGAAAAATAGCTGCGAAAAGAATTCGTTTAGCCAACTTCCATCGGATGCTTAAGTTGCCTGGTTTCCGCCCGCCACGCTGATGGCGGCGGACAACGCATGCCATGGCTTCCCCCCTTCACTCGTCCGGGTCGTTCTCCCCGTGGCTCGAAACCCTCGCGTACCCTGCGGAATTATCGCCCGCGCAGATCGACTCCGCCGTCGCTGCCCTGGCCGACCCCGCCGAACCTGACCCCGGCAAGGCCACGTTCCTGCGCGCCCTGCGTGCCAAGGGCGAAACCCCCGGAGAAATCGCCGGATTCGCCCGCGCCCTGCTGACCCGCGCCGTGGACCCGCAGGTCGATCCCGCCCGGCTCCCCGGCCCGATGATCGACGTTTGCGGCACCGGCGGCGACCAGCTTCATCTTTTCAACGTCTCGACCACCGTCGCCTTCGTCCTGGCCGGGGGCGGCGCGGCGGTCGTCAAACACGGAAACCGTGCCGTCACCTCCCGGAGCGGTGGGGCCGACGTGCTCGCCGCGCTCGGCGTGCCGCTCGACCTGCCGCCCGCCGCGTTGCGCCACAGTTTGGAAACGACAGGCTTCGGTTTTCTCTTCGCGCCGCAATACCACCCCGCCTTTGCGGCCATCGGCCCGGTGCGTCGGCAGCTCGCCGCCGAGGGCATCGGTACGATCTTCAACCTGCTAGGCCCCCTGCTCAATCCCGCCCGGCCCGACCACCAGCTCGTCGGCATCTTCACCGCCGGGCTGACGAAAACCTACGCCGAAGTTCTGCGCCAGCTTGGCCGCCGCAGCGTCTGGGTGGTCCACGGCGCGGGTGGCATGGACGAACTGTCCACGCTGGGCGTGAACCACGTCAGCCGATTCGACCTTCGCCGGAGCCGCGAAACCTTCCACGAGACCCTCACCCCCGAACAAACCGGCCTGCCCCGGATCAACACCCTGGACGAACTCCGGGGCGGCACCGCAGAAGACAACGCCCGGGTGCTTACCGGCATTTTGTCCGGGGAAATCGGCCGCGCGCGCCGCGACATCGTGTTGCTCAACGCCGCCGCTGGCTTCGTGGCGGCGGGGCTTTCCGCCGACCTGCTCGCCGGGGTGGAGCAAGCTCGTACGTCCCTCTCCAGCGGTCGAGCTCTCCGAATCTTGGAACATGCGCGGCAGGTACGCTGATTCCCCGCGTTCGTCCTTTCTCTTAGCGGACCTCCGCGCCGTCAGCCCGCCACCTTTTCCTGTCCCCGCGACGGCAGATGGATCTGGCAATACTCCTCCCCGTCCGCCGCAACGCGGAATTCCCGATCCGGCGCGCTGGCCTCCGTGGCCCCGCAAACCTTGCAGTGGTGCAACGTCTCGTCCGCCTCGACGCGCGCCGTCATCTGGAACTGCTGCCGCCGCGCGATGGTGCGTCCCTGTTCGCGCCAGATACGCGCCCATTCGTATCCGAAAAACAGGAGGTAATTCGCCAGCGAAACGAGGATGGCTAGCCGGACCGAACTGGAGCCATCCGCAAACGACAACCCCGTGAACGCCAGCGAAAGCAACGCGATCCACTTCGCCGCCACCGGCAGGATAAAATAAACGAGGATCGAAAAATTCGGGAACAGCGTGGCGAACGCAAAAAACAACGACAAATTCAGGTAAAATCCGCTGACATCACCCGACCCGAAGAAAAATACGGCAACCGTCGTCCCAACCATCCCGACCAGGTAGAAAAGGTTGAATTTGAAGCTGCCCCACGCCCGTTCCAACGCCTCTCCCATGAGCCAGAGAAAATTAAAATAAAGCAGCGCGAACAACAGGTTGAGCGGCATCATGTTGAGACTCCCCCCCGCGCTGGCCGCCGGGATGAAAATGTAGCTCGCCAACCGCCACACCTCGCCTGCCATGACGCGCTCGGGCCGCAGGGTTAAAACCTCGACGATCTCCGGCCTGCTGAACATCATCACGTAAACCAGCACGTTGCACATCACGATCACGCGCATCAGGCCGGGGATGGCCAAGTGGCCGAAGCGGCGTTCGAGGGTAGAAATCCAGCGCATGTAAAAGAAGCGAGTGTCAGGGAATCGAACGGAACCGGGGTCCGGCGCCTCCGGTTTCCTCTGCATCGTGCGCCACCTGCACTTCGCGTGCGGATGATGCGATGGTCCCAGCTGCCGGGGACTTTCCACCCGACAATTCTTTGACAGCACCTCCCGGCACCGCTAAGAGAGATAGGGTGTCCACGGAAGCCGCTCCTGCCTCTGATTCTCTCCCGCCTGCCACCGCCGAGCAACCGGCTTCCCTGTCGCTCAAGCAGACTCCGCTCCACGCCGCGCACGTCCGTCTCGGCGGCAAGATGGTCGGCTTCGGCGGTTGGTCGATGCCCGTGCAGTACCCGAGCGGCATCCTGGCCGAGCACCGCGCTGTGCGCACCGCTGCTGGAGTATTCGACATCTCGCACATGGGACAATTCATCGTCAGCGGTGCGGGCGGGAAAGCCTGGCTCAACACCCTGTTTACGAACAATCTCGGCCGTATCACCGCGGGCCAGAGCCAGTACGGTTTTCTGCTCAACGAACAGGGTGGCGTCATTGACGACCTCATCATCTACGAGTATGCCGACGGTGAATTCCTGCTGGTGGTCAACGCCTCCAAGATCGACGAGGATTTCGCGTGGCTTCAGAGCCACCTGCCCCCACCCGACGCCGAGGGGGACACCGGCATCGAACTGGCCAACCGCTCCGACCGTTTCGCCGCCTTGGCCGTCCAAGGTCCGCGCGCCGCGCAGATTTTCGCCACTTTCTTCGGCCCGGATGCCATTTGCCCCGAGCGTTTCGGCGTCCGCGTGCTTGACCGCGACGGCCTGACCTTCCTCGTCGCGCGTACCGGCTACACCGGCGAGGACGGCTTCGAGTGGTTTTTCCCCGCCCGCGCCTCGGAGGTCATCTGGGACGAACTCCTCCAGCTCGGCGCAGGTATCGGTCTCATTCCCTGCGGCCTCGGCTCGCGCGACAGCCTGCGGTTGGAAGTCTGCTACCCGCTGAACGGCTCCGATCTGTCACCCACCCGCACTCCGCTCGCCGCCGGTCTGGGCGTCTTCGTGGACCTGGAAAAACCCGCCTTCATCGGGCGCGACGTTCTCCTCCGGCAAAAGGCCGACGGCGGCCCCGCCGAACGGCTGGCGGCGTTCCGCATGACGGACAAGAGTCCCCCGCCCCGCCCGCACTACGCCGTTTACGCTGACGGCGCAACGGTCGGAGAGACGACCAGCGGCGGCCTCTCTCCCAGCCTGGAAGCAGGCATCGGCATGGCTTACCTGCCCGCCAAACTCGCCAAGGCTGGCACCCCGATAGAAATCGACATCCGGGGCAAACGCTACGCCGCCGTCACCGAGAAAAAGCCGCTCTACAAACGCCGCGACGAACGCTTCACTCCCGCTGGCGACAAGGTCTAAGCATTTTCCAACCACCCGTAACCCGCTTTCTTTCTCCATCATGAACGTGCCAAATGATCTCAAATTCGCCCCAACCCACGAATGGCTCCGCGCCACGGACGGCACCGTCGGCATCAGCGACCACGCCCAGGCGGAATTGACCGACATCGTCTACGTCGATCTGCCAAAGGTCGGCACGAAGCTCGCCGCCGGGCAAACCGTCGCGGTGGTCGAATCGGTCAAGGCCGCTAGCGACATCTACTGCCCCGTGGGCGGCGAGGTCTCCGAGGTTAACCCGGCCCTGGCGGGCAATCCGGCTCTGGTCAACACCGATCCCTACGGCGACGGCTGGCTTTTCAAGCTCAAAGACGTGGTCAGCGCCGACGCCGATGCGCTCATGGACGCCGATACCTACGGCAAGCAGATCGCGGCCTGAGCGTGCTCACGTCAGTGCCGCCAAGTTCGCCTGCTGGTCAAATAACGCCCGGGCAATGAAACCCCGGTACCGCCGCGCTGACCATTTCCGTGTCGCCACTCCAGGTCCCGAGCGTCTGGTACCCCGTGCTGCCCGGCAGCAGCGCATACTGTTCGACGACCTGGGCAACTGGGTCGATGATTCAGTATTCGGTGATCCCGTGCGCGCCGTAATCCTCGAATTTGACGTTCCGGTCGTGCCGTTCGGTGCTGGGCGAAAGCACTTCGACGACGAAGTCCGGCGGGGGCAGCTTCATCTGGTCGGGCTGAAGCATCGCTGCTTTCTCCCGCCCATAGAACAGCACGTCGGGTTCGTAATCGTTGCGCGTCAGGCAAATCAAGCATTTCTCGAAGCCCACCCAGCCCAAATCTTTCCTGGCGACATAGGTGCCTAGCAGAAGGATTAGATGTCCCACGACCTCCGTATGCCGAATCTTTGCGGGCGAATGCATGAACACTTCTCCGTTGATGAACTCCACTTTCTGTTGCTCGGTCATTTCCTCATAGAACCGCTCGCGCCGGGCGCGCTCATCCGTCAGCAACGCTTGCAAGGTATCGACGTACCGGGGCAGTGCCGGTGAAGCGACCATCTGTTCCAGAATCGCGTCCATGGGAATGAATCTATCTTATTTGCCGGGTGGCAGAAAGAATATAGTTCACAGGCGTCACAGGCGTCGCAACGGCGCGAGACAAAACGCGATTTCCGGCGTAGTTTCCCTGTAACCATCTGGATTCTGCTATGCCCGAACTCGACACCGCGCCCGCTCCCGCTGTTTCCACCCCTTCTTCCCAGCCCTCCGCCACCGCGCCTGCCGCCCCGGCACCCGATCCGCTCCGTCCGCTCGACACTTTCCCCCGGCGGCACCTCGGGTCCGGCCCAGCGGAAATTGCTCAGATGCTCGACCTCGTGGGCTACCCCACACTTGACGCCCTCATCGACGCCGCCGTCCCCGCTAACATCCGCCTCGGACGCCCGCTCCAGCTTCCCGTCAGCCTGAGCGAGAGCGAAGCCTTGGGCGAACTGCGCAACATCGCCGCCCGCAACAAAGTATTCCGCTCCTACCTCGGCACCGGCTATGCCGACACGCTGACCCCAGGCGTCATCCAGCGCAACATCCTCGAGAACCCCGGCTGGTACACCGCCTACACCCCCTATCAGGCTGAGATAGCCCAGGGCCGTCTCGAAGCTCTCATCAACTTCCAGACGATGGTCTGCGACCTCACCGGCTTGGACATCGCCAACGCCTCGTTGCTGGACGAGGGCACCGCCGCCGCCGAGGCGATGGCGCTGGCCTACGCTGTGCGTGGCAAACCGGGCAAGGAATCGTTCTTCGTCTCCGAACGCTGCCATCCGCAGACGATTGCCGTCGTCCAGACCCGCGCCCGGCCACTGAAAATCGAGATCGTCGTCGGCGATCACGAAACGACCGCCATCGACGACAAATCTTTTGGCGCGCTGGTCCAGTACCCCGCGACGGATGGCACGATCTTCGATTACGAGACGTTCAATCAAAAGGTCCACACCGCCGACGCCCTAGCCATTGTCGCCGCCGACCCGCTCGCCCTCTGCATCCTCAAGCCGCCGGGCGAGTTCGGTGCGGACGTGGCGGTCGGCAGCACGCAACGTTTCGGCGTGCCGCTCGGCTACGGTGGCCCCCACGCCGCTTACTTCGCGGTGAAGGACGAATTCAAACGGAATCTCCCTGGCCGTCTGGTCGGCGTCTCCAAAGACAGCCACGGCAAACCCGCTTACCGCCTAAGCCTGCAAACCCGCGAACAGCACATTCGCCGCGACAAGGCGACGAGCAACATCTGCACGGCGCAGGTACTCCTGGCGGTCATCGCGTCGATGTACGCCGTCTACCACGGCCCGGAGGGTCTCAAGGCCATCGCCCGCCGCGTCAACCGACTGACCCAGTGTCTCGCCGCCGGTCTGCGCCAACTCGGCTACGAGGTCGGACCTGACGGTCTTTTCGACACTCTCTCCATTCACGTCGGCGCGGGCAAGGCGCTCGAAATCCATCTCGCCGCCAACGCCAAGGGCATCAACCTGCGCCACCTCGACCCCGAAACGGTCGGCGTGTCCCTCGACGAAACCACCGACGTGGTCGACCTCCAGGACCTCTGGAGCGTTTTCAACCAGGGCCAGCCCCTGGGCTTCGACCCCGCCGCATTCGCCGCCGACCTGTCCGACTTCCCCGTGACGATGGCGCGCGAAACGCCCTTCCTCACCCACCCGGTCTTCAACAAATACCACACCGAGACCGAGATGCTGCGCTACCTGCGCCGCCTCGAAGCCAAGGATCTCTCGCTCACTACGAGCATGATCCCGCTCGGCTCCTGTACGATGAAGCTCAACGCCACCACGGAAATGTTCCCCGTGACGTGGCCCGAGTTCGGCAAGATCCACCCGTTCGCACCTGCTGTGCAGGCCGAGGGCTACCGCATCATGGCGCACGAGTTAGAAAAATGGCTGGGCGAAATTACCGGCCTGCCCGCCGTCAGCCTCCAACCCAACGCGGGCAGCCAGGGCGAATATGCAGGCCTCCTCGCTATTCGCGGCTACCACGAATCGCGTGGCCAGGGTCACCGCAAAATCTGCCTCATCCCGACCAGTGCCCACGGCACCAACCCGGCCAGTGCGGTCATGGCCGGTTATCAGGTGGTCCCGGTGCGCTGCGACAGCCAGGGCAACATCGACCTCGCCGACCTTCGCGCCCGCGCCGAAGCGCACAAGGACGACCTTGCTGCGTTGATGATTACTTATCCTTCCACGCACGGCGTCTTCGAGGCGACGATCACCGACATTTGCCAGACGATCCACACCCACGGCGGAAAGGTCTACATGGACGGCGCGAACATGAACGCCCAGGTCGGACTCTGCCGTCCCGGCGACATCGGCGCGGACGTGGTCCATCTCAATCTGCACAAAACCTTCTGCATCCCGCACGGCGGCGGCGGGCCGGGCGTCGGGCCGATCTGCGCGACCGAAGCGTTGCGTCCGTTCCTACCCGGCCATCCGGCGCACGATGCTTACAACATCTCGGACAACGGCCCAGTATCCGCCGCGCCGCTCGGCAGCGCAAGCATTCTGGTCATCTCGTGGCTTTACATCGCCATGATGGGCCGCGACGGCCTGCCCGAAGCAACGAAGCTGGCCATCCTCAACGCCAACTACATCGCCAAACAACTGGAGCCGCATTTCCCGGTACTCTACCGTGGCAACGACGGGTTGGTCGCCCACGAGTGTATCCTCGACCTGCGCAGCTACAAGCAGAGCGCGGGGGTCGAAGTCGAAGACGTGGCCAAGCGTCTCATGGATTACGGTTTCCACGCGCCCACCGTTTCGTGGCCTGTGGCCGGGACGATGATGGTGGAACCCACCGAGAGCGAGTCCAAGGAAGAATTGGACCGTTTCTGCGACGCGATGATCGCCATCCACGGCGAAATCAGAGCCATCGAATCCGGCGAGGCGGACACAAAGGACAACGTCCTCAAGCACGCCCCGCACACTGCGCAGGCCGTCACCGCCGACGAATGGCCGCACGTTTATTCCCGTTCGCTGGCCGCCTACCCGGCGCGTTGGACCCGCGAGCACAAATTCTGGCCCGCCGTGGGCCGTATCGACAGCGTCTACGGCGACCGCAACCTGGTCTGTTCCTGCGTGCCGATGGAAGCCTACGAGGATTGAGGTAGCTAGCAGCGCACAAGACGCTTACGCTGGTCTCGCTCCATAAATATGCTGACAGCAACCCGCGACTTGGTGGATGAACTCTCCCGGGTCGTCCACTTTCCCATGGCGGGTCAAATGCCGGGTTATGCCGGTGATGAAATTTTTGTGTTTCTTCATCGCTACGCTCGGCAGGCCAAAAGGGCTTAGCGGTTGGCGACGGCAAAGGATTTCTGGTCAACCTGTCGCACCGCAAGTCTTTCAGCCCGGGTGTCGCTTGTTACACCGGACCAGCCGCCGGGATGAAGTTCTTCAAGGGCGCATCTCCTTTCGCCATAGAAGTACGTAGCGAAGGCGACTACAGCCCGGCGGCGGAACGCGAAATGGCCGCTAAACGCCCTGATTATTTTGCCGCTGGCACGCTCGTCGGCTCGTCGTTTGGGACATGGACCTGCTCGGCGCGGATATAGTTCGGGTCTTCTGCGGTGGCAACGGCGAAAGCCTGCCGCCGTTTACCGGCGCGGCGAGACCGCCTAGGCCGAACCAGCCGTTCCGGGCTGGACCATGCTGGTCGATGATTTGTTTGCCGGGCCAACGGGCTGAGGCCGCATCATTTCTTCGGCTTTTTTTTCCGGGCGGACCGCTGACCCGCCGCGATGGCTTCCGATGCCCAGCGCGTCAATTCGTCCCGGTTCTCCAGCACGTCGGCGGACACGAGGTAATAAGACATTGTGCCGGGTGCGTTCGGGTCGGGCTGGAAGGCGGGCCAGCCGCGCGACTCGAACGCCGGTCGGTTCTCGTTGTCGGCTTTGAGGTACAGCGAGCCGTGCCCGATCAGCGCGAAAACGGTCCCGTCGCAATAAAGGGTTTTGCCGCCCATCATGTTGCGCGCCGTGATCGTGCCCAGTGGCGACAATTGTTCCAGCACGAACTCGGCGAAGCTGTCGTTCTCGGGGGTTTTCGGCATCGGTTCGTCTCCGGTTAATGTGTTTTGATGATCGCGACGGCAGCAATCATTAGCACACAGCCAAATGCCCGCCACGCATTGAAAGACCGGGCCGCGTACCCGATCCAGCCGAAATGGTCGAATACGACCGACGCCAGCAGTTGCCCGGCGACCACCAGCACGATCAGCCGCGTCGCGCCGAGCTTCGGTGCCAACAGGATGCTAGCCGTGACGTACCCCACGCCAATCGCCCCGCCGGTCCAAGCCCACCAGGGCACCGCCGTCACCCGGCTCCAGATCGGCATCGCCGGACGCACCGCCAGCAAACACGCCAGCGACGCCACCGTGCCGACCGCATAGGAGATTAGCGTGGCATAGAACGGACTGCCCGCGCCGAGAAACCCGCGCAACGCCGCGTTGACGCCGAACTGTAAGGCGATGAGCGCGCCAGCCACCAACGCGAAGAGTGAGGCGAGATAAACCATTCCTATTCCATCGCGGCCCACCGCCTTTTCGTTTGTAAGGCGGCCAACCCCCATTCGTCCGCTCCGTCTCCCGTCCGAGTTGCGGTTTACTTCTGCCGGAACTAAAGAAACGGATGCCTTTCCTCCGCGTTTCCCTCCTGATTTTGCTCTGCTCCTTCGCCGCGTTGGGCAAAAGCGCCGCCGCGTCCGGGGTAGATTACTCCGCGCCGCACGAAAAGGCCGAGGCGTTTTTCAACACGATCATCCAGGGCGATTCGGCCAAGGCATTCGACACGCTGCTCGCCGGATCGAGCATCAACGCCAGCAAACCTGAAGCCTCCTATAACCTCCGCCGCCAATTGCAATCCAGCTAGACCGCCTACGGCAAACCCCTCGGCTACGATCTGGTGGAGGAAAAAATGTTTGGCACCGCGCTGGTGCGGCTCGTCTACATCTTCCGGCTGGAAAAGGCCCCGCTTACCTGGGAATTTTTCTTTTACGAGAGCGGCAAAACCTTCCTCCCCATCGACGTGCGCTTCACCGACCGTCTCGATGTTTACCGCTACGACCGCGTCCCCACGGCGAGCGACCCTGGCAACACCCCCTGACCATCCGCCGGGTTCAGGCCGGTTGCACACTCTGCCGCCAGAGCCACGCGCCGCCTTTGATCCCGTTGGTGTTGTCGATGATCTCCACGTCGTTCTCCAGCTTGAAATCGACGAGCTTCGCGTTGCCGCCGCCGAGGTACAGGCGGTCGAAGGTGGTCAGTGCCCGCAGCGTCCCCACGGCCAGCTTGACCCGGCGGTTCCACTTTTTCGGGCCGACCTTTTCCAACGCGTGGTTGCCGATCTGCTCCTCGTAGGTTTCCCCCTTGCGGAACGGATGGTGCGCGAGTTCCAGGTGCGGCGCGAGTTGTCCCTCGTTGAACATCGCGCTGCCCATGCCCGTACCTAGGGTGACGACCAACTCCACCCCGTGCCCGTGCACCGCGGCCAACCCCTGCATGTCCGCGTCGTTGATGACCCGGCACGGGTGTCCCAGGCGTTGCGACAACGCGTCCGACAGCGCAAACCCGCCCAATCCCGGCCCGAGGTTCGCGGCCGTGAGAATGACCCCCCGGCGGACCACGCCCGGAAAACCCACCGAGATGCGGTTGAACTCGTGCCCGCTCAACTCGGCGACGAGTTTGGTAATCTCCGCGAGCAGCACATCGGGCGTGCAGGGGTGCGGGGTTTTCACGCGCGCGCGTTCGGTCAGCATGTTGCCTTCGGCGTCGAGCACCGCGGCCTTTAATCCCGAGCCTCCCACGTCGATGGCCAGGATGCGCAGATCGGGGGAAACGGGAGGCGGATTGTCCATAAAGTTAGCGCAAGATTCCCGCTACAAGTGTCAACCCGCAAGGAAGATTTGTCTGTGGAGCGAGGGCAAGGAACAGTGACCGCCCGGGATTCTTTTTCTCGCTCGGCGAAAACCTGCGTAGCTTGCATACTCTTGAGTCTTTCTCCTCCAAATCTCTTGCGTTTGTTCGACGAGACGCTCGACGCCTCCCTTTTCGCGGACACCGACGAACAGAACGGCTGGTTTCTGCCCCCGGCACGACCCGTGGACCGGCTGGGGCTGGGGCTGGAACCTTGGCCGACGTTCGGGGAATGGGTTGCCGCCGAGCGGTTGGACGCCGTGTTCCTGCACCGTCCCTGGAGTCTGTCGGACCCGCAACGCCACGCACTTCAAACCGCCGGGACCGGCGTGCTGGCATACCATCTCGCTTTCGACGAACGCCTGACCACCGGGTTCAACCCCGCGCTGGCGGCGGCGTGCAGCTGGGGCGAACCGGCCATCCTGGGCCTCAAGGCAGGCCGACCGCTGGGAATGATCTGTGCGCTGCCGATACCGGTTGCGTTCGACGTGGTCGCCGCGCAACTGCGCACGGAATTCAGCGGCTTGGAACAGGTGACGCCCCCGGCTCCTGATGACGAAACGATCACGCGCGTGGCCGTGGTCGGCGCGATGACCGATGCCCTGGTTCGGGAGGCCCACGAGCGCGGCGCCGGCGTCTACGTCACCGGCCAATGGCGGCAACCGGCGCGAGCGGCGGTGCGGGAAACCGGCCTCGGCATCGTCGCGCTCGGGCACCGGAGTTCCGAGCTTTGGGGACTGCGCACCTTAGCCAGGCTGTTACGGGCGCGCCCGGAAGGTGCCAGCCTCGAAATCATTTCCCATCCGCGTGATTAGATGAGTCACCGAGAGTGCCGATTTTTGCAACCGGCCCGATGTCAATCCCCGTAGCTATGGTCCTATGATCTTTCGCCACGACCAAATCACCGTCGACCTCCCCGCCCCCAACGGTCCCGACGCCAACGCCGCCGCTGCTGTTCAAGAACTGCTGGGCGGCAAATTCGGCGAGATGTCCACGCTGATGAACTACACGTTCCAGTCGTTCAACTTCCGGGGGAAGAAGAACTTCCGGCCTTTCTACGATCTCATTTCCAACATCGCCGCCGAGGAGTATAGCCACATCGAGGCGGTCACGGCCACCATCAACCTGCTTCTGACCGGCACCACCCCGCGCGACGACCGCAACCAGGGCGCCAAGACCGGCGGCAAGGTCCCCGACCCTGCTAAGACCCACAAGGACGCCAAGAAAAATCCTGCCCCGCTCAAGGAGGCGACCAATTTTCGCAACACGTCCCATTTCCTCAACAGCGGTCAGCAGGCGTTGCCGATGGATTCCATGGGCCGTTTCTGGACCGGCGAAAACGTTTTTTCCAGCGGCAACCTGAAGCTCGACCTGCTCCATAATTTCTTCCTGGAGTGCGGCGCGCGCGCCGGGAAGACCCGCGCCTACGAGTCCACGGACGACCCTTGCGCCCGCGCGATGATCGGCTACCTGCTGGTGCGCGGCGGCACGCACATCGTCGCTTACGCCAAGGCGCTCGAAGTCCTCACCGGCGTCAACGTCGGCGGCCTTCTGCCCATCCCCGACGTGAGCAACCGCAAATTTCCCGAGGCCCGCAAGCTTGAAGAAGAACAGGGTCTGCACCTCGTCCAATATCATCAGAGCAAGGATTACACGCAGATCGCCAAAATCTGGAACGGGCCGCACCCGGAAGACGGCAAGCCGTTGGTAGTCAAGGACGAGATGCCCAAGGGTTACCCCTGGCCGGTCCTCGACGACGAGCCGCAACTCGTCTCGCCGAGCGACCTTGACCCAGGCATGATCAAATACTACGCCGATAAGCTGGTTTAAATCTATCCATCGCAACTCCTTGCAACCCCCGGCGACTCGACCGCCGGGGGTTTTTGCGTCCATCGCCCTGAGCATGTAACCCAAAGATGGATAAAACTTAGAGCCGCGCGCCTACGTTTCATGCCACACTGGCGAACTAATTGGCGACCGGGACCACCGTCGTGCTCTCGTCCAGCCTACCGTCCTTCAAACGGATGCGCCGATTCGCCGTCCGGGCGACCTCCTCGCTGTGGGTGACGACTACCAGCGTCGTCAGGGCTTGCGTGGCGACTTGGCGTAGGACTTCCAGCACGCGCCCCGCCCCGGCGGAATCCAGGTTGCCCGTCGGTTCGTCGGCTAGCAACAAGCGCGGACGATGAATCAATGCCCGGGCAATCGCCGTGCGTTGCATCTCGCCGCCGCTGAGCTGATGCACAAAGTGGCCCGCGCGCGGCGCCATGCCAACCAGGTCGAGCAGCTCCATGGCCTGCGCGCGTGTCTTCGATGGCGGCGCACCCGCCAGCAGCAGCGGCAGGCTGACGTTTTCGAGCACGTTCATCGTCGGCAGCAGGTTGAAAAACTGGAACACGATGCCCAGGTCACGGCGGCGGTAGACGGTCAGAGCGCGTTCATCAGCGGAATGCAGCCCGAGCGCGCCGACGTAGATCTCCCCCGCGCTGGGAGTGTCCAGCCCGCCGAGCAAATGCATCAGCGTACTCTTGCCGCAACCGCTCGGCCCGGTGACGGCGACGAAATCTTTCTCCGCGATTTCGAGGGTCAGGTCGTTCAAAGCGTGGACCCGGCCTTCGAGCGGCCCGTACCAGCGTGAAACTCTCTGCAAACGGATGGCGGCGGTCGTCATGTCGTTCCAATGTACGCTCGGCGCGGCCCTTGTTGCGGAGAAAAGAGTTTCCCGTTACCAGCGGCCCCCGGTTTCCGTGCGTATCCCCATTCCCATCGTGGCCGAAGGCGCCGACTGGCTCGTGGTCAGCAAACCACCGCATCTGCTCGTCCACCCGACGCGCCCCGGCGGTCCGGTGACCCTGCTCGATCATCTGCGGGCACTGCTGGCGTGCGAACTCGCTTCCGGCGGACAGGTATCGCTCATCCATCGGCTGGACCGCGAAACCAGCGGCGTGATGCTCGTCGCCAAGACCAGCGAAGCCGCGCGCCGGTTTTCGCTGGAAATGATGCGAGGCCGGATCGGCAAGGAATACCTCGCGCTGGTTCGCGGCTGGCCGGAGTGGGAGGCCCGCACCGTGGACGCCCCGCTGCTGCGCCAGGGCGAGAAACTGCCGTCCGCGATTTGGCTCAAGCGCACGATCCATCCCGACGGCGCACCGGCCCGCACGCGTTTCGAGACGCGGCGCCGCTTCGAGCGGAACGGCGAGCGTTTTGCCCTGATGCGCGCCCTGCCCGAGACCGGGCGGCTGCACCAGATCCGCGTGCATCTCGCGTCCACCGGCCATCCGGTCGTCGGCGACAAGATTTACGGCCCGGACGAACGCTGCTATCTAAAATTCATCGAAACGGGCTGGACGCTGGAACTCTCCCGCGCCCTTCTGCTGGACCGCCATGCGCTGCATGCGTGGCGGCTGACGTTCGACGCGGAACCCGGCCAGCCCCTGACCGTCGAAACCCCGTTGCCCGACGACATGGCCACGTTTTAAACTTTCTCCCGGTACAGCGATGGATCGACGGCCCGGCTCATCGCGGCCTCGTCCAGCGCGCCGCCGAGAAATGCGTTCACCCGCGCCGCCGTCTCCGCCGGGCGCGCCACGAGTTCAGGGTATTGCACCGTGCACACGCGGAATTCCGGCCTGCTGTCCAGCCAGACTTCGACGCGGGCGAGTTGTTCCGTAAAAATCTTCGCCAACTGCGCATCCGGTAGGGCGGCGCTCGCCTTGCTCTGCCGTGACAGCATCGCACGCTGGCTCGCCACGATCTCCGTGATGGGCCGCCGCATCATGACGACGCGGAACTCCAACGGCTGCCCATCCTCATCCGGTGGCGCGCCTGCCAGATCGGCCAACAGCAAGTGAATGATTTTGACGGCTTTTCCCCGCGCTTGCGGGAGCCAGGAGCGATCCACCTTCAACTTTTTGACGGCTTCAAGCTCCAGATATCCGCGCGGGTTGCTCGGATCGGCGGCGCGCAGCGCGTCCGTCATCGGCGAAATCCCCCCGGCGGCGAGCATTTGCATCATCAACGAGGTGCCCGAGCGCGGCAAGCCACTGACGATGGTGATGGGCCGGGCGTGGAAGATTGCGGGAGGGGTGGTTTCCATGGAAGTCTGGCAACGTTTCAGGTTTCTGCCTGCATCGCCACTTCGCGGCGCTCGCGCAGCACTTGTCGGCGGCGGAGCATCTGCTCGGCGTGGTAACGAGCGCGTTCGCGGTCCTTCTTCGCGGAGAAATACACCCGGGCCAGACAACGGCGCGGGAAAGGTTCGTCGGGCGCCAGGTCCGCCGCAACCTCGAACGCCTGCACCGACCAATCAATCTGCCCGTTCTTCGCCAATGCCACCCCGAGATTGACGTGGTACTGGGCCTGTTGATGCTGGAGCGAAGTCGCCCGCATGTGCTCGTAAATGGCATCCTCCACCCGTCCGGCGCGCCGCAGCACCACTCCCAGCGCGTCGTGCGCCTCCGCGTTGAATTCGTCGCGTTCCAGGGCGCGGCGAAAGGCGGCTTCCGCTTCGCCCAGCTCTCCGGCGCGCAGCGTGAGTCTGCCCAGGGCAACCATCAAATAGGGCAGATGCGCCTCCGCGTGGCGCAACGGTTCGAGCAGGGCGCGCGCCTCGTCGTCCTTGTGCAGGGCCAGTTTCGCCTGTCCGAGGATCAGTTGCGCGAAGACTCCGTTATTGGCAGGCTCCGCGAGGAGCATGGCGACTTCCGCTTCCGCCCTGGCGGCATCTCCCAGACCCAGGTAGCAAAGCGCCAGATGACAGCGCAACCCCGGCAGCGGACGCTCCGCGAGCAAGTCGCGCAACCATTCGAGCGCTTCGCGCAACCGGCCCGACGAATAATGAACCTGCGCTAAGTTGTTGCGTCGGTCCCACAGCGCGTTGGTCGCAGCCTTCTCCGGGTCGTCGGCGTCAGGCATCTCGATGTAGCCGAGCGCGGTGAGTTGTTCCATCGCCTGCCGGGCGGCGAAGGGGTCGCTTTCCTCGGCAGACACGCCGCGCCACACGCCGTCCTGCGGATGTAGCTCCTCGTAGGAGGTGACGCGCTCCGGCTCCACCGGCGCAGTGAACAGGCGGGAAAGCGCCCGGCCATCCATGTCGTCGGGCACTGGCAAGCCGAGTAACATCAACACCGTGGGCGCAATGTCGAGCAGCGTGGTGCCGTGAATGAGCGCGTTGGGTTTGATGCCCGCGCCCGCCGCCACGAAAATGCCCTGCTGCGCGTGCCACGCCACCGGGTGCATCCCCTCGCCGAATTTTTCAAGCGGATCAGCGGTGTGCTTTTGCACGGCGGGGCGCAGGTGGTCACCGTAAAAACCGTGGTCCGAAACGAGGAGCACCGTGGTTTCCGGTCCCGCCACCGCCAGCAGTTGGCCGAGCATCATGTCGTGGAAACGGTACACCCCGCGCACGACGTAGCCGTAAACGGCAGCATCCTCTGCGCTGACGTGAGTCATGGCCGGGGGGTGGTATTCCATGAAGCCGTGACCCGCGTGGTCGATGGTGTCGAGATACACCGCCAGGAAGTCCCAGTCGTCGCCCGCCGCGAGGTAGGTGGCGGCATTTTGCACCGTGGACGCCTCGGCCAGCAACCGCGCCAACATACGGGGCCGCGCGTCGGCGGGGTCCAACGGCACCCGTTCCGGGAAAAATGGCAGCATCTGCTCCGTGGTAATCTGGTCCAGACTGACCCGGAAACTTCCCGCCGCTTCGAGCAGCTCAAATGGAGACACCGCGCGCGGGTCCAGCGAACGCCGCGTCGCCATCGGCTCAAAGGAATCGACGAACAGGTTGGAAAACACTTCCCCTGCAATGGGTTCCGCCGGATAGGAGGCGAACCAGTTGACCACGCCGCTGCGCAGTCCGCGCTGGCTGAGGATGTTCCAGAGCGCTTTCGCTTTGCGCGAGGTGCTGCTGACCGGGCGCGCGCCATGGCCGTCGGGCGTCGGCTCGGTGAACCCGAGGATCCCGTGCTTATCCGCGCGTTTACCAGTGGCAATCGAGTTCCAGAGAATCGGCGAGATGACCGGGTGCAGCGTGGCGATCCGACCGCTGGCGCCACGCTCGATCAAGCTCTGGAGCACGGGCATCTCACCCCGGTCGATCAGCGGATGGATGGTCTGCCAATCCGCTGCGTCCCAGCCGAGGAGCAGGACCCGTTTGGCCAGTCTTGAAGGCATGACGAATAAAAGGACGAAACCGTCCAAAAAGCAAAACATCCCGGGGCTTTGCGCCAAGACTCCGGGATGAAAAGATTCAGTCAGGAAGCAGTCTAACAGTCTCGATCCTTCAACCGACCTGTGCCGCAGCGCTCCGACGGCGGCGCAGGGCGGCTGCCGCCAAACCCGCGCCACCGAAAGCCAAGGCCCCGAGCGTCGCCGGTTCGGGGCCGGCCCCGGGGATGGTGACCGCCGCACCGGGGGTAGTGTTATACTCCGCCGCGATGAAGGTGATACCTCCCGGATTCGTGGCGGAGCGGTAGCGCGAGGTGGTCAGTTCGATGGCCCCGTAATGAAGGCCGTCCGCTTCCGTGAATTCAAAACCCGCCCAGCCGGTGAACGCCGCGCCGCCGGTGTGGTTGACGAACTGGCCATAGAACTTCGTGCTGTACCGGGACCCCAACACCACGAGATAAGGCGACTCCTGCGCGGTCGGAATGTAGGTGGTCGGCAAAGCCGCCAAAACCGTAGCTCAGTAGGCCTGCAAGCCGCTGGCGATGGCGATGGCGCCTGCCAATCCGGTGGATGCATGCTTGAATGTAGGACGATTCATAACTCGTATATGTGTTATATATTCTGTAAACGCAACAGGTGTAGTTACTTAGAATCCTGACTTTAAACCTATCTTGGTGCAGGCCGCAAGTTTTTTGCGACGGCGTTATCCGTCCCGCCATCCCGGCAGAAAGTCCTAACTTCCATGACCCCGATGAATGCCCGAGGAGTAGCCTAACCCCCTGCGCCGGGAACCGCTTCAGGCATGGTCGCCGCCTGCCTCTGGCGGCGTATCTCCGTGACGCGGTTGAAATGTTCGCGCGCCTTGGCATCGTCCCCCTTGATGCGGCGCTGGAGATGCATCAGGCAACGGTGTGCGAAAATGTGGTTGGGCGCGAGTTCCACGGCCACCTCAAAGGCGCGGATGGCCCAATCGAACTGGCCGGTGCGAGCCAGCGCCATTCCCAGGTGCAAGTGGGGAGAAGGCCAGGCGTGCTGCAAGGTCGCAGCGCGGGTGTGTTCATACACCGCCTCCTCGTAGCGGCCCGTCCGCCGCAGCAGCGAACCCAGCCGGTCGTGCGCTTCGGCGTTGTTGTCGTCACGTTCCACGGCGCGCCGGAACGCTGCCTCCGCCTCGACCAACATCCCGCGCCGCACGTATACTTGCCCGAGGGCGTTGTGCAGGTAGGAAAGAGGAAACTCCTCCCGTCCGAGCGGTTCGAGCAGTGCCATGGCTTCCTCCAGACGCCCCTGCCCCAGTCTGATCTGCCCTAGCACCAGCTTCGGCAGCGGGGAATTCAACTTGTCCGGCGGCACCTTGGAAAGCATTTCCTCCGCTTCCGCTCCCCGGCCCGCCTGCGCCAGCATCAAGGCAACCTGGCACCGCAGATCGGGGTTATCTTTTTCTTCGAGCATCGTCTGCAGCAGCGCGATGCCTTCGTCGGCGCGGCCCACCGAAATCAGCACATGGGCGAGATTGTGCTGTCGGTCGCGCTCGGTTTCAAAGATCAGCCTTTCCGCGCTCGCGTCGCCACCCAGTTCGACGTAGCCGAGTTCCGCCAGTTGCCGCAAAGCCTGCCGGGCAGCGAAGGGGTCGCTTTCCTCGACGGGCAGGTCACGCCACATCCCGTCCTGCGGATGAGGTTCCTCGTAGGAAGCGATCCGTTCGGGTTGCACGGTCTCCTTGAGAATCTGCGTCAGAGCGCGGCCATCCATGTCCGCAGGCACGGGGAGGCCGAGCAGCGTCAACACCGTCGGCGCCACGTCGAGCAGACTTGCCCCATGGATCAGTTCGTCGTGCTTGATCGCCTTGCCCGCCGCCACGAAAACGCCGTGCGGACGATGCCAGGACATCGGGTTCATCTCCACGCCGAACTTCTTGGTAGGATCGCGCAAATCCTCCAGCACCGCCGGACGCAGATGGTCGCTGTAGAAGCCATGGTCGGAGAGCAGGATCACGGTGGCATCCGGTCCCGCCAGGTCGAGCAAGGTGCCCAGCATCATGTCGTGAAAACGGTACATGTTGTTGACCACCTCGCCGTAAACGGCAGCATCCTCCGCGCTCACGTGCGCCATGGCAGGCGGGTGGTATTCGATAAACCCGTGGCCGATGTGGTCGATGGCGTCGTAATACACGGCGAGCAAGTCCCAGTCGTCCCGCGCGGCCAACCAGGTCGCGGCGTTGTGCGTGGTCGCGCATTGAGCCAGGTAGGTCGCCAACGTGGTGAAGCGCGGGTCCTTGGGATCGGGCAGGTGCGGCGGTTGGAAAAAAGCGAGCAACTGCTTGAGGTCGATCTCGCCGGGATGCACGCGCAGATCCTCGGCAGTCTGGAGGAGTTCGGGAGGGTGGACCGCCGCCGCCGTCATCGGGGCGAGGTCGCCATCGTCGCCGAGCGCATCGTTGGTCAACCGGTTGGTAAACACCGTGCCCGCAATGGGTTCCGCCGGATGGGAAGCGTACCAGTTGACCACGCTGCTGCGCAGTCCGTTCTGGCTGAGGATGTTCCAGAGAGCTTTGGCCCGCCGGGACGTGCTGCGGACTGCCCGCACGCCGCTGCCGTCCGGCTGCGGCTCCATGAAGCCGAGAATCCCGTGTTTATCCGCCCGTTTCCCCGTGGCGATGGAGTTCCACAGGATCGGCGACAAAGGCGGCTGCAACGTGGAGATTTTGCCGCTGGTGCCGTATTCGACCAGTCGTTGGAGCACCGGCAGCTTCCCGGCCTCTATCAGTGGATGGATGATCTGCCAGTCGGCAGCGTCCCAGCCGATGAGGAGGACACGTCGGGTGAGGCGTTCGGACATGGAGAGATATAGGACGAAAAGCAACGTCCCGGCAACCACGATT
The DNA here is from genome assembly GCA_964236475.1 of uncultured Chthoniobacterales bacterium. Classification (GTDB taxonomy): domain Bacteria; phylum Verrucomicrobiota; class Verrucomicrobiia; order Chthoniobacterales; family SZAS-18; genus CAHJWO01. The sequence goes on from CAXSED010000002.1 coordinate 72,882, forward strand.
GTGGAGACCGGGACGAAACCAGACTTAGGTCTTTCGCGCTAGGAGCGCCTTGAGAAATCAGGCCTGAGCCACAACGGAGGCGTTCTTACGGCGACGCTGGAGGCCGACGCCACCGAGGGCAGCAGCACCGAGCGCGAGCGCGGACAGCGTGCCCGGTTCCGGGATGGCGTTGGTGCCCACCGCGCCGATGGCGATGGTGCCACCCGAAGCGTCGGGAACATTGTTGTAAGCGGCGGCGATAAACTTCAATCCACCAGGGTTGGCAGCGCTGGTGTAAGTATCACTTTCCAGTTCGACCCAGCCGTCGTGCAGCAAACCATCCGCCGTATCGGTGAACTGGAAGCCGACGTAATAAGTGGTGCCGGGTTTCTGAATCGCGTAGGCAGTCCCTTTGTAGGTAAGCGACAGGATGCTGTAGTAACCAGCTTTCTGCCCAAAGGTTGCGTAGGTCGCGCCCGTGCCAATCGTTGCACCTTTGGCGAGTCCGTAAGCGTAATTGGTGGCGTTGCTAGCATAATAACTGACCACGCCGCCGCCGGGGACCCCGGAGGTGGCACTCAACAGGTAGACACCAGTGAAAAACTCGTTGGTGGAGCTGTTGTTATAGTAACCAAAGTTTACCAGGTCCGCTCCGGTGGTGGTCGTGGTTGCGCCAGTTGCGGGGTTCCAATATTCCCGCGAAGTACCGGCTGTGCTCGGCGCGTGGCCGGTGATAGTGTTCGGTGCCGCGACGTTGATGACGGTGCCGTAGGCTTGGCTAGCACCAGCAACGGCGACTGCCCCTGCGAGCCCAGTGAGAGTAAGTGCACTTCCGGATTGCTTCATATAGAGAGATCGTGATTTATCGGTGTTTATCGGTGGCTTCGGCCCGGGTTGTACGGATTTTGTCGGGGCGTGTCAAAACAATTCTCGTGCCGTTCGTAGGCTTAGCTCAGAACACCGTGCCGTTGTCAGAATTTTACTCGAAGAAATCATCACGTTTACTCGCTCGCAGAGTGAAAGATGCGTGAATGCATGTTCGAATCAGGAGCGTCTCATTATATAGTTCTTTTATGGGTAATATTTTCTCCATTCCGATAAAAACGTCTCATCGCTGCGAATTTTTCTGTCGGAAGGGAAGCGGGGAACAAACGCTTGACGCCCGCTTGCTCCCGTCCCTACGTTGAAACCCCATCGCATCAACCGTTCGCGCAAGTTCGTTCGGGCGAAGTTATCGATACTTTTTCCACCATCCCCCTTCCGCCCGCCGCATGAACATCCACGAATATCAAGCCAAGGAACTTTTCCAACAGTACGGCGTCGCCACTGCGCCGGGCAAAGTTGCCCACACGGCGGAGGAGGCCGAGGCTGTGGCACGCGAGATCGGCGGCAACAACCTCGTCGTTAAGGCGCAAATTCATGCCGGTGGCCGGGGCAAGGGGACGTTCAAGAACGGGTTCAAAGGCGGCGTGCATCTCGTCAAAACGCCCGAGGAAGCGAAGGAGGTCGCAGGCAAAATGCTCGGGCAGGTACTCGTCACCCACCAGACCGGCGAGGAAGGCCGGTTGGTCAATCAGGTACTCGTCGCGCAGGGTGTCGACATCGCCAAGGAATATTACCTCGCGATCCTGATGGACCGCGCGACCGGTGTGCCGGTGGTCATTGCCAGTACGGAAGGCGGTGTGGATATCGAAAGCGTGGCGGAACACACGCCCGAAAAAATCAGCCGTGAAATGGTCCATCCGACGCTCGGTTTGCAGCACTACCAAGCTCGGAAGATCGCGCAGGGCCTCGGCCTCGGTGGCGCGCTCAACAAGCCCGCTTCCGAGGTGATCTTCAATCTCTTCAAGCTGTTCATGGCGTGCGACTGCTCGATGGTTGAGGTCAACCCGCTCGTGCTCACGCCGGATAACCGGGTGCTCGCGCTCGACGCCAAATTCAATTTCGACGACAACGCACTCTACCGGCACAAGGAAATCGTCGCCATGCGTGACACCGCCGAGGAAGACCCGCGCGAGGTGGAAGCCAGCAAATTCGGCCTCAACTACATCGGTCTGGAGGGCGACATCGCCTGTCTGGTCAACGGCGCAGGACTGGCAATGGCGACCATGGACATCATCAAATACCACGGCGGCAATCCAGCCAATTTCCTGGACGTGGGGGGCGGCGCGAACGAGCAGCAGGTGACCGAAGCGTTCAAAATTCTCGTGAGCGATAAGAACGTGAAGGCGATTCTGGTCAACATCTTTGGTGGGATCATGCAATGCGACATCATCGCGCGGGGCATCATCGGCGCGGTCAAGGCCGTCAACCTGCCAGTGCCGCTGGTGGTGAGGTTGGAAGGCACCAACGTCGCCGAAGGCAAGAAGCTCATTCAAGAGAGCGGCCTGCCGGTCATCACGGCGAACGATTTGACCGATGCAGCGGTGAAAGTGGTCGGCGCGGCGGCGACGGCAGCGTGAAGATGTCGTTGCACCTCCACGCTTCCGTATGCAAAGCCAGCGCTGCTTCGTCTCGCTCGTCATGCCCGCGCGGACGAGGCATAATAGCGACGAGTTTTAGCCCACTCTCGGCGTAGAACTGCATCCCCAGGTAGAGAAAGACAATATTCTGCACGCATCATGTTTTCCCACGCAAAACCCCTCCCCGGCATGTGTCTTCACGCTGAGAGACCCACCCTGTGCAAGGCGATTGCAGCGGTGGTGATTATCACGTTGCTGACGCTAAGTGTCATCGGCGGCGTTTCCGCAGGCACTCGCACGGCGGCTCACTACACAGGCCGGGTGCTCTATCGGAGCAACAAGGCGCCGGTCGCCGGGGTGCTGGTTGAGGCCGTGGAAGCGGAAGACGACGGCAAACCGACGGACGAAGTCCTGGGGAGCGCCCGCGCCGACGCCGAGGGACGCTTTTCGGTCGCCCTGACTGAAACGACGGATAAACCGGTCACGCTCGTGGTTTCCGCCGTGCGTACGTCGGCCGATAGCAGCGGCGACCGGCGGGCGGAGGGCTACGACATCAAAACCCACCAGACGCGGCTGGGTTACCTCCCAAATCCCAGCACGGTGAAAGCCAATACCATTTACGTCGAACGCCGCCGCCCGGGGCATCCTACCGGCGAGTGACGCTACTGTTCTCCCCCCTCCTCATCCCTTTATGTCCGTCCTCGTCGATAAAAACACCCGCCTGCTTGTGCAGGGCATCACCGGCAAATCCGGCGCGTTCCATGCGCGCGGCTGCCGCGACTATGGCACCAACGTCGTCGCGGGCGTCACCCCCGGGCGCGGTGGCGAGAAATTCGACGAAACGATCCCCGTCTTTGATACCGTGGCCGAGGCGCGCCAGCAGACCGGCTGCAACGCCACTATGATCTTCGTCCCTCCGCCCGGCGCGGCGGACGGCATCCTCGAAGCCGCCGACGCGGGCGTGGAACTGATCGTGTGCATCACCGAGGGCATCCCCGTGATGGACATGATGCGGGTGAAGGAGGCGCTCGCCGCCAAGCCGAACGTCCGGTTGATCGGGCCAAACTGCCCGGGGGTTATCACGCCCGAGCAATGCAAGATCGGCATCATGCCCGGCTACATCCACAAGCCCGGCACGATTGGCGTCATTTCCCGCTCCGGCACGTTGACCTACGAGGCCGTCTGGCAGTTGACTTCGCGCGGCTACGGCCAGAGCACCTGCATCGGCATCGGCGGCGACCCGATCAACGGCACCAGCCATCTCGACGCCGTGAAACTCTTCGCGGCGGACGAGGGCACGGAGGCGTTTATCCTCATCGGCGAGATCGGCGGCTCGGCGGAGGAGGAAGCAGCTGCCTGGATCGCAGAGAATTGCAAAAAGCCCGTGGCGGCATTTATTGCCGGGGCCACCGCGCCTCCCGGGCGGCGCATGGGCCACGCAGGAGCAATTGTCAGCGGCGGCCAGGGAACGGCGGAAGGCAAGATCGCCGCGCTGGAAACCGCCGGGATCGCCGTGGCGAAAAGCCCTGCCACCATGGCAGATACACTCATTGCCAGCATGAAGGAAAAACGATAATTTGGGGTCCCTGGCATGAAAGCTTCTATTTCACCCGTGCATGAGCATGGAAAAAAAGCTTCAGCCGATCCAGCCCCAGCCCGTTCGGCCCTTCACGATCCGTTTGGTGGACGGTCATTTCGTGCGGGTCCCGAAGGTGGAAAACGTGGCTTTGACCGACGCAACGCGCCCACCGAGTACCCTGAAGCAAGAGACCTCTCCGCACGGCGACGGCACCGTGATTACCCGCCGGTTGCAGCTCATCAACGGGCGTTTTGTCGGTGGCGCAGCTTCCGCTCCAGTGCAGGTGCCACCGGCACCGGCGGCTGGCGTTACGCATCCCGCCCCTGCCCAACCGACGCCCGTGCCGCCGCGCCAAGCCGCGCCCGATTCCTGGGCGTACGCGTTTCGCACCCAGCTTGATCCGTCCGATTTTCCTCCAGAAACGTAGTTCATAGTAGTATCCCCACGATTCATGATTTCCAAAGGACTCGAAGGTATCGTCGCCAATTCCACCCGCCTGAGCGACGTGCTCGGCGAAAAGGGCCAGCTCATTTACGCTGGGTACGACATCAACGAGCTTGCGGGCAAAGTCAGTTTTGAGGAGACGATCTTCCTGCTCTGGAACGAGCGGTTACCCAACCGCGCCGAACTCGAAAAGCTTTCCGGTGAACTGCGTAACCAGCGCGAACTGCCTGCACAACTCGTCGAGTTTTTGACGAAAGCCCCCAAGGATGCCAACCCGATGGATGTCATCCGCACGGGTGTTTCCATGCTCGGGTTGTACGATACGACCAAAGGCTACGACCACGAGTCCAACTATGCGCGCTGCCTTTCGCTGACCGCGAAAATCGGCGTCATTACGGGGTATTATCACCGTGCCCGCCAAGGCAAGGACCTGCCGCCCGTCCGGGCCGATCTTAGTGAGGCCGCCCATTTCCTCTATTTGCTCGATGGCAAGGAGCCGACCAAGGAAGCCGCCGATACCCTGGACCTCGCGTATGTGCTGCACGCCGACCACGGCATGAACGCCTCGACGTTCACGGCACGGGTGGTGGTTGCCACGCTGACCGATGTTTACTCGGCGGTCACAGCAGCCATTGGTGCACTCAAGGGGCCGCTGCACGGCGGCGCGAACGAGGGCGTCATCCACATGCTCAAAGAGATCGGTGAGGAGGACAAAGTGGAAGCTTGGGTAGAAGAACAGTTTGCCCAGAAGAAAAAGATCATGGGCATGGGTCACCGTGTTTACAAGACACTCGACCCCCGTGCGCCGCATCTGCGCAACATGGCGGTCAAGCTGACCGAACAACTCGGCGAACCGAAGTGGGTGCGCATGAGCGAACGCATCGCTGCGCTGGTGAAGGAGAAAAAGAATCTCAATGCCAACGTCGATTTTTATTCGGCTACGGTTTATTACTCGCTCGGCCTACCGACGGACCTTTTTACACCGATTTTTGCCATCTCGCGCACGGCGGGCTGGACGGCACATATCCTGGAACAGCTCGCCGATAACCGGCTCTACCGTCCGTTGAGCGAGTACACCGGCACGCCGGTCGGGTTGACCGTTGCGCCGATTGACGAACGTTGAGTATCGAACGCGGCTTGATCGGATCAGCCGCGTCGATTTTGGCAACGGAACTCTAGACTTTTTTGAGGCTGTCATGGGCCCGGTCGTAGGCCGCACGCACAGCATGTTTGGCATGGTCCCAGGAGAGTCCGGCCGTTTCCTTGGATTTTTCGTAAGAGGTTTTAAGGTCGTCCTCCACGTCGGAGTAATCTTTGTCCACTCCATGTCGGCTCGCGCCTTCGTACCCGGCGCGGTAGGCTGGACTGTAACGCTCGTAGCTGCCATGACTGGCATAGATCTGCTTGCCATGGTTTGCCTGCCAGTAGCCATCCTCGTTGGTCGGGTCGATGGATTCCGCAACTCCTTTGCCCGCGAGGCCGCCAACGACCGCGCCGATGGCAGCACCCGCCACGACGCCAACGGGACCCGCTATGGCTCCAACGGCGGCCCCAGCGGCCCCGGCACTCGCCGCGCCCACGCCTGTGCCGATGGGATGCGCGCCGGGTTCTCCGGTGATGGGGTCAGGGTTGCTGTCGTGGCCGGGAGTGGATGAGGGCGTCGTGTCGTTCATATGGAAGAGGATCGTTCGCCGCAAACGCGTTGATCGTGTCCCGAATGAAACTGCCCTACGGCTTGAACTTGCCCCAGTAAGCGTCCGGGTCGTCGATCATCGGCGAAAGCTCGCGGATTGTGTCCGGGCTGACCTTGACGTGGTCCTCGATCTTCGCGCCGAAAATGTACGGACGACCGACGATATCCTTGCCGTTGGATTCGTGGATCGTGGAGTCCGTCTTGAGAAACGGGCGGATGTCCTTCCACTTGAAGGAGGCCGTCGGCGCGAGGTTATTCTTGGTGGCGTAGGCGTCGATGGCATCGCTGATGGACTGCGCACCGTCGCGGATAAAGTCTGCCTTCTGACGGCTCTCCGTCTTGGCGGCGGCTTCTTTAGAAACCGGCGTGATGATGGTCAGATTATGGACGTTGACCCAGCTTTCGCCCGCCTTGGATTGCACGCGCATCCAGCCGGTGTCGGAAAGCTCGAGGACGCGGATCATGTCGTCCTCGTTGCCGTTGAGAATATAGATGCCGTCCACCGTGAGAAACGGCGGCAGGTTCTGGCCGTTGACGTGGACCGGCTCGACCTTGCCTGCGGGCGGCGGCGGGGTCGGCATGACTTTGACCGGCGTCTGGGCCTGCGCTGGAAAGGCGGCGGCAAACAAAACGGTCGCCAAAAAGGAGACGAGGGAAAGCGCCGGGAGACGGTGGAAACTCATTAGGTTTGGGATCGAACGTATGTAAGTCTCGAGGTATCAAACGGGGACGGACGGGGGACGCTGGCCGAAAAGCAGGCGCAAACTGTTGAGCACGACGAGCACCGTACTCCCCTCGTGCGCCGCCACGCCCAGAGCGAGCGGCACGGTTCCGATGAGGCTCGCGCCTACCATGAGCACCACCGTGCCCAGAGCCACGGCGAGGTTCTGGCGGATGACCCGTTCCGTGCGGCGGCTCAACTCGTAAGCGACGAGGAAGTTTTCCAGCCGGTCGTTCATCAGGACGACGGAGGCTTGTTCGAGCGCGGCGTCGCTGCCCCGCGCGCCCATGGCGACACTCACGTCGGCGGCGGCGAGGCTCGGCGCGTCGTTGACACCGTCGCCCACCATCGCGACGCGGCGGCGCCCGCCCTGTTTCAACTCCTCAATGGCTGCCAGCTTGTCACCGGGCAACAGCCCGGCGCGGACCTCACCGATGCCCAGTTCGGCGGCCAGCCGCTCGGCGGTGGCGCGACGGTCGCCGGTCAACATGATCGTTTCCACGTTCGCGGCACGCAGACGGCTCAACATCCCGGCTGATCCGGGTCGCAGTTCGTCCCGAAAAATCAGCCGACCCGCCAGGCCCGGTCCGCCAACGTAGACCTCCGCCGCGTCCTCGGCGGCTGGTTCGATCCCCTGGCCCTCTGCCGGGAAAAATTCCTGCGCCAACTCACGGCGGCCCAACGCATAGGCGCGTCCTCCGAACTCCGCGCGCAATCCCTGGCCAGGTAGCGTTTCAAAATGCGCCGGTTCCTGCGGGGGCAGGTGCATCTCCTGGCCCATGCGCTTGATGGCGCGGGAAAGCGGGTGGTCCGAAAAGCGTGCCAAGTTATACGCCATCTGACGCAGAGCGGACTCGTCGCCTGCGAAGGTTTCGACGCGCACCAGTTGCAAATCCCCGGCGGTGAGGGTGCCGGTCTTGTCGAGCGCGACCACGTTGATCTTCGCCAGGTTTTCTACCGCCGCGCCGCCGCGAAAGAGCACGCCGCGCCGCGCACCCGAGGCAATGGCCGACAGGATCGCCGACGGGATGCTGAGCACCAGCGCGCAGGGCGAGGCGACGACGAGCAGCGTCATCGCCCGGTAGAACGCGCTGCGGTGTCCCGCCGTCGAGACGAAGGCCGGGAGATTGAACCCGAACCGCCACACGCAGAACATCGCCGCGCACAAACCCAAGATGCCGTAGGTATAGCCGGTGCCGAACTTATCCGTGAAGCGTTGCGCCGGAGCGCGCATCGTTTGCGCCTTTTCGATGAGCTGGATCACCTTTTGCAACGCGCTCTCCTGCGCGGGACGCAGCACACGGCCTTCAAGCAGGCCGTGTAGATTCAGAGTCCCGGCGAGCAGATCGTCGCCCAATGCTTTCGCAACCGGGCGGGATTCGCCGGTGAGATTCGACTCGTCGCAGGCACTCTCGCCTTTGGTGACACGCAGGTCGGCAGGCACTTGGCGTCCTCCGTTAACCCGCACGATCATGCCGGGAGCGAGCTCTTCCACGGGCATCTCGGCTTCCTCGCCCGCTTCGTCGAGAACGGTTGCCGTTTTGGGCGCACCACGCAAGAGCGCGCCGATTTCGCTCTGGGTGCGGCCCTCGGCATAGTGTTCCATCGCCCCCGACGCGCTGAAAAGGAACAGCAGCAGCGCGCCCTCGTGCCATGCGCCGACCGCCGCCGCGCCGACCGCGACCGACAGCATCAGAAAATGCACATCCAGCGCACCGGCGCGGACTTTTCCCCAGGTTTCCTCCACCGCTTCCCACGCCCCTAGGACGTAGGCGACGAGCCAGCAGGCCAGCGTCACGCCCCACGGCGCGCCGAAATGTTCGGCGGCGAGTCCAGCGAGTCCGGCCAGCAGACAACCGCCGGCCTGAAGGGCGAGCGTCTTCCATTCGTCCGCGCCGTGCGCATGCCCGTGGCCGTGATTGTGGCCGTGATCGTGATCGTGATCGTGGTCGTGGTCGGCGGCAGGCAGCAACGCCATCTGGCGTGGGACGAATTTCGGCCAGCGGAGCGCCTGCCAACGCCAGAAACCGATGGCTGTCGAACACGTCTGCTTTTCGATGAGGGTATTGCCTAGCACCTGCTTGACCACCACGCCGCCGTGGCCCTGACCGGAACGGTGAGCGTGGACCGGGTTGCCGCATTGGGTGCAGTTGCCGTTGGAATTGATGACCGCGCAATGGGACCCGGCGGGCTGGTAGAGGGCGTCCTCGACCCGTTGGGCAATCCGCCCGCCTGCATCGTCGCCGAGCGTGGCCATGGCGAGCTTGCGTCCGCGTGCTTCAAAGGCGACGGCTTCCAAGCGCGGCTCCTCGCTGAGCACCCGCGCAACGTTTTCCACCACGCAGGCGGCGTCGGCTGGAGCAGGTGGGGTCGTTTTTTTCATTGAACAAACGGCGATAGGCCAGTACGAATCTCTTTCATTATGGCACAAGGCTCAACAGGAAATGTCATCGCTGCACTCGCTAGTGTCGTCATCCCCGGTCTCGGGCAACTCTTACAGGGCCGGGTGCTGGCGGCCATCGTCTTTTTCGTCCTTGCAGGAGTGATTCATGTGATCACGTTCGGCCTGCTGGGTTGGGTGATCCACGTCGTCGCCTGCTTGGAAGCCGCCGTCTGGAAAGGCCCGGCGGGTTCGTGATTTGAAAATCCAGACCATCCCACCGCTTTCCGAAGGAGCGGAAGAACGCTTCGAGCTGGTGCCGCTGGCAGGCGGCATCCACAGCCTGCGCTCGTTGGTCAACGGGCAGACGTTTCACCCGGTCGTCGGCCCGGCGGCGGAGGCGGACGCCGTCCATATGGCGGGGACCCGGCTCGTCGAACGAGCCAACGCGATGCCCGGCCACTGTCTGGTCATCTGGGACGTAGGTCTGGGAGCGGCGGCGAACGCGCTGGCCGCCGTCCGCGCGCTGGCGGCGGGATACCAGCACACGGAAGAGGTCATGCTGTTCAGTTTCGACCGCAGCCTGGGCGCGCTGGAGTTTGCTCTGGCCAACGCGGAAACTCTCGGTTATCCGGTCGGGTACGAGTCTGCGCTCAAGTCGCTGCTAATCCACCGGGGCGTGGAGATTCCCATGGGCGACACGAAAATCTTCTGGCGGGTGGTGTGCGATGATTTTCCCACCGTGCTGGCGCATTCGGCCAAGTTTTTTCCGCCGCACGCCATTTTCTACGATCCGTATTCCCCGACGGTGAACCGGGAGATGTGGACGCTGGAGACGTTCGGGGCGTTGCTGAATCGAACGGACCCCGGGCACCCCTGCCTGCTGACGACCTACACGCGTTCGACCGCCGTGCGCGTGACGCTGCTGCTGGCGGGGTGGTTCGTGGGGGTTGGCGGGGCCACTGGCGAGAAGGACGAGACGACCGTTGCGGCAAACGTGCCCGGGCTGCTGGAGCGTCCGCTGAGCCCCGCGTGGCTGGAGAAGAAAGTGTATGCCTCGACCAACGCAGCGCCGCTACGCGAGACAGCGACCGACACGCGCGGACCGATCAGCAAGGAAGATTTCCAACGGCTAGGCGCGCACCCGCAGTTTACTTGACTCCTCCGCCGACCAGCGAGCCTTATGCGTTTGATTGATAAAATTGCGAAACTCGGCGAACCCGACGCGTACCGCAGCATGTGGCGCGGACTCAAACGCGCGGCCCATCCGCTGCCCGTGAGCCGTTTCCTGCGACGGATCGACCAGCCCGCGCTTTCCGCGTTGGCCGCCCGGCACAAGGATGCGCTGTTGCCGGGGCAGAACTGGACCAAGTATTTCGAGGCGGAACGGTGGCTCAAACTCAACGTTCGCCGCGCGCAGGACATCGGGGTGGACCGCGAAAAGCGCGCCCTGCGCGTGCTCGACCTGGGGAGTGGCGCGGGTTATTTTCTCTTTGTCTGTAAAGAGTTGGGCCATCCGGGAATCGGGTTGGACGTACCAGAACCAGCGTTTTACGGGGACATCTTCCGGCAGTTGGGCCTGACGCGCATCGAGGCGCGAATCGAGGCGCGTCAACCGTTGCCCGACGCGTTGCTCGCCGGAGGGAAGTTCGACTTGGTAACGGCGTTTTCCATCGCGTTCAACGGCCACAAATCCGATGCCCTGTGGAGACCGGCGGAGTGGGATTTTCTGCTGAACGATCTGCGCGACCGTTTCCTGGTTCCGAGCGGGCGTATCTATTTCGACCTGAACCCGGAGTACGACGGGACGTTCATGACACCGGAACTGCGCGCGTTCTTCCTGCGACGCGGCGCACAGATTGATCGGCGTTCCAAGCTGCTGTTCGATCCGTTTAAATGAGATGAGCTTCCCGGTTTGTTGCGAAAAGATGGCGTGGCGCGGAGACCTATCCCTGACTTGGGTCACTCAGGGTTCCAGCCGGTAGCCGAAGCCGTGCACCGCGAGCAGGTGCCGGGGTTCGCCCGGGATCGCTTCGATTTTCTGGCGTAGTTTGACCATGAGTTGATCCAAGGTGCGCGTCGTTCCGTAGTACTCGACTCCCCAGACTTCGTTGAGAATGCTTTCGCGGGCGACCGCGTTACCGCGATGCCGGTCGAGCAGCACGAGCACTTTCAACTCGCGGGGCGTCAGTTCAAAAGCGTGCGCGCCCCGCTTGCCCCGGAGCGCGCGGGGATCAATCACTACCTCGCCGAATCGGATGGTCTCGGGCGCACCGGCGACGGGCGATGCGGCGGCGGGGTCGGCGCGGCGCAGGAGGGCGCGGACCCGGGCCAGCAGTTCGCGCAGGCTGAAAGGCTTGATCACGTAATCGTCGGCCCCGAGTTCCAACCCGACAACCTTATCGATTTCCTGGCCCTTGGCGGAAAGCATGAGGATGGGCACGCGGTTCTTCGCGGCGCGGATTTCGCGGCAAAGATCATACCCGCTCTTGTGCGGCAGCATCAGGTCGAGCACGATGAGGTCAGGCCGACGCTGGCGCACCAAGGCGAGCACCTGCGCACCGTCGGCGCACTCGGCGACCTCGTAGCCCTCCGTACCCAGCGCGTCGCAGAGGCCGAGGCGGATGTGGGGGTCGTCTTCAACGATCAAAATGCGCTTTTTCATGGATCGACCTGCGCGAGTGGCAGGCGCACGGTAAAATTGCTGCCGCCGCCGGGGCGAGGCTGATAGAGAATTTCGCCGCCGTGCTCGCGGACCACCCGGCGGGCCAACGCCAGCCCGAGGCCAGTGCCCGGGATGCCGCTGGAAAGCGAATCGTGCGCCCGGTAGAACGGCTCGAAGATTTTGTTTTCCTCGCCCGGCGGCACCCCAAGTCCACGGTCGAGCACACTCAGGCAAACCCACGCGCCGTCCTGGTAACTGTGGAGCGTAATCTCCTTGCGTTCGGCGCTGTATTTCTCGGCGTTGGAAAGGAGGTTGACCAGGACCTGCGCCAGCGCGTCGGCATCCCCGGCGATGGGATAAGGCGGCGGACCATCGTCCCAACGGGTGGCAAAGCCCGCCTCGCGCAGATGAAATTCCTGTCCGGGCCAGAGACGGGCCAGCGTTTCGTGGAGATCGAGGGATTGTTTTTGCAGGCGGCGTTCCCGGCGGTCGAGGCGCGAAAAATCCAGCACGTTGTTGATGAGGCGGGTCAGTCGCTCGGCTTCCACCATCATGATGCGCAGGTATTGTTCCTGACGCTCGGGCGCGGCGCGACCGCCGTGCAGGAGTTCGGCGAACATGCGGATGGAGGTCAGCGGGGTTTTGAGTTCGTGCGAAACGTTGGAAACGAAATCGGTCTTTTTCTGGGCAAGCGCAAGCTGGCGGCGCGTGTCGGCAAACACCACCCCGCCGCCTGCCGCAATCGCGCCGAGCGCACAACCGATGAGCAGGTAGAGATTCCGCCGCACCCGTCGGGCCGTAGATTGCAAATTCTCCGGGTGGCGCAGGTACAGAGCCGCTTCCCAATGCGGGAGTGCCTCGCCGATCTCGGAAGCGACGAACGGCTTTTTCCAGTCCTGGTCCGGGCTATTGACAGGCGATACCGCCACGGGTTGACCCTTGTCGTCGAGCAGGGCGAGGATATAATCAGGTTCGGTGCGGTCCGTGTAGGACGTGGCGGAAGCTGAATCAAAAAGGCCGGGCCATTGGGCATGCAGATCGTCGCCGTGCAGGATGCAACCGAATACCAGGTTGCTCGCGCCGGGAGACCGGACCCAGAAAATCATGTTGAGCCGGTCCTGCACGAAGCGGTTGACCACACCCTCGCTGCCCTCGGCTGTGAGCTGCCGGAACTCGGTGTTGGCCCCATAGACCTGGGATTCGGCGGGCGCGTTCTGTTGTTGCGGGACCACGCTGCGCAACTGGGCAGGAAGGCCGTTGTCCGCCACGCTGCCGGGTGGGGCCTTGGCTTTATCCGTGACCGCCGCGTCCTTCTTCAAGACGCTTTTCGGCGCGGCTTTGGAGGAAAAAACATCGGTATTGCCAAGCGCGAGCTTGGAGAAATTTTGCGCGCTGGCCGCACGGTTGCGCTGCGTGAGTTCGGGGCGGTCCAACTCGTCCATGGCCACCGGATAGGCCGGGGCCGTCGTCCGGTTGCCGAGGAATGCGCTGTTTTCGTCGAGAAACCGGCGGATGGGCGCGTTGCCTGCGGCGTCGCTGGCCGTGGGCGAGAGGAAGCGACCCCGGTCGTCGAGCGCGAATCCGATGGCCGGTTGGGACCAGCGGGACCGCAGCAACGCCGTGAAGTGGGCGGCGAGAGTCGGCGGGTCTTGCTCGGCCAGGAGTTGACGCAGGGTTCCGGCGAACAGGCGGCGTTGTTCGCTGACCAGCGAGCGGGCCGTGGTCGCCACGTTGTCGGTTTGTTGTTGGTAGAGTTCGGCGGTGCGGCGTTCGAGGATGATTTGTTGCTCCTGCGCGCTGCGCAACGCGAGGAAACCCAGCAGAAGGCTGGGCAAAAGCACCGCGAGGAGCAGGACCAGAAAGCTTTTCTTCATGCGGCACGCAGACCCAAGAAATAAGAGCCTATCCGGAAAACTCACGCCAGCTTTCTTACGCCCCTGCCGGGGCTGGACCGGTGATTCTTCCCGGAACTCATGCCCCTGCCGGGAGTGGAAATAGGGGTTGACCGGATGAGCACTGAAAATCGCCGGACGGATGGGAAGCGCGGGATGCCACGCCTCCCAGCCACTTGCACCGGGGGTACGCCCGGTTTCCGGTCAGTTCGATTTTTTCTGGTACTTGTCCTGATAGTTATCCCACTGGGCGGCTTTGCGGCTGGTATTTTTCAGCGCGCCGTTGGCGGTCAGTTCGTCGGCGAGACTTTCCAACTTGGCGTTTTCCGCCGTGACCCCCGGGAGCTGCTGCGAAGCGGGGGCACTGCTGTTCGCGGTGGCGCGCTGGCGGAGCAGAGTGGTGGCATCCTTGACCCGGCCCTCGTCGGCGAGACGTACGGCGGCTTCCTTGTCCAGACGGTTCTGCAGAACGCCAACGTTCCGGGCGACCCCGTCGCGCACGCTGCCGTCGGCTTGCTTGGCGTCGTCCGTGAGATGCACCGTGACGGCGTAATCCTGGGTTTGCCGCTGGCGCGAGACCGCGTCTTCGTAGCTCAGGCGGACGTTGGCGAGCGGCAAGGGATCGGACGCCGTCTCGTCGAGGGCGCAACGCAGATGAAAGAGCCGGTGCTCGCTGCCGAAGACCTCCGGTAAGACGATCTCGGCGGTTCGTGGGTCGCAGTGGATTTCCGGGTGGCCGAGGATTTCGCGCAGGCGGACCCCGGCGGGCACGTCGATGCGGATACGGATGTCACCCGCCACCCGGGATGCCGCGCTGCCGAGTTCTTCGGTGAGGATATCGGGGAGTTTCTCGGCGTCCTGCACGTAGTAATAATTCGCGTGGCCGGACTCGGCTAGGGCGGTCATCAAATCTTCGTTGAAGTCTTCGCCGAGGCCGATGGTGGTGACGCTCAGGCCGTCGTCATGGAGATCACGGCCCAGGGTAGCGAGGTCCTGCGTGCGACTGGGTCCCACGTTGGCGAGGCCGTCGGAGATCAGCACGACGCGGTTGACACGCTCCTTGTCCAAAAACCGCCGCACCTGCTTCGCGCCCATCTGCACCCCGGCGTAGAGGGCAGTGCCGCCGCGCGGGCGGATGCGGTCGATGCGGGCCTTCAACTCGTCGCGGTGCTCACGCGAACCAGCGCGCTCCGGGGCGAGCAGCAGTTCGATTTCGTTGTCGAAAATGACGAGCGAGAAGATGTCATCCGCCTCCAGTTGGTCGAGCGCGGCGCAGGCGGCCTGCCGGGCTTTCTCAATCTTGGGTCCCCCCATTGAACCACTGCGGTCGAGCACGACCGAGACGTTGACCGGCGTGTGGCGGGCGGTATCGGGACGCCGGGCCTGCACCTCAACCTCCAGCACGATTTCGCGCGGGCCGTGACGGTAAACGTAGTCCCGCTCGGGAGCGACGTGCAGGGCGATGGTTTCTTCGTTGGGAGCGGCGGCGGCGGCGCGACCGGCGGGGACCATGCCAAACGCGCAGAGCGCGGCGGCACCAAGGAGTGGAATGGGCAATCGTTTCATGCCGCCACGCTAGGCGATTCGCCGCCGGAAGTTGTCAGAACGCGCTGCGAGTTTTGTCAAAGAATTGTCAGAGCAGACGGACGGCGCGGCATACAGCCTGCCGGGCGTTGCCGGACGAATTTACTCTGCCATGACAACCCCTCCTCCCGAAGACTCCCGTTCGTTCGCGCCGCGCGGCGGCGTCCTGTTGGTTTTGATCCTGGCGGTCGGCGCGGGAATGTATTTTCTCGGCCACCGTTCGCGGGCTTCCGCGCAAGGAACGCCCGGAGACGCGGCCCCGGCGGCGGGAGCCAGCACCAGCCAGAGCGGTCGACACCTCGCGCCGCACGACACTTTCTATCTGCTCCAATACGTTTCGGCCAAGACGCCGACCGGGGTCATCGGGTTCGAGCCGGGCCAGTCGGTGCATCTCGTGGAGGTGCATCGGCCCACGCAAACACTGGTGGTCGCCGACGGCGAGGCGCAAGTGGAAGTCAGTCCCGACAAGCTGACCAACGACATGGATATCGCCGCCCTCGTGCGGCAGAAGGATCAGGCGAACCAAGCCAAGATCGCTGCCTACGTGCAGGCGGAACAGAACGCGTATGCCGACGCCACGCGTTCGGCGGCCATCGCCACCGATAAAGACATGGCGAAAGTGAACAAGGAGGAGCGCGACGCCTCGGTGGTCAACGGCAACGACAGCAAGCTCAACCAACCGGCGGCGGAAGTGGCAGGCAGTTCGGGCTACGGCGGGTATGGGTACGCCGGGTCGGCTTCGTACGGCAGCCCTTATTCGTATTTTTCCGGGACGTCTGCCACGACCACCAACGCGTCCGCTCCGGCGGCTGCCACGCGTGGGACATCGAGCGCCGCGACGGTCGGGCATTGAATCCTGCGGCCCTACCGGCCAGCGAGACAAGCCAACACCTCGTCGGCGTACTCGCCCCAGGTCTTGAGCGGACGGGAGACGGCTTCCCGCGCCAAACGGCGGCGAACGTCGGTGGAATCGGCCAGCGTCCGCATCGCATCGGCGAGGGCGGCGGGGTCGCGCACGTCCGTAGTGAGACAGCCGCCACCCACGGCGTTCTCGGCCATGACGCCGAAATTCGCGCACAGGCAAGGGCGCCCCTGCCAGAGGCTTTCGATGACCGGCAGGCCGAACCCTTCGAGCAGCGAGGGATACACGGTGAAATCGCATTGCGTGTAGAGTTCCTGGAGTCGTGCGTATTCCACCTGTTCGTGCCAGCGCAGTCCCGGGTGCCGGGCCATCGCCGCGCGCACGCGGTCCACGATGTCCTGCGAGCCGACGTAAGCCGCGCCGACCAGATGCAGCTCCAACCCGAGATTGGGCCGACGCGCAACTGCCCGCTCGTAGGCATTGAGCAGGGCGGCGTGGTTTTTGCGCGGTTCCAGCGTGGACACGCATAACATACGGATAGGTTCGTCCGGTGGCTTCGGAGCAGGAATCTCACGCACGCGGAGCGTGCCGACGAAGTCGCAAGCCAGCTTGCAGATTCGCACCGGCGGACTGGTCAAACCAGCACGCGTCATGAAAGCCCGCCAACCGTCTGCGGAGGATTCCGAGATGGGCAAAATCAGGTCCGCGCCGGTCAATTCGCGCATGTATTCCGCATGCTTTTTCGTCAGGTCCGGCGAGACGAAATCGGGGCGGTCCACGGGAATCGAATCGTGAAAAATTGCCGCCAGCCGCCAGCCGCGCCGGTGGACGTAATCCACGAGTTGCGCGGCCTTGCCTTTGTACATCAACTCGGCCAGCAAGACCCACGTTCCCGACGGCGACCGACGATGGAGCGGATGCCCGTGCAGGGGCAGAAATTTACCCCTCCCCCCGACGCGCAGCCACGGCACCCAGGCCAGAGGTTGTTGGCGAAGCAGGGAGCCGGTGAGCCATTTCGCGGGGTCGCGCAACGGTTCCGCGCCCGGGCCGATTTCGAGTTCCGGCGGCAGCGCGCGCAGCCAGCGGTTCCGGGCGTTCCAGACCACCGGGCGCACCGGCGCGCCGCGTTCGCCGAACGCTCCCGCCAGCGAGCGCACCACTGTCTGAATGCCCGAGCGAGCGGGCGAGCGCGCCGTGTCACCCGCGACCAGGAAAACCGGGTTCACTGCGTCAACTGGTTTTCCACCGAGTTCACGTCGAAGCCCACCGGCAGGTTGACCTTCGGCACGCCCTTGAGCGTGAAGTTCAGCAGCACGCCGTAATCGCTCACGCCGTTGTTGTTGCGCACCGTGATGCCGAACGACGCCACGAACGCGCTCAGGTCCCGGTAAAGAGTGTAGCTCTGCGCCTGCAACAGGTGCTGGGCAAATTCGTACCGCTCGGAAAACGCCGCCGACCAGTTGTCGTCGATCCGGTAATAGGCGTTGAACTGCAACAGGCTGCTGTTCATGAAGAACGGATTGTTGTCCAGGTAGCGGTGCGAGATGGTCAGGTCCAGATCACGGGTCGCCTGGAATTGCAGCGAGGAATCGATCTCGGTGAACCCCTGCTTGCCGTTGAAAACCGGCACCTGCGAGTCGATGGTAAGGTTGACCCAAGGCAGGGGCCGGAATGTCAGTTGATTGAACAGATTGGAGAGCGCGGAATTCGTGTTGGCAAACGTCGCATTCTGGTCGGGCTGGTAGATGTTCACCTGGAAAAACGTGTCCAGTTCCAGCCAGTTGAACGTGAGCGCATCGCGCTTGGTTTGCAGGCGGTTGCGCACGCCGATGCGCACGGCGCTGGTCTCGTCGATGGTGTCGATGGAATTGAACTGCGGGAAGTCGATGGGCTGCAACTGGGTCGTGGGTTCCAGCCGGTCGAATTGCAGCAGCTTGCGCGAGCCTTGCCCGAAATCCTCGATGAACGAAAGGTCGGCGTACGGTTGGATGACGTGCTGGATCTTGTCTAAACCGAGCGCGCGGCTCTCGATGTCGTCGTAGACGTGCGAAAGCTTGAACGAACCTTCCATGCCGACGTTGACCACGGGCCGGAAGATGCCGTCGCCGGGTTTGAAGTCGTTGATCTCGTTGAGCAATTCCTGATGCTGCTTGGTCTGCTCGGCGGTGGCGGTCTTGGGATTGAACGTGACGAGCGAAACGTCCGACGCATCGTTGGCGTACTGAAGATCGTAGGAGAACGTGTTCGCCGGGGCGGAGGACGTGTAATAGGTCGCGCGCAACCCGACGCGGGGTACCAAGTTGAGCCAGCCGAAGAGCGTCTGCGGATCGGTGAACTGGTGGAACGTGTCGAAGCGGTACGTGCTGTATTCCGGCAGGTCGGTGGCGTCGTCGAAGGCGCGGTGCAGATAGACGGCGCTGTTCTCGCTCTGCCAGAAAACGCCGCTCTTGCCTAGCGGCGTGCGCGGAACGTCGAACGAGAGTTCAGGCAGCCGCTCGGTGGAATCGAAGAAGTCGTTGGCCTGGTAACGCGCCGCCAGCGTAGCGATGAACGTCGGTTGGTAATACGCCAAACTGATGACATTATCGGGGTTCGGGTTCTTGGTGAACTCACCCTCGTAGAAATCCTGGAGCAGATAGCGATCACTGAGCTTGTCAGTGTCCGCCTTGAAGAACAGGTCGTCGGTGAAGAAGCTGTAGTCGGTGAGTTTGACCCGGTAGCGGTCGTCGCCGATGACCTCGCGGCTGAGAGACGTGCGGTTGAGGTCGGGGTGATCGTCCTTGATCCCGTAGATGCTCAGGATCGCGGACTCGGGGCTGCGAATCTGTTTGGAAAGCGCCTCGCCGGTGAGCACCATGCCAACGGTCGAGCCGTTGGTATCGCCGGTGCCCGTGCTGTTGAGGCCGCCGAGCGAACTGAGGGAGTTGTTGGGCGAGGGCGCGGTGTTGCTGGCGTTCGTCGGGGCGGTGGGCGCGGCCAGCACCGCAGCCACGTTGGGGTTATCGTCGCTGGCGTAAGGCGTGACATCCGTCCCGCTCGGAGGCACCTTCAGCTTCTTGTTCGGCTTGTACTCGAACGTGAGTCCCCCGGCGGCGCCACGCGTCGATCGGTAATCCAGTCGCACCAGGCCGGTGATGTGATCGGCCACGGGAAAGGTGATGCCCGTGAGCAGGTACGCGCCGTAGGTGCTGGAGTAGCCCGGGGTGAGCCGGTAGCCGCTCTGCTGGTCGAGCGACTGGTAAAAATACGGGAAGTAAAAAACGGGCGTCGCGCCGACGTAGAGCGTCGCGCCGACGTAGATGATGCGGTTGTCCGGGTAGATGCGCACCCGGCGCGCGTTGAGGTGAAAATCCGGCTTGGAGATGTCGTCGGTGGTAAACCGGGCGTTGCGCAAATTGTATTGCAACCCCTGGCCGGGTGAGAACACGCCGATGGAACTGAACTCGTAGGGGCCGCGCTCGCCGCCGAAATCCAGTGCGCGGATGGCCTTAGTGTTGAAGTTGTAGATGGCGCGTTCGGCGACGATGGTGGTGTCGTTGCGATAGATGCGCACGTCGCCGGTGAGGATGCCCTCGTGGGTGTCGGCGTTGTAGTCGGCCTGATCGCAGTAAATGCTGGCATCGGTCGTGATGATGTTCACATCGCCACTGAACGTCGCCACCCGCCCTGCAGGGGTGCTCTCGTAGGTCGTGCCGTTGTTGCTGATAATGTCGATGGGGCCTTGCTCGGCCTTCTGGACGATGTTTGCGGCACCCCCGGCAATGGCGCTGTCCTGAGTGGCGGTACTCCCGGTGGCGCTCGTCCCGGAGCCGAGGGGATGTCCCGCGCCGGGCGACGCCGGCAGCGACCGGTCAGCGCCGGAAGTATGCGGATCGCCGCTCTGGTCGCCCTGTTGTGCGCGCAACGGAGAAGAGCACAGGGCGAAGCCGCCTGCCACGGCGACCGCAAGCCAGGGCCGCCGGGAACCGGACAACAGGAAAGACAGAATAAATTTCACGCTTTGGTGATTAGTCCCCGTAGCCTTGCGGGTTCCGCGTGTGCCACGCCCAGGCGCTGCCGATGATGTCATCGAGCGATTGGTAGCGCGGTTTCCATCCGAGTTCCTGCTGGATTTTGCCGGACGCGGCTACCAGCCGGGGCGGATCGCCGGGACGACGCGTTTTTTCGACGACCGGGATGGCGTGGCCCGTCACGCGACGGCAGCATTCAATGACCTCCGCCACGCTGTTGCCGCCACCCGTGCCCAAGTTGTAGAACGCGCTCTTTTCCGAGCCGAGCGCGAGGATGTGCGCCTGCGCCAGATCGACGATGTGGATGTAGTCGCGGATGCAGGTGCCGTCAGGCGTTTCGTAATCGGTGCCGTAGATCTCGGCGTGGTCCTTCTGGCCGAGGGCGACCTTGAGCACGTTGGGAATGAGGTGCGTCTCGATGCGGTGATCCTCGCCGAACTTCCCGGTCGCCCCGGCGGCGTTGAAATAGCGCAAGGCCACGAATTTCAGGCCGTGAATGCGGTCGTACCAGCGCAGGATTTGCTCGAAGATGAGCTTCGACTCGCCGTAGGGATTGATCGGGTGCTGGGGGAGGGTTTCGTCCATCGGCAGGCGTTCGGGCGGGCCGAAGGTGGCGCAGGTCGAGGAGAACACGAAGCGTTTCACCCCGGCGGCAACCATGGCGTCGAGCAGGTTCAAGCCCCCGCCGACATTGTTGTGAAAATATTTGGACGGGTTGGTCATGGACTCGCCGACCAGCGCGTTGGCAGCGAAGTGCATGACGGCGTCGGGTTTCACGCTGGCAATTGCCGGGCCGATAGATTGCGGATCGTTGAGATCGCCCTGGATAAAAGCGGCGCGAGGATCGACGGCGTGGCGGTGGCCCTCGGTCAGATTGTCGAAAACCGTGACACCGAAGCCACGGTCGAGGAGTTGCTCGACGCAGATGCTGCCAATGTAACCAGCGCCTCCGGTGACGAAAATGTTCATGTGTAGCGGGAGACGTTAGCTGCGGTTCGGTCCGCAATCCAAGTGGAAAATACGGGGTGTCACGGCGGCGGCAACCGCCACACGCTAAAATTCCGACCTCGTCCCCCGGAAAGCGCAGACCCCGCGCTTTTTCGCCGCCGCGACGAACGCGAAGAATTCCGCCGCCGCCGCGCCCCATTGTTTTTCCGCCGCCGCCTCCAACGCCTGCGTCACGTTGCGCCCACTCAAATAAAGCAATTTAAACGCTTCCTTGATTTCCGCGCGCTCCGCTGGATCGAAGCCGCCGCGCCGCAGCCCCACCACGTTCAACCCGACCACAAAATTTTTGTCCGACACCACGGTGAAAGGCGGCACGTCCTTGGAAAACGCGCTCACGCCCTGGATCATCGCGCACCGTCCCACCCGCACGTGTTGGTGGAGCGCGCTCCCGCCACCCACGAATACCCGGTCGCCGACTTCCGCGTAGCCGCCGAGCAGCGCGGCATTGGCGAGGATCACATCATCTCCCACTTGCGAGTTATGCCCCAGGTGCGCCCCCGCCATCAGCAGGCACCGCGCGCCCAACCGGGTAACCGTTCCCGGCTTCGTGCCCCGGTGGATCGTGCAATGCTCGCGGATCTGCGTGCCGTCACCGACCTCGACGCCGCTGGCCGTCGCCGGGTCGAACGCGAAATCCTGCGGCCAGCCGCCGATTACCGCCCCATGTCCGACGCGCACCGCGCGCCCCAACCGCACCGCGCCCGTAAGCGTCGCGTGCGCTTCCAACACACAATCCTCGCCGATTTCCGCTGGTCCCTCGACCACCGCGTAGGGCCCAATCCGCACCCCGGCCCCCACCCGCGCGGCGGGATCGACCACGGCGGTGGGATGAATGCCGCCGGTCGGCTGCGTCAAAACAACCCCTCCTCTTTGAAAGAAAAGTACGACTCCTTGTCCGCGAGGAAGTTGCCGATGATAATGTGGTCGGCCAACTCGACCCCGAGCAGCTTGCCCACTTCCACGATGCGTTGCGTGAGCTTTCTGTCCGCTTGGCTGGGCGTCGGGTCCCCCGAGGGATGGTTGTGGACCAGGATCATCGCGTAGGCCGAATGGATCATCGCCGAACGGAAAATTTCGCGCGGATGGGCAATGCTTTCGTTCAGGCTGCCGAGGGAAACCTCTTCGATGCGCAGCAGTTGGTACTTGGTGTCGAGCAGGAGCACGCGCAGCGATTCGCGGTCCAGCGCACGGAGGTCCTGGGCCATGAGTTGACAGACGATTTCGGGGCTGTCCACCTTCAGCTTGCTGAGCACTTCCTTCGCCAACCGGCGGCTGAGTTCAAAGGTGATGGCCACCCGCTCCGCCAGTTCCCCTGACATGCCTTCGACCCCAGCCAGCTCGCGCGGGCTGCACCGCGCCAGAGTGCGCAGGGAACGGAACTTCTTGAGCAGCCTCTCGGTCAGGTTATCCGCGCCCGGCATCGCCAAATCCTCTTCGAGCAGAAGCGCGACGAGTTCGGTGTTCGTCAACGCGTGTACTCCCAATAGGTTCAGCCGCTCGCGCGGATGATCGGCTTCCAAGACTTCCTGCACGCGAAAGGATTCCAGATCCATACCAGCTGAGGTTCAAGATTCACACGGCGCGGTTCAAGGCAAAAGTGGCTTTGCACCCAGATCGTCCGCAGAACTTCCCCCGTTTCTCTGACCTGCGGCAGTCCTGGGGGACAATGTTTCACTCCGCGAACTGACCGATGGTCACACCCAGCCGGTGCCCCACGTCCGCCAAGGCATCGCGGTAGGGGCTGTCGCCGAGGGCGTCCAACTGCCGCAGGCCTTCCTCGATGATCTCCGCGCCTGCCTGCGCCGACGCCGCCATCGCCCCGGTATTCAGCGCGGCGGCGCGCAATGTGGCCGAGTCCTCGTCATTGCCGCGCAGAATGATCTGCGTCAGGTGCTCACGCTGCCCGTCCTGCGACGATTGCAGCAGCTTCAAAATGGGCAGCGTCAACTTGCCCTTTTTCAAGTCGGTTCCCAGCGTCTTGCCCGCCTTCGACTCGTCGCCCGCGATGTCGAGCAGATCGTCGTAAACCTGATAGGCCGTGCCGATCTTCAACCCGTAGACCTTCAACGCTGCCGAGGTTTCCGGCGCGACGTGGTTGAGGCGCGCACCCAATTCCGCCGCCGCGCCGAACAGCGCCGCGGTCTTCATTTCGATGATGCGGTAATAATCCGGCAGGCTCAGGTTCAGATCGAACCGCCGCTGCGTCTGCAAAATCTCGCCGGTACACACCGCCGAGGCCGCCCGTGCGATGCGGCGACTCACCTCCGCATCGTCAAAGTTCGTGGACAAATCCAGCGCGTGAGCCAGCAGGCAATCGCCCAGCAGCACGCTCAAATTGTTGCCCCAGCGGGCGTTGGCTGTGGGCTGATCGCGCCGCTTCTCCGCGCCGTCTAGCACGTCATCGTGGATCAGCGTCGCCAAATGGATCAACTCCATGATGACCGCCAGCGACTGATGGCTCTCGGTCATCTCGCCGGTGGCGCCGGCGGAAAGCAGCGCCAGGGCGGGACGCAACCGCTTGCCGCTGGTGTTCAGCGCGTAGCTCACGTACCCCTGCACCGCCGGGTCGAAAACCTCGGCCTGGCGGATGATTGCCTTTTCGACGGCGTCGAGTTGTGGCTGGACCAACGCGAGGATTTGCCGGATTTCGCCAACCGCGCCCGGACCTGCCCCGGCGGCGAAGGGTAACTTTGTGAAATATTTCACAAGCTTATCGTATGTCAGAATTTCCGGTGCGTCAACGAAGGCGGCGGGCAAACGGAACTTGCCCTTGTCAGAGCGTCGCGCTCCTGCCACCATTACGACTGGACTCCCTCCTATGGCCGCTTTTTCTTTTCCCCGAGGACGCGGACAGTGGCTCGGCGCGTTGATCGCCCGGCTGGGCCGCTCCCGTTTTTTCACGATCTCGGTCGCGCTGCACTTCGTCCTGGTGCTGACCCTGGGTAGCGTAGTGCTCGTCAAGAATTCGGTGCAGCGCACGGACTTCGATGACCCGGGCGGTAGTCTCGTCACGCAGGCGCCACCGGCCTCGGTCGATCCCCTCCAGCCGATGACCCAGCCCGCCCAGGACGCGACCGCTTCGGCCTCGGCGGCGAGCAGCGCGCCCACGCTCCGGGCCATCACCGTGGGCGGGCCGACGACGAATGCCTTCACCCTCCCCAGTTCCAACCCGCAGATGCCCGCCGACCCGACGGCGCGCAGTTTTGCCGAGGCCTCAGCTCCGGCGGCCCCGAAGACGCCGACCTTTAGCGGCATGTCGCTGCCGGTCGCGCAAGGCATCAAGAATTTCACGAATAGCTGGAAGGCCAGCAACGACACCGGCAGCGGCGTCGGCAAGGAACGCGCATTCAAGTTCACGGCCTTTCTCGCCAAATACCACGGCGGCGACTGGGATTCGACCGTGCGGATGCAGGGCGAGCGCATCGCCACGGGCAGTCTACCGAACCTGCTTTACCTCATCCGCAAATGGTCGTCCGACCGCATCGCCGCCGACGCGGACGCCGAGCCGCTGGATTTGGCCAGCGACGAACTTCTGACCAGGAAACCGCCATTCGTATTCTTCACCGGGCACAAAGATTTCAAACTGACGGACAAAGAAATCAATAACCTGCAACAATACATCCAACTAGGCGGATGCGTCTGGGGCGACAGCTCGTTGCCGGGCGAACGCTCGCGGTTCGACCTCGCTTTCCGGCGCGAGATGAAACGCGTGCTGCCCGACCAGGATGTCGCCTGGGAAAAGCTGCCGCCGGACCATCCGATTTACACCCAGACGTATTTCCCGGAGATCAGGACCGTGCCGCCGGGGATGAATTCGTATCAGGAGCCGGTGTACGCACTCAAGCGGTTCGGTGAGATCGGCGTGATCTACACGGCAAATGATTACGGCGACATGTGGCAGATCGGCATCAACGAACGCGGGGATTACGACACGCGCCGCGACGAGCACGGCGGCTACGTCGCCATCAACACCACCATTTTCGACAACCGCGAGGTGTACTTCCGGGGACTGGGCGCGAAGGAAGTGACCAACAGCTACAAGTTCGGCACGAACATCGTGCTCCATCTGCTCACCCGCTGGGAAGACAAGTTACGCACGGTGCCCACCGGGTTGTAGGCAAATCGTGTCCGCGCGAGCTACGCCGCCGGTTTTTTCGCAGCTTCCTCGCTGCCCGCGATGACGAGGGTAATTTCGCCCTTCGGCGGATGTTGCTGGTAGTGCGCGAATACCTCCGCCGCCGGGCCGCGCCGGAACTCCTCGAATTGCTTGGTCAGCTCCCGGGCCACGCAGACCTGCCGTTCGGGGGCCAGCCGCGCCAGCACTTCCAGGGTCCGTTCCAAGCGGTGCGGCGACTCGAAAAAGATGCTCGTTTCCGCGCGGTCCAGGGCGATTTGCAAGTCGCGCTCGCGCCCACCACTCTTCGGGGGCAAGAAACCGCCATAGTGGAAGCGTTCAGCGGACAGCCCCGAGCCGACCACCGCCGTCAGCACCGCCGAGGGACCGGGGATCACCGTGTACGGCACCCCCGCCGCCACGCAGGCGCGCACCAGCCGTGCGCCGGGATCGGAAATCGACGGCAGCCCAGCGTCGGTGATGAGCGCGATGTTTTCACCTGCCTGCAACCGGGCGAGGAGTTCCTGGGTGCGGCGCGCCTCGTTGTGCTCGTGAAAACTCACGAGCGGCTTGCGGATTTCGTGACGGCCCAGCAGGCGCAGGGAATGTCGCGTGTCCTCGGCGGCGATGAGGTCCACCGTGCGCAAGGTTTCGAGCGCGCGCAGGGTGATGTCCGCCAGATTGCCGATGGGCGTGCCGACGAGGTAGAGCATTACGGTCTGCCTCCCAGACGGTAGCCTAGCCAGACGGCCAGCAGGCAGAGCGCGACCGACCCGAGCACGTTCAATCCAGCTAATAATACCGCGCCGCCCCGGGCGAGGTCGAAGGTTTGCAGGCTGAACGACGAAAACGTTGTGTAACCGCCGCAGACTCCCACCATGAAAAACAATCGGAAATCCGCCGACACGCTCCAGCGTCCCCCCGGGCCGGTCAGCGCCGCACACGCGCCGATGAGGAACGAACCGGTGGTGTTGATGAGCAAAATCGCATAGGGCGGCGGCGCGGCGTGGCGGGTCACGAGATAATCGGCGATCCCGTACCGGGCCACGCTGCCCAGCGCGCCGCCGAGGGCGATCCAGAGGTAAGTCAACATCGGTGCCTCCTTCCTTGCCTCTCGCCGGACGGAGAAGCAAGCCATTTGCCGCCCGGCAGCCGATTCCATTGTGTTCACCCCGCCGATTCTTCTCATGGACCTCACCCGCCGCCGCTTCCTGCAAACCTCCACCGCCACCCTCGCCGCCGGCTTGGCCACGACCCAGGGCGTGCTGCTAGCACGGGCGGCTGTCCCATCGGACGCTTTGCCGCTTCTCGAAGGCCCCGCCCCCGGCGAAACCCGCAAGGGCGACATGATCTATCGTCCGCTCGGGCGCACCGGCGAGATGGTTTCGCTGGTCGGCCTCGGCGGGTCGCACATCGGCAATCCCCCGGACGAAAACGAGGGGGTCAGGCTCATTCGCGCCGCGATTGACCGGGGCATCACCTTCATGGACAACTGTTGGGATTATAAGAAGGGCGAGTGTGAGAAGCGCATGGGTAAGGCGCTCCAGGACGGCTACCGCCAGAAGGTTTTCCTGATGACCAAGATCGACGGGCGCACCAAGAAAGCCGCCGCCCAGCAGATTGACGAAAGTCTCCAACGCCTGCAAACCGACCACGTCGATCTGCTCCAGCACCACGAAATCCTGCGCATGGAAGACCCGTATACGGTTTTCGCCCAGGAGGGGTCCATGGCCGCCGTGCTCGAAGCCAAACAGGCGGGCAAGGTGCGCTTCATCGGGTTCACCGGGCACAAGGACCCGGCGGTCCATCTGCGTATGCTGGAGGTCGCCGCGCAGAACGATTTCCATTTCGACACCGCGCAGATGCCCATCAACCTGATGGACGCGCACTTCCACAGTTTTTCGAGTCAGGTGGTGCCCGAGCTGGTCCGGCAAGGCGTCGGCGTGCTCGCCATGAAGACGATGGGCGGCGGTCATTTGCTCAAGAGCAAAACGGTCGAACCCATCGACTACCTGCATTATGCCATGAGTCTGCCGGTTTCGACGGTCATCGCGGGGATCGACAGCCAGGCAATTCTCGACCAGGCATTCGAGGCGGTGCGGACCTACCAACCGCTTGACCGGGCCAAGCTGGCCGCGCTGTTGGAAAAAACGCGCGTCGCCGCCGGGCGGGGCGTGTTCGAGCTTTACAAGACGACGAGTCATTTCGACGGCACGGCGCAGAATCCCCAGTGGCTGGGATTGTCTTAGCGCAAGGAAGGGAAGGACACGGAGAGCCAGCCCTCCCTTAGAAACCCCTATGGAAATCGAACGTAAATTTCTGGTCCTGACCTTACCGGCGGGCTGGGATCGTTGTTCGTCTGCCGTCATCGACCAAGGCTATTTAGCCTCGACACCCGAAGGCGTCGAGGTCCGCATCCGGCGCAAGGGCACGAACGGTTTTTTGACGGTGAAACACGGTCCGGGCCTGAGCCGCATTGAGGTGGAGTTGCCGCTGCCGGACGAGCAGTTCGACCAACTCTGGCCGCTGACCGCCGGACGCCGCCTGCGAAAAACCCGTTACGATTTGCCCGGTCCCGGCGGGCTGACGTTCGAGTTGGACGTTTACGCCGACGTGCTGACCGGCCTGCAAACGGTGGACGTGGAATTTCCCGACGAACCGGCCGCGCATGCCTTCCAGCCCCCGACGTGGTTTGGGCGCGAGATCGGCGGCGACCCCGCTTACCGCAACGAACGGCTCAGCCGGTGCGGCCTGCCGCCGGCGGAAGCGTAATCTTTCAAAAGGACCGGCTGATGCCGATCAAACCGCCGATGCCGTTGGTACCGTAATTCCGCCCGGCCAAACCCGCGTTGGAGAGGTGCCGATAGTCGAACTCGGTGTCGAGCGACCAATTCCGCGCGAAACGCAAGCGCGTGCCTAGCCCCGCCTGCAGGTCGAACTCGCCCGGCGCTCCCAACGCCCGCTGCGGCTTGTTATGGTAAGCGTCGGTGTAAATCCCACCCCCAGCAGCATCGAAGTAGGGCACCAGGCGCGACTGCACCGACGGAATGAGGAAATTGCGCCGGTACATGATGCTCAACCCACCCAGCCCGCTGCCCGGGCCTACAAAAATCGAGCCGCCCGCCGCCTCCAACATTACCTCGTCGTTGCCCCGAAAAAACCCGTGCCCATACACGTTGTCCAGCATGTAGCCGAGGCGGATGACGCTCAGATCGTAATCCACGTTCGGACGTAAATACGTTGTCCGCTGGATCGAAAAGATCACGCCGGACATCGCTTGCAGGTCGAAGGATCCTTTGCGGAAAGCCGAGTCGGCCTGTTCGACCGGGACGACGCTGGACTTGCTCACATCGTCGGTTCCTGCACGGACCGTCGCGCGAAAAACAAAACCGGATAGGCAGACGGCGAGAAGGAGGAAAAAACGCTTGGACATGGAAAGGAGAGTAGGCAAAGGAAGCGATTGACGGCAAAAACGCAAGACCGCACGCGCATAGTTGGGTGGATACGCCGATCCGTGTTCGCCCTTGACGCCGCCCATTCCTGCTTTCTAGTCTGTGCCACGCATCAAGCCAGCGCGCGCCGCACCCCTTGGGAGGACGGCCACCGATCCCGTGGGACTGCTCATCCGGCTCGGCTCCCGCGACCTGCCAAGGTCGCTCCGCTCCTCCCCGTCGGGTTTCGCCTCGCGTCCGGCCTGTCTTTCATCCACATCCGTTTTCGTTCTCGACTATGTTTAACATTTTGATGGGCGTTTTTTCAAACGACATCGGTATCGACCTCGGTACTGCCAACACCCTCGTCTACGTCAAGGACCAGGGTATCGTCCTGCGCGAGCCGTCGGTCGTCGCCGTCAAGGCGGGCACCAACATGGTTCTGGCCGTGGGCAACGAGGCCAAGCGGATGCTGGGGCGCACGCCTTCCAACATCGTGGCCGTGCGCCCGCTCAAGGACGGCGTGATCGCGGACTTCGAGATCACCGAGGCGATGCTGCGCCATTTCATCACCAAGGTCCACAGCCGCCGCAAGATGGTCCGCCCGCGCGTCGTGATCGCGGTGCCGAGCGGCATCACAGAGGTAGAAAAACGCGCTGTCAAGGAAAGCGCGACCCACGCCGGGGCGCGGGAGGTGCATCTCATCGAGGAACCCATGGCGGCGGCCATCGGCGTAGGCCTGCCCGTGCAGGATGCGGCGGGCAACATGATCATCGACATCGGCGGTGGCACGACGGAAGTCGCGCTCATCTCGCTTTCGGGCATCGTGTTCAGCCGGAGCGTCCGGGTAGCAGGTGACGAACTGGACGAGGCCATCGTCAACTACGTCAAGCGCGCCTACAACCTCATGATCGGCGAGCGCACGGCAGAGGAAATCAAGATCAAGATCGGCAGCGCGTACCCACCCGAGCACGCCGAAAAGGAAACGAGCATGGAAATCAAAGGCCGCGACCTCGTGGCCGGATTACCCAAGACGCTGACGGTCACCAGCCAGGAAGTGCGCGAGGCGCTCATGGAGCCGGTCAATACCATCGTCGAAAGCGTACGCATCACCTTGGAGCGTTGCCCGCCGGAACTGGCGAGCGACCTCGTGGACCGCGGACTCGTGCTGGCAGGCGGCGGCGCGTTGTTGCGCGGTCTGGACGAACTGCTCAAAAAGGAAACGGGGTTGCCTGTTCATGTGGCCGAGGACCCGCTCTCCGCCGTTGCGGAAGGCACGGGCAAGGTGCTCAGCGAGATCAAATTCCTGCGGCAGGTCGCGTCATCGGATCGCTCCTGGAGATAATGCAAAGGTCGGAAGGCAAGAGGCAGAAGTGAAGAAAGTGGAGCGCCGCGAAACTTTTCGACGTTTCCCGGTTGGTATTTTCTCTCCTCCTTCTGACGTTTGCATTCCGCACCCGGCATTCTGATTTTCCCATGTCCCGCGTTTCGATCATCGCGCTCGTTGCCTTCGTCGTGCTGACCGCGCTGGTGCTGGTGATGAAGGTCCCGGTGGCGCGGCGGCTACAGGTGGCGGCATTGCAACTGGTGCGCCCGCTGCACACGTCCACCGGCGGCGTGCGGCGGCTGAGCGTGGCGGTCAAGGGTCTCCAGAGCCTGCAGGAGCTGGAGACGGAAAACAAGACGCTCACCGTCGAAAACCAGAAGCTACGCGCCACCAACCAGATGATGAACGACCTGCAGTCGGATAACAATTCGCTCCGGCAGGCGCTCGATTTCCGGGATCGTTCCAAGTACGAACTCCTGCCCGCGCGGATCATTGCCCGCTCCTCGACCTCCTGGTGGAGCACGGTACAGATCGACCGGGGCGAGCAGGACAAGCTGGACA
>CAXSED010000003.1:0-93524 GCA_964236475.1 uncultured Chthoniobacterales bacterium
TTGGTGACCTTCAGCTTGATCTCGTCGCCGGAGAACTCTTTTACCCAGACCGTGAACAGCGCACCCTCAGCGGGGTTGTCGCCATGGTAGCTGCCCTTGCCATCCCAATCCGAGAAGCCGGGCAAGCGATAAGTGCCCTCCACGGGACGCACGCTGAACAGGTGAACTGGTTGCGCTGCGATTTCGGGGGTCAGCTCCCGCAGGGGGCGAGAATCATCGAGGATGAAAAGACTCAATCCGTGCGTGGCAATCACCAAGTCCGCCGTGCGTTTCTGGATGTTCAGGTCGTCCACCTCCACGGCAGGCAGGCCGCCGACCTTCACCCAATGCCCGCCCTGATCAAACGAGGCGAACAAACCGACTTCCGTACCCGCGTAGAGCAAGCGCAAGTTTTCCGGGTCCTCGCAGACGACCTGAACGGGCGCGTCTTTGGGCAGGCCCTCTCCGGCCACGGATTGCCACGTTTTACCCAGGTCGGCGGTGCGGTAGATCATCGGCGAGTCGTCGCCCAGCCGGTAGGCGCTGAACACCGCGTAGGCGACGTTAGGGTCCTTGGCACTCGGCACGATGCGATGTACCCACTGGCCGTGCGCGGGGGCGGGCACGTTGTCGGTGAGTTCGGTCCACAGCGTCCCCTCGTTCTCGGTGACCCAGAGTCGCCCATCGTCCGTGCCCGCCCACAGCAGGTCGGCCTTGGCGGGTGACTCGGCGAGCGAGTAAATGATGCCGAAGTTCTCCGCGCCGCTGCCGACGGCGGTCGTCTTGGTCGGTTCGTCCTTGGTCAGATCCGGGCTGATGACGGCGGAGTGCTCGCCCTTGTCGGTCAGCTTGAAGACGCGGTTGCCGCCCTGGTAGAACGTGCCCTTGTGGTGGACGCTGGCAAAGAACGGCGTATTCCAACCGAAGCGGTAGCGGGCCTGTCCTTCCGCCGGGGCCGGGTGAAGTTCCTTGCCTTCGCCGGTGCGCAGATTGACGCGGAAGACAATGCCCTCCTGCGCCTCGGCGTACACCACTTCTTTGTCCTCGGGATCGAACGCGGTGTAAAACCCGTCCGCGCCGGTGAGGCCCATCCAGTCCGTATTGACGATGCCATCTTTCGTGTTGGTGACGCTGGGTCCGACGAAGTTGCTGTTGTCCTGCAACCCGCCCGCGACGCGGTAGAACGGCTGGCTGTCGTCGGTCGTGACGCGGTAGTATTGTCCGCAGGCGAAACGGGTGACGTGGTCCCAGTTTTTGCCCGCCTGGAAGCTCTGGTAAACGCCGCCGTCCGTGCCGAGCAGCAGACGGGCGCAGACAGGCGGCTTGGGCTTGTCGTCTTTATCGCCGGGCTTGGGCGGACGCGGAGGAGGCACGCTGCCGGGTTCGATGACGAGCGCGTGGCAGTCGGGATGCACTTTTTCAAAAAGGTCTTCGCGAAAGTTCTTGCCGCCGTCGTCAGAGGCGAGCATGGCCATGCCGAGCACGTACACTCTCTGATCGTTGGCGGGGTCGATGCGGATCTGACTGAAGTAAAATGGGCGCGGGTCGATGTCGTTCTGGCGCGTCCAATGCTCGCCGCCGTCCTCCGAGCGGAACACGCCGCCCGCCTGCGAATGGATGTTGCGGAAATCGGTGGGACCGTTGGCGTCACTTTGCACGATGGCCATGACCACCCCGGGCTTGCTGGCAGAAACGGCGAGGCCGATGCGCCCGGTCTGTGGGGGCAGACCATCGGCGAGCTTCTTCCAAGTCGCGCCACCATCGGCGCTCTTGAAGATGCCGCCCACGTCGTCGCCCCCGCTGGCCACCGGGCCGTAGGTGAACGACCAGGGCGTGCGCCGCCGGGCGTAGAGCGCGGCGTAAAGGGTGTCGGGGTTAGCAGGGTCAAGCGCCACGTCGCCGCAGCCGGTGACGGTGTCACGCGGAGCCGGAGCCTGGAGGACGTTCTTCCAGGTCTTGCCGCCGTCGGTGGTTTTGAAGAGCCCACGCTCCCCACCCTCGACCCACAGGTTGCCCACGGCAGCGACATAGGCCACGTCGGGATTGCGCGGATCGACCACGATGCGGTTGATGGCGCGGCTGGAGTCCAGGCCGAGGTGCTGCCAGTGTTCGCCGCCGTCGGTGGAACGGTAAACGCCATTGCCCCAGCCCGAGGAGTTGCGGTCGTTGGCCTCGCCGGTACCGACCCAGAGTACATCCGAATTAGACGGTGCGATGGCCAACGCGCCGATAGAGAGCATGGGCTGTTTATCGAAAATCGGCTCGAAGGTGATGCCGTCATTCGCTGTTTTGACAATGCCACCGGTTGCCAAGCCCACGTAGAAGACGTGCGGGTTCTTTGGGTCGAGCGCGATGTCCGAGATGCGCCCGCCCATGATAGCCGGACCGATGGAGCGTGCCTTCAGGCTCTTGAGTTGCGCTTCCGATGGCGAAGGCCCTAAGGGAACCTCTTGCGCCGAGAGCCGGGTCAGGACCGTCGAGAGCAGGCAGGCACCACACAGTGGAACGAGAAAACAACGCATCACAGCCATAGAAATAGTATTCGGACGCCGACCGTCGCGGGGCGTAACCAAACCGCTTACCGCCCTGAAAAGCACGGTTCACCGTGAACAAAACACCCGTCGGCCTGTCCGATGTCTTTCAATGCAAGCGACAAGCACGATTCGATGACACTTTTGTCATTTTTGTGTGCCTTTCACACCTCTGGTCGTCCCCTCAAGTTGCAGCGACCGATGCGTTCCCGTTCGCTGGAAGTGCGATGGTGAACACGGAGCCCATGCCGAGAGTACTGCTCACCGCCACGTGGCCGCCGTGCGCCTGCACGATGGCCTTGACCAGACTCAATCCCAACCCGCTGCCCCGTCGAGTGCGGCTGTGGTCGCCCCGGTACAGCCGGTCCCAGATGCGAGGCAGATCGTGTTCATCGACGCCCACACCCTCGTCCCGGAGGCTGATCCAAACGGTGGCATCGTAGTCCGTGGTTCCGGCGGTCACGAGAATTTCGCCGCCGGCGCGGCTGTATTTCACCGCGTTGTCGAGCAGGTTGGCAACCACCTGCTGGAGGCGAATCCGGTCGGCGTACACTCGCAGGTCCGTGGCTACCTCCACGCGCAGGTGCAAGCCGCTCTCCTCCGCACTGTATTCGTAAAGATCGGCTGCGGCGAGCGCTAGCTCCCGGACCACGACGGTCTCCAAGTGCAGGCGCATGGTGCCGTGTTCGGCTTCGGAGATGTCGATGAGCACGCGCAGGATGTTGAGCGTGTTCTCGGCTTCCTCGATGGCGTCGCCCAGAGCCTCGCCGCGGGTTTGCGCGCTGGTGTCCCGGTCGCGCAAGGCCGCCTCGGCGGAGTTCCGCAAGCGCGTGAGCGGAGTGCGCAGATCATGGGCGACGTTGTCGAGCGCCTCGCGCATCCCCCGGATCAAGTCTTCGTTGCGGGCAAGCATCTGGTTGAACAGCACGCTGAGTTCATCTAGTTCGTTGCCGTGCGCCGCGCGGGCGGGCACGCGGGCGGTCATGTCGCCGCTGCGGATAACGCGGCGCGTCGTGTCGATGAGCCGGTGGATGGGGCGAAGGATGCGCAACGTCAGCAGGACCGCCCCGCCCAACCCAACGATGAGCACACAACCAATCACTGGCAGCAATGCTTCTTGGAGGCGCTCCCGGTTTTCGCGCCAGTGGTGATCGCTTTTGCCCACCTGCAGCCAAGCACCCCCGGGCAGGGTCTTGGCGTAAACCTGCCAGATCAGGTCGCTGTCGGCGAGCGGCTTGAGCGTTTGCCAGCCGGTATTTCGCGCCTTGGCAAGCCTGGCAGCCACCCGTCGGCTTTCCTCTGCCGTTTCCGAAAAAGCGGGTACGAGGAGCAGCTGGCCACCCGCTTTGTCTGTCAGGAGCAGCAGGGTATTCTCCACCTCAGCTGGCTCCCGGGCGTCCGCTGTGGCAAAAGCCGCGACGCCCACCCGTCGGCATCGGGCCGCGTTTTGCTCGAATTCTTCCTGAATTTCCTCCCGGTCACCGCGCAGCTCCTCCTCTTTGGTGACATGGAAAGCAAATGCGCCCACGAGCAGAAACCCGCCGGTAAACCCGCAGGCGTACCACACGCTGATCCGCCAGCCCAGCGAACGGCGGAAGCGGTTAGTCAGCGCGGAGAACATAGCCGATGCCGCGCAACGTGTGGATGAGTTTGGGTTCGCCGTCGAGATCGATCTTGCCGCGCAGACGCCTCACGAGCACGTCCACCACGTTGGTTTGGGGGTCGAAGGTCCAGTGCCAGACTTCTTCGAGGATCATCGCCCGCGTCAGCGGGCGTCCGACGTTGCCCATGAAGCATTCTAGCAACGCGAACTCCTTGGGCTGGAGTTCGATGTTTCTGTCCCCGCGGCGCGCCCGCCGGTTCAACCGATTCATGCTCAGGTCGGCGACGGCAAGGATCGCCGGTGAGGCGGGTGTGTCCGTGGTGGAGGCAGCGCGGCGCGTCAAGGCGAGTAGGCGGGCCGTCAGTTCATCGAACGCAAAAGGTTTGACGAGGTAATCGTCGGCCCCTGCGCGCAGGCCCCGCACACGGTCATCCACGGAATCCAGCGCGCTGAGCATCAGTACCGGGCTGGCGATGCCGCGGGAACGGAGCGAGCGTAAAACATCGAACCCGTTCAGGCGAGGCAACATCAAATCCAGCACCAGCGCGTCATAGGGAACAGGAGCTTGCGACACGTGGTGGAGAGCGGTCTCTCCATCGCTCACAGCGGTGACCTCGTGCCCTTCCTTTCGGAGGCCGTCACGAATAAAACCCGCAATCTTCGGGTCGTCTTCCACGATGAGAAACCGCATCTGAAGGATTGGAGGTGGGTCGGCCAGTGCCATCAGGCGATTCCAAGTTTCATCCATGATGCATGCATGCAACTCGATCTGCGACGATTCCCTGTAACGAGTCCTACCGTGCCCACATGGAGCATGCTCACAAGAGGTGGCAGTGTCCAGTTTTACGGTAGGATACTGCTCGCCACGGCGGCCGGAGTGGATACGACACCTTTCTTGGAATGACGACAAAGGAGTCGAGGACTGTAAGGCTGATGGAAGTTTCTCCCTAGCGCGAGCCGCAGAGTCTTCAAACACACTCTCTTGGAGCGGAGAGACGCCGCGAGCGGCCACCACACCGCAACAACAGAGTCTTCACCCCGCAGACCGGGAGCCGTATAATTTCATGTCTCATCGCTTTGCATGGCCACGGCAGCGGTAAGGAACATTTGCCGTCCAGCAGACAGCTTGTGCAACCTCCGCTGCCTGTAACAGCGAATGGCCGATTCGGCGGGCGCGCAGCCGTTTGTTCAGGTCCGCTCGAATAGCCAGCGGCGAGCGTCCGTCTGGTTATTAACAAGACACTTTCTCACAAGGCGCTCGCCAACGAGGTGCTGGACTCTGTCGCCGCCGACGAAGTCGGGATCGTCTGCTTGTCATTGGTGCGTCCGTTCGCGGTGATGTAGGCACGCTATCTCACCAAGCGGCTTCGCACACGGTTCCCACAAATCAAGATTCTCATTGGTCTGTGGGACTCGAAACGTCCATCGGTCGGTTCGCATCGCAACCTCCAGACGGTCCACACGGATTGGGTTGTGATATCTCTTGGCGAAGCGCTTTCGGAGGCTTGCCCCTTGGCACGTTGCCTGCCGAATCCGGCACTCGAAAGGAATCCCGAAGCCGCCCTCCAGGTAGCGCAAGTCGCACCCGCCATTTGATCGGACCAGCTCCGGGAATAACTTGCCGGTTGGTGCGGACCCCGGCGCATGTAGCGACTGGTCAGAGGAACAACCAACCACCGCTGGCGGCGACCGCCACGACCAGGGACGGCGGACACTTCCAGAACACCAGTAGCCCGAACGCCGCCAGCGCGAGCGCGAATTCCGCAGGAATGTGTACCGCGCTGGTCCAGACCGGATGGTAAAGGGCCGCCAGCAGCAGGCCGACCACAGCGGCGTTGGCACCACGCAGGGCAGCTTGCGCTCCCGGTCGCTGCCGCCATTCCTCCCAGAATGGCAACACCCCTAAAACCAGGAGCCCGGAGGGCAGAGCGTCATCAGGATCGCCGACGGCAGCGTAAACCCTAGCCACGCCAGGAATCCTCCCGCCAACCCTCCTCGCAGCAAACCGATGGAGAAGCCCAACTGGCTGCTGGCCGGCCCCGGCAGGAATTGGCACAGGGCCACCAAATCTGCGTAGCTCGTCTCCGTTAACCATCGCCGCCGTCGCACATACTCGGCATGGAAGTATCCCAGATGCGCAACCGGTCCGCCGAAGGAGATACACCCCAGCTTGAAAGCTACCCGCAGGATTTCCAGCCGGGATGGCACGGGTTGGCGATTCATCGAGACGGCAGGTAGAGTGTCGCTGCTTTTCGCATCGACCACCGATCATGCGCTTCTTGACCACCGCCGCCAAGCCTGCCGAATTCGGATACCGAACATGAGCAACGCATCACAGTCCTTCCACGGGCGAACGTCATGGGGCCGCGTCACGTCCGAACAGGCTGGACTGCTGGGTCACTGGCGGGGGTTCCTCGTGGCCTGCCTGTTGGTCCTTGTTCCGGTGGGAGCGTTGGCGGGACCGCCGTTCCTGACGGACGACCCGCAGCCGGTAGAATTCCAGCATTGGGAGTTTTACCTCGCCTCCATCGACTTCAAGTCGAAGGATGGCTGGGTTGGCGACGGGCCGCACATGGAGATCAACTACGGCGTCGTGCCCAATGTGCAGCTTCACCTCATCGCCCCGGTGGCCTACAACTCCCCCACCGTTGGAACAGGTCACTATGGATACGGCGACACCGAACTGGGAGTAAAGTTCCGCTTCGTGCAGGAAACCAAGAATATCCCGATGGTCGGCATCTTCCCGTTGTTGGAGGTTCCGAGCGGCAGTGCCCGGGAGAGCTTAGGCACGGGTCGTCTGCACGCGCTCCTGCCGGTCTGGCTGCAAAAGACTTGGGGGACATGGACAGCGTACGGCGGCGGTGGCTACGGCATCAATCCCGGTCCCGGTCTCCAGAATTACAGCTTCGTGGGTACCGTGCTCCAGAAGCAGGTGCTCAAGCCGCTTTTGGTCGGCGTCGAGGTGTACCACCAAACGGCCCCGGTGGTCAATGCGCGCGGTGACACGGCGTTCAACGTGGGCACCGTCTTCGATTTCAGCGAAGCGCATCACCTGCTCTTCTCGGCAGGCCGGTCCATCAATGGCCCCACGAACTTTCAATGCTACTTCGCCTATCAGTGGACCTTCGATAACAGCGTCTTCCATCTTGGAAGACATTCGCCGAAGTAGGGCGCTCACGCCGAGCCGATGAGGATGCCAACCAAGAAAACGAGCACCCCGCCGACAACTACTTGGAACGTGGCGCTGAGCAGCGGAGTGTCCATGTAGCGGTGCCTGATCCAGGCGATCACCGCCAGTTCGATGGCGACGACCACGACGGCCACCCACATGGCGTAGGGGAAGCTGGTGATCAAAAACGGCAGCGTGTGCCCGATGCCCCCGGCGGTTGTCATCAGCCCACAGACGAGGCCACGGGTCCAAGGATGCCCGCGCCCGCTGAGCACGCCGTCATCCGAGAGTGCCTCGGCAAAGCCCATGCTGATACCGGCACCAATCGATGCCGCCATGCCCACGAGAAACGCCGTCCAACTGTTGTGCGAGGCGAACGCCGCCGCGAACACCGGCGCAAGCGTCGAAACGCTGCCGTCCATCAGGCCAGCCAGACCTGGCTGGACGACTTGCAACACGAAGCGCCGCCGCTCCGATTCGTCTTCCTTTTCCCGCGCGCCGGAAGTCTTCTGCTGTTCGTCCATCGATTCGGCGAGGTCGTAGTGCTTGCTTTCTTCCGCCGCCAGGTCCCCGAGTAGCTGGCGCACGGAGGCGTCGCTCGTCTGGGCGACCGCCGCCTGATAGAAGGCGCGGGACTCGCGCTCCATGTTTTCCACTTCCCGGCGCACCATCCCCATCGTCAGGATGGAATGGATCCACAGCGGTTTGCGCGTGATGAAGCCCAGCACGTCCTGGCGGCGGATCAGCGGGATGTGTTCGCCGAAGCGTGCCCGGTAAAGCTCGATGAGCCGGTGGCGATGGCCGTCCTCTTGATCGTGCATGGCTTGCAGCGACCTGCTCGTTTCCGGGAAGCGGTCGCCGATGCGCCGCGCCAAATCGGCGTAGACGCGCCCGTCTTCTTCCTCGGCTTGGATGGCAAGCGCGAGGACTTCCTGAGCGGTGAGATCTTTGAGGGTTTTTTGCATATAACGCGCTCAGTTGTTCGTGAATTGGACTGTGAACGGACCCTCAACGCAAACAGCCTCGACAATAATCGTTCTGAGCCGGTCATCGTCCTGCCTAAAACGAGAAAAAGGTTGTCAGCTTCGTGCGTCACGCGTTACGGGACAGGCGTTTTCAGGCGGACTTGGTCCACCGAGGTGACGAGGTGTCTCGCCGCGCTTATCTAGGCTACCCTGACACAAATTCACCTTTTTCAAAAACCGGAAAGTTCGTGCGCCTTTGGGAGATGGAAACGCCCTGGAAAGTGGGCCAACATGATCCCATGCTAAAGGATTGGCGGGTTTGGGCGTTGGGATCAGCTCTGTTCGCGGCATTGACCGCCGTGCTGGCGAAGGTCGGCGTGACTGGGATCAGTTCCAACCTCGCCACCGTCATCCGCACGGGCGCCATTCTGGTCTTTAGCGTAGGCATCCTAGTGCTCACTGGCGAAGGCCGCGGCGTTTGGGCACTGAGCTCCCGCGCCTGGACGTTTCTGGTGCTCTCGGGACTGGCCACCGGGTGTTCGCGGCTCTGCTATTTTCGCGCGTTGCAACTGGGTGAGGCATCACGCGTCGCACCCGTGGACAAGCTCAGCGTGGTCTTCGTGCTCGGGCTGGCAGGCTTGTTCCTGGGCGAGCGATTGACTTGGCACCAGTGGTTGGGCGGCAGCCTAATCTTTATGGGAGCCCTCGTCATCGCCTGGAAGCCCTTCTGAACCAACGTCGTGCGGACGGATGACGAAAATGTCTTGCGACGCCGCCTTGCGTCCGGAGCGAATGAGTTGAACGTCAGAGAGATGCAAATTCCCGATCATTTTTCTGTCTACGTGGTGTCTTACTTCCGGCCACTGCTGGGCTCCTTGGCCTTGCTGACGGCTGTCATGGGCGGCGCGTCAGCTGTTACTGCGCAGGCACCTTCCGCTGCACCCGGTTCGGGCTACCATTTGGAGGCGACCTGGAAGCCCGGCGGCGAGGGTGGCTGGGATTACGCCACGGTGGACTCGTCCACGCATCGCCTTTATGTGACGCGCACCGACCGCGTGCAGGTCATCGACACCGAAAACGGCCAGACTGTTGGCGAAGTGCCCGGTCTGGAAGGCGGCCACGGCACGGCCCTCGTGCCCGATGAAAACCGGGGTTTCGCTACAAGCGGCAAGAGCGGCACGGTGGTCGTGTTCGACCTCAAGACACTCAAGGCCGTAGGCGAGCCGATCAAGGTCGGCCAGAAGCCCGACGCCATCGTGTACGATCCCGCCAGCAAACACGTGTTCGCCTTCAACGGCGAAAGCGACGACGCGAGCGTGATCGACGCAGCCACAGCCAAGGTTATTGCCACGATTCCACTGGGCGGTGAGCCGGAATTCGCCGGATCAGACGGCAAGGGCACCCTCTTCGTCAACTTGGAGGACAAGAGCGAAACCCTCGCCATCGACGTGCGGACGAACACTGTCACGCACCGCTGGCCGCTCGCGCCAGGCGAAAGTCCGAGTGGCCTTGCCGTGGACAGTACCAAGGGCTGTGTCTTCGCCGGTTGCCACAACAAGCAGATGGTCGTGCTCGACGCCGCCAGCGGCAAGGTGTTGGCGATGCCCGCCATCGGCCAAGGCGTGGACGCATGCGCGTTCGACCCTGGCACCAGCTTCGCTTTCGCCTCCTGCGGTGACGGCACGCTAACCGTCGTGAAGGAAGAAAACGGCAGCTTCCCGGTGGTCGAGAAGATCGCCACCAGGAAAGGCGCCCGCACGATGGCGCTTGATCCGGCGACGCACGCCGTTTATCTGCCCACCGCCGAGTTCGAACCCACCCCGACCCCGGCTCCTGGGCAAGGCCGCGTACGCCCCAAGATGGTTCCCGGCAGCTTCATAGTGCTCAAGTTCGTACGCTAAACAACCCCCTTGCGACACCCATCCCCGCTGCCCGCGCGGGATGGTCGTCACCGGTTGCGGGTGGACGTAGGAGCTTCGGCTCCCTCGTTTCTTCCCCACGCCCGAAGGTGTCCGAAAAAACCGCAACCCCCTGGAAGCGAAGCGCGTAAAACGTCGCGCCGGTCATCGGCGACAGGGTCGATGCGCGTGTTGCTAAATCGACTGTCACTCCGACCGTGATAAGTAGGCAGCAGAGTTGTTACAATTATTGTTGCTAAGCGCGTCGCCGGGGATCCAATCGTGTAACTTGCTACAGGCAAAAAGGTTAGCGGGTGAAGGGAATCGAACCCTCGTATGCAGCTTGGGAAGCTGCCGTTCTACCATTGAACTACACCCGCGTCACAAAATTCATGTCGCTCTAATCGCAGCCTGTACGCGACTCGGCAAGCAGACCATCCCCGGCGGACGCGTCTGACCGATGCCGACCATGATGCGTTAGCCATCGCGGAAAAACAACTGTTTTCTTGACCGCGTCGGCTGTCGGAAGGTGTCACGTTATGGTTTTAACGGCGTGATCAGTTTGCCGCCGTGCCAGACCGCCGATAAGCGCGTCGTGTTGCGAATGTCGTCCAATGGATTGGCGTCGAGCACCAGAAAGTCCGCGCGCTTGCCCGGCGTCAGGGTTCCGCGCACGTTTTCCTGTCCGATGACCTTGGCGCTGTGCGCGGTGGCGGCGACCAGGGCATCCATCGGCAACAATCCCGCTTGCACCAACAATTGCAGTTCCCGGTGTTCGGCGAACCCGGCCAGGCGGGTCGGCATCGCGCCGGAATCTGTGCCCATGGCGACCAGCACCCCGGCATCGTGCAGCGTTTTCACGTTTTGCAGCGCCATGGCGAAGGCGGCGCGGTTCTTCGGCGTCGTCGCACTGCCACGAATCTTTTCGGCGTAGGCCGGGCTGAGCCAGGTGGCCAGCAAGGCGGGATCGACGGCCCCCGTAAAAAATGGCGTGTCCATCCACCCGGGGTGGTTGGCATAAACGAACTGCGATTCGTCGAGCGCCAGCGTCGGGATGTACGCGATCTGTTTTGTCTTGAGGCGAGCGACGAACTCGTCGTCCACCGGCTGGTCACGCACGCTGTGAGCAACGATGTCGATACCGGCATCGACCAACGCTTTGGCGTCCGCGAGATAAAATATATGCGCCGCCACCCTCAATCCATGGGCGTGCGCTTCGGTGACCGCCGCATGCGCCTGCGCCACGGCGGCCTGGTAGACTTCGGGCTGCATTTTCGGCAGGGTGCCGAACACGTCGTCCAGCCATAGTTTGATCAAGTCGGGCTGGCGCGCAGCCATCTCGCGCACGGCGGCCCGTGCTTCCGCTGCATTTGCCGGGCGGTACACTTGGTCTCCCGGCAGCGGGAACGGCGGCGCCCCGCCCGCGACACCGAGGCCCCGGTCCGCCGTGAAGATATCCGCCCCACCGAGTTTGCCCTGACGCTGCTCTTCGCGCCATTCGTAGAGTACGTCACGGTTGACGCCCAACGACATGACGGCGGTCACCCCGTACCGTTCGTACTGCGCCAGTTGCCGGGCGACGTTCTCGCGGGTGTAGTTTTCCGCCGAGGCGGTGGAGGCTCCGTTGGTCAGGCCGAGGTGGCTGTGCGCGCTGATGAGGCCGGGGATGATCGTTTTGCCGCGTACATCGACGGTTTCCGCGCCTTGCGGGATGAGCAGACGAGTGCGGCCGTTGCCGACCGCCTCGATCTGGCCACCCTGGATGAGGAGGGTCGCGTTTTCCAGCGGCGCACCGCCCGTCCCGTCGATGATCGTCGCGCCGGTGAAAACTCTGGCCACCGGAAGCACGTCTGCCGCGCGAGCACCCGCCGGGGCCACCCACCACATCGCAGCGACCAAAAGCGCGGGAAAATTTGGGGAGAAATACATGGGGATCATCTGTTCCGAAAAATCTCAGACGCTTGCCGACAGGAAAGCCAGTCCGATCCAAGGGGTCAGCAGAACCATGTCTGCCGCGACGCGCAATGCTTCCGGGGACATCCTACCGGCGTGCCGGTCGAGCGTGGCGAGCAAACACGCGCTGACGGCCACCGGAACGGCCACCACATTGCCCGTTCCCCCGGCGACGACCAACGCCGACGCGGCGACCACCGCGCAGGCCAACCCGAGGCGATTAACCAGTCGCGGGAACGAATTCAAGAGCGAAAAGCGTTCGCGCAGATCGCGGGCGTGGCGCTCCCATTTCGTGATGAACGCGCAATTCAAAAAGCAGTCCACCGCAAAAAGCACGACACTGGGCCAGACCGCCAAGGGCGGATGAGGCGACCGGCACACCGTGAAAAAAATGCTGCCCACCGCGAACATCATGCCGACGATAGCTTCCTTGGGCAGAGAGGCGGCCCATTCTCCACCCGGCCAGTAATGG
The DNA here is from genome assembly GCA_964236475.1 of uncultured Chthoniobacterales bacterium. Taxonomy (GTDB): domain Bacteria; phylum Verrucomicrobiota; class Verrucomicrobiia; order Chthoniobacterales; family SZAS-18; genus CAHJWO01. Next base: position 12,571 of record CAXSED010000003.1, read on the forward strand.
ATCAGCCAGTAGTACCCGCAAACGAGCGCCAGCAAGACCAGCCCGGCGCCGAATTCCGTGACGGTCAACCAGAGCGGAGCGCCGAAGATGAGAACCGACGCGATGAGGATCGCCAGCGGTTGAAGGAGGTTCCGGCGGTGACCGGCAAAAACGTGGCGTGCCGTGCGGTGCTGATGGGGATCATCGCTTTTCGAATCGGCCACACGATCCAACAGGTAAATGAGCCAGACACCCAGTCCGAGAACGATTTCCCGCGATGGCGGCAGCACCACCCCGGCGGCGTGCGCCCACCAGCGTTGCCAGACCAGGGCGACCAGCGGCGCGTCGAGACTGAGCAAGTGCGGCCACAACCACCAGGGCATGGACTTGGACAGCAGACGCGCCGTCACCTTTGTCGGTCCCTCGCGCCATGCAGAGGCGGTTTGTGCCGGGGTTGCGTCAGTGAGCGCAGGATTCATGAGGGTGACCAGCCGCAGCCGCCGGACCGGCGGCGCGAGAGTGAAGATACTTCGCCCACAACAGCGCACCTATCCCGAGCGCCGCCAGGTCCAGCCATGTCGTGTAGTTCCAGGCGAAACGAGTCTGCGCTATGATGTTCGGCGGCCTCGGCCCGGTCGGAAGCAGGTGCAACGCTCCGAACAACACGTCCACAGCGACCCCTGCCCCGACCATGGCAAGGTAGAAAATCACCACCAGATAGAAGGCAACCCGCCCACCGTAGTACTTCCGGTAAATGAGGATCAATGGGAAGATGAGCAAGTCCGCGTAGATGAAGGAAATCACGCCGCCGAAACTGATGCCACCGCTCCAAAGCACATTGGCTAGCGGGACGTTGCCCACGGAGCACACGAAGCTGGCCATGGCGATCAAAGGGCCGACCAATGCGTTTTCCAGCAGTCGCAAGTAGCCGGGACCACTCTGGAGGAACAACGCTTTCCAGCCATCCATGGGCACCAGGGCCATCAGGCCGCCCGCGATCACGAAGCCGATGACAATTTCCTTCCACAGCATCTGCCAATCCATGACGAAGGCCGCCGCCAAGCGATCCCAACGCCCGGTATCCTGGCGTTGGGCAGGTTCGGCGGAATCGTGGTGACAACAGCCGCCTCCTTCACCGGCTGAGGCGTGCGCCCGGGCCTCTTGCTCCAGACCGGTCGGAAAGAAGAGGCGGGCCAAGGCCCACAACAAGGCAACGAGCACAAACGCGCCGATCACCTCCGCCAGCACGAAACGCCAGCCCATCAAAATCCAGAGCACTGCGCCAAGTTCGATGACGAGATTGGTGGACGCAAACATGAACGCAAGCGCGGGGATGAAAGCCGCTCCCTGCTGAAAAGCACTGCGCGCCGCCGCCGCCGCCGCGTAAGAACACGAACTGCTCGCGGCACCGAATCCCATCGCCATGGCCACCGAGCGCAGACCGGTGCGTCCGAAAAGCCGTGACATCTGCTCCTTTTCCACAAAAACCTGCAACGCCGCCGAGACACCGAATCCGAAGACCAACGCCCACAAGGTTTCCCAGACCATCACAGCCACGTCGCCAATGCCTGCCCAGAGAGTGTGCATCTTGATTTGATCCCTGACTCTTACTTTAGCGCAGCTGCGACAGAAGGCATCAATTTCTCGGCAGGATGCCCCGCCAACGCAGGTGCGTGATCATTTCGCGCGCGACAGCTTCCGGCTGTTCACGCTGGACGAAATGGCCGGTGCCGGGAAGTTCCATCCAGCGGATGCCAGCGGTAAAAAGCTTCTGATTGTGCCGGTAAAGAGCGGGCGGGGTGCAGTGGTCATCCTCGCCGCCGATGAACGTCACCGGGACGGGAATTGAAGCTTCCTCATGCGCCACCGACTCCTGCCTGGCGTACCGGGCAATGGGCAACGCGTTGTTCCAGCGGTAGCGGTAGGAGTGGAGCACGGTGGCCACGAACTGCGGGTTGTGGAAACTTTTCGCGGTCGCGGCGAAGTCCGTCGCGGCGAATTGCCAGTGGGGTGACCAAGCCTGCCACAAGGCTTTGCTCAGTTCGTCGCGGTCCTTCTCCAGCGCCTTTTGTCCCTGGGCGGTCTGGAAAAACCATTGGTACCAGTAAAGTTGCACTTGCCGAAAATAGTCGGGGCCTTCCTGGGGAGGCCGGCCATAGGGAGACCCCAGTGCCATGATGCCAACCCGCTGCAACCGTTCGGGTGCGATGGCCGCCGCCGCGAAGGCCGCACGCCCACCCCAATCCTGACCCACGATCAGGAATTCGCCGAGGGAAAGCGCATCCGCAAAGTCGAGCGCATCCTGACCCAAGGCCGCGTAGTGGCCACCTTCCGCGTTCTTCAGGGCGACACGGCTCGGACCGTAACCACGCAGGTAAGGGCGCAGCAGACGCAACGGCTGATTCTCCAATTTTGCCACCACGCCCTCCCACGTCAGCGCGTCGTCCGGGAATCCGTGGAGCATCACGACCGGAAAGCCATCCGGCGGCCCGGATTCCAGATAGCCCAGCTCCGCCACCTCCGTTTGCAACATTTTCATTCGAGGCAACGAAAGGAGCCGGGGGCCAACGTTGGCAGGAGAGTCCGGTGTGGAGACATGCCCACTGGTTCGCAAAACCATTTTCCGGCGGTCTTACGCGATTCGCCGGTCCGGGGCAGGTCGTCTGACTTTTTGCTTGCTCCGAGGTTGGTCGAGTGCGAAAACTAGACACCGTTGGACCAGCACCGGTATTCATCAGGTTTGCCCGGCTGCTAATGATTTAGCGCGATTAGCTCAGTGGTAGAGCGCTTGCTTCACACGCAAGATGTCGCAGGTTCGAACCCTGCATCGCGCACGCTTGCTTCAAGTCTAAATGCGGGCGTCTCCAAGGGAGACGTGTTGGCCGCCCGCGCTTGCCAGCGTAACGCCCCGGTCTTCCTGCTCACAATCTGTTACGGGCGTGGCAGCCAAAGACGGGACCAAATAGACCGCGGACTTCCGCGATCCGATTGATTGGAAATTGGCGTGAGGGGAACTGTTTGAAGTGCAACTATTACACCCCGCTGGGGTTTACGCGCTTGGTTCGCGTCGGGCGGCTAATGGCGCGCTTCCGCCTTGCATCATCCCAAGAAGTCCGCTCACCGACCCTTGTCACGCGTCTGAACGCGCACACCTCGAAATCATGGATCTCGTCTTGTTGATTGGAGTTCCCGCCGTACTGGGTGCCGTTTCCCTCGTTTGGCACTTCCGGTTCAAACGCGATCCGGCGCGACAGCCGGAAGCAAAGGTGCGGCGGAGAGAGGACGCGCGAGACTGGCAACGCCGGTTTGGCACGGACTCCCTACTGACGGCAAATTTTCTCCAACCCACGCAGAACGAAATTCTCGAAACCCTGTATATCCTCGACCATTTAACACCCGGCTGGGAGACCGATGATGCCGGGGTAACCGAGCGTCGTTTCCTGGATGAATTGGCTCTGAACTTTCCGACGTTGCGCAAGACAGCCTGCGGATTTCCCCTGCCCTTCGCGGAGAGCTTGCCCGCACAATCACGTCGAGCCAGACGCGCTGATGCCTCGCAGGTCAACGAAGCAGAAATTGCCGCCCGGCGCGAAAAGTTCCGGGTGACTCGTGCTCACTCCAACGCTTTGGAGCAAATCGTCTCGGGGCCGGTCGATTCCACGGTGGTTGCCCCAGGCAACCCGCCATTTCGCGTCTCGAACATCGCCCTGAATCGCCGGGGCAATCCTTGGCCTGCCCGGCTGGCGATGACTGCGGCGTTGGGGGCGACCGTTTTCGGGGGACTGCGTTTGCTGCCGAACGGCGTGGGATTCCCCTCGCCACCGATGCCTCGGAAGGAGGAATTACCAGCGGTGCAGGGGACGCCGGAGACGGAGGAATCTCCGTTGCCGGACACCGGATCGGCGGAGGAAACACCTAGCCTCTCTCCCGCGCCGCCAGCATCGGAGCCTCTTGCTCCGCCCGTGTCACTATCAGCTACCACGCCATCGACCGTGATGGTAACCAGCCAGGTGATCGCGCCACCTGCCGTCTCGACGCCCGACCCGCGCAAAGCCGCGTTGGTCCAACAGATCGCCGCGTCCAAACAGCGCGCGCTCGCCAAATACCCGTCGCTAGCCGTGGAAGGGTCCGAGATCAACCTGAGGTTTGTGTTCCGGTACAAAATTCTCGTCCAGCAAAACAGCCCGCGCCTGCTCGAACCGAACTGGCCGGAGGAACTCGTCGAAGAGTGTGCCGCCGATTCGGGAAGCTCTGTGAAGCGCACCCCCCACACGCAGACTCTGACCATGCATCATTGAACGAATGGGCCTGTGTTTCCGGAAGCTGCCCGTCACTTCCTTGGAGGCCCCGCACGGCAGCCCTAAAAGTTTCGTTGCCGAGGGATGCCTCGTGATCTATGGCGATGGATGCCGCTCTCCGAAACTGTCCCGATCGTCCCACCGGACGCGGCGCTCGCCGCGATCACGGCGGACGCGATGCTCTCGCACATCGAAGTGCTCTCATCCGATGAGTTCGGGGGACGCGCCCCAGGGTCCGAAGGGGAGGAATTGTCCGTCCGCTACCTCACCGACCAGTTCGAGGCGTTGGGGTTGAAGCCGGGAAATCCCGATGGCAGCTACGTCCAAGAAGTTCCGCTGGCCGGGTTGCAACCCAAGCCGACGCTCATGCTCGACCTCGGCCAAGGACCGACGCCGTTGCGTTATCCGCAGGACTTCGTCGCCGCCACCGCCCGGCTCGTCCCAGAAATCAAGGTGGACCATTCCGAAATCGTTTTTGTCGGCTACGGGATCGTCGCACCCGAATACGGTTGGGACGATTACAAGGACGTGGACGTGCGCGGCAAGACGATCCTGATGCTCATCAACGATCCCGTGCTGCCCGATCCGAACGATCCTTCGCAACCGGACGGGACGATGTTCAAAGGCCGTGCGATGACGTATTACGGTCGTTGGACATACAAATACCAAATCGCCGCCAGCAAGGGCGCGGCAGCGGCGATCATCATCCACGAGACAGGGCCTGCGGGCTATCCGTATTCGGTGGTCGAGACGAGCTGGCAGCGGGAAATTTACGAGGTGGATGCGCCGGACCGGAACCTGGACGCGGTCGCGGTGCGGTCGTGGATCACGCTGGACGTGGCCAAACAGTTGCTCGCCGGATGCGGCCAAGATTTTGATCGGTTGAAAGCAGCGGCTCAGAGCCGTGATTTCCGGCCCGTGGCGCTCGGCACGGAGGCCAGCTTCACCGTGGAGAGCCAGTTGCGTTCGTTCAAATCCCGCAACGTGCTCGCACGGATCGATGGCAATGACCCCGCATGGCGCGACCAATGGATCATTTACAGCGCGCACTGGGACCACCTCGGGCGCGGGGAAGACGTGGACGGGGCGCCAAAAATTTTCCGGGGGGCCATCGACAACGCTTCAGGTGTGGCCGCGCTGTTCGCCATTGCAAAGGCGTTCCTGACGCTGGACCCCGCGCCGAAGTGCTCGGTGTTGTTCCTTTCGCCGACCGCCGAGGAGTCCGGGCTGCTCGGCGCTCGTTATTACGCCGCCCATCCACTATATCCCCTGGCAAAAACGCTGGCGAACATCAACATCGACGGCGTCAATCCCTGGGGCAAAACGCGCGACGTGGAGAACATCTGCGCGGGCAACAGCACACTGGACGATCTGTTTGCCGCGCTCGCCGATGCCCAGGGCCGGGTCGTGCTGCCGCCGACCCACCCGGAAAAAGGTTATCTCTACCGGGCGGATCATTTTGAATTCTTCAAGGAAGGCATTCCCTGCGTTTACCCTAACGGGGGCAAAGAAATCCTCGGCCAGCCGCCGGAATACGGCCAGCGTAAAAGCGAGGAATATACCGCGCACCACTACCACCAGCCTTCCGACAAGATCGACCCGGCATGGGACCTATCCGGAGCGGTGCAGGACACGCAGCTTTTGTTTGCGCTCGGCTACCAGATCGCCGTCGGGTGCCATGTGCCGGAGTGGAAGCCCGAGGGGGAATTTAGGACGAAGAGAGACCTGATGCTCGCTGCACCGGGAAAATAAACCTGCGGAAACAAGGAAATACCGGCGGTCGGGGTCGAACCGACACTCCCTTACGGGAACAAGATTTTGAGTCTAGCGCGTCTGCCAATTTCGCCACGCCGGCCTTGAACGTGGGAACCTTGTCCCAGTTTTCGGCCTCCGCAAGCGCAAAATCAAGGTGACAGGTCATCGGAAGTGCGACGGGGAAAAACCCGCGCGTTGCCCGGCTCCGTCACTGATTCGTATAGCTGTCGCAAAGATTCTCCGGCGGCAACCAGCGAAAATCGTTCGGTGGCCATCCGCATGGCGTTTGCGCGGAGTCGCGCGCGGACGCTTTCATCTGCCAGCAGCCGGTCCATGGCCGCCGTGAGCTCGTGGACATCGCAAGGGATCACCAACGCCGCATCCGTCTCCGCCGCATCTGTCGCTATGGCAACCTGATCGGTCAGGATGCTGGGAACGCCCGCGGCCAACGCCTCGGCGGCGGCAATGCCGAAGTTCTCCGAATAAGACGGCAGCACAAAAACCGTTGCCGCCGCCAGCGCCGCCTTTTTCTCCGCCCCCGCGATGAATCCCGTCCAAAGAATTCGGTCGGTGCCGAGGCCGATACGCCCGGCCTCTGCGCGCAGTTCGGCCACGTATTCAGGATCGCCGTCACCCGCCACGACGAGCAGGCTGGCAGGGTGTTTGCGGAACACTTCCGCAAAAGCTGGCAACAGCAGGTCGAGCCCCTTTTTGGCGTCGATCCGGGAAAGGAATAACACGATCCGGCGTCCGGCAGCCACGGGGAAACGCGCGTAAAACAGCTCCGGTTTTGGCAGGTCGAGATAGCTGGCGGTGTCGATCCCCAATGGGATGATGACCGAGGGCAACTCCCCCGCCCCGGCAGCAACGGCTTCCTGCCGTTCCTGCTGGCTGGTATAGTGAATCCGCGCCGCGCCGCGTAGAATCGGCAGTTCGACCAACCGCGTGGACCAGCGTTTCAACCGGCGCCGCCGGTTCTCCATGCCCCAATGGTTCAGCACCCCGAGTGGACGAACCACGTACGGCACCCCGCGCCAGCGGGCGATCCGGCCCGCCGCCGTGCTCGTGTAGGTGAACAGGGCGTGAATATGCACCACATCGAACTTGCGGACATGCTGCCAGAGCCAGCGCGTCAGCCCCCAGGAAAACCGGTAAAACTCGGTCTGCTTTGGAAAATAAAGCACGGCGACGCCATCTTCGGTGGTGACGGGTTCGCCCGGAGCCACCGTCAATCGTTTGCCCCGCCCATCGTCGTCGGTCGTGACGATCGTCACGTCCACCCCAGTTTTGACCAAGGCGCGGGCGAGCAGCGGCAGGGCCACCGCCGGTCCTCCCTGCGACTTCGAAAGGGAGGTGATCACATGCAGCACACGCAACGGCTGGCTCATGACGCATACTGCCGCCACCACTGGGTAAACACGAACACACTCCACTTCTGATACCAGGTGCGACCCGTGGGCGGGCGGGCGGTGGAGTCCAACCCTGCGGACGGCGAGGTGCCCCAGTCGCCTGCCATCCAGGTCTCAAAAGGAAAAAGGAATCCTCGCTTGGGTTGCCCTGCCACCCAGTCGGGCACCTCGGGCACCGCGCGCAGCAGCAGGTTTTTCCCCGCGTGCAGCCGCTGACCGGCGGGAATGCGGGCAATGGTCTCGATCAGACGGCAATCCACAAAAGGCACGCGCACCTCCAGCCCGTTGGCCATGCTCATCACGTCGCTGTCGCGCAAAAGCTGGTTGCTCATGTAACGTCGCAGTTCCAGCGCGCTGATTTCGTCCGCGTCGGTAGGATACGTCTCGGCCAAGCGGACTTCTGGCAGGGCCAGAACGTCTGCCGCGTCCGTGAAAGCCGCCACCAGAGCGCGGGCCTCGGCGTCGGTATGAATCCCGCGGTAGGAGGCATAGGCGTTTGACAAGCTCGGCGGCTGTTGCAGAAAATCGCCGAGCCGTTGCAAGGGCGCACGGGGAGCGAACCGGCTGAGAAGGCGCCCCGCTACGCCGCGCAACGGACCCAACTTCCGACTCAGTGCGACCATGCGGGGGAGCTGTCGAAAGCTCGGATATCCCCCGAAAATCTCGTCGCCTCCCAGCCCCGAGAGCGCGACCTTGACGCCTTGCTCGCGGGTGAAGCGCGACACCGCGTAGGTGTTGAATCCATCCACGCTCGGTTGATCGATGTGGGGCAGGAATTCGTCGAAAAGTGCGCGGCCGCTGGTGCGGTTAAGCCTCCATTCGGCGTGCCGCGCACCAAAGTGCTCGGCGGTGCGCCGGGCAGTCCCGCTCTCGTCCGCCGCCGCGTCGTCGTCAAAACCGATGGAAAAGGTGCGGATGTTCTCCCGGCCATTGGCCCGCGCCAGGGCCAAGATGGCCGTCGAGTCGATGCCGCCGCTCAAGAAAAGCCCGACATCCACGTCGCTGACAAAATGGTGCTCCACGCTCTCGCTGAGCGCCGCCCGCACGCTGGCGACGGTCTTGGCGTCGCCGCCGGTTCGTTCGGAGCCAAAATGCAACGACCAAAACCGCTCCCGGATGATCCGTCCGTCGTGCCAACGCATCCGGGTGCCCGGCTCCAGACAGCGCACGCCCGCAACCATCGTCAACGGTTCCGGCACGGATCCGCTGCGGAAATAGCCGTACAAACCCTGCGGGTCCAACCTTTTGGGGACCAACCCCGTGGCGAGCAACGAGCGGATCTCCGACGCGAACACGAGCAGTCCCGAGGTCTCTTCGTAGTAATAATAGAGCGGTTTGATGCCCAGGGGATCCCGCGCGAGGAAACAACTTCCCTCCCGCTCGTCCCAAATAGCGAGCGCAAACATCCCCCGCAGCCTCTCGACGCACGCTGGCCCGTCGCGTTCGTACATTGACAGCACGACCTCCGTGTCGCTGTGGGATCGGAAAACGACTCCGGTCGCTTCCAGTTCCTTGCGCAGTTCGAGAAAGTTGTAAATCTCGCCGTTGAACACGATGACCCGGCGTCCATCCGCCGAGCGCATCGGCTGGTGCCCGGCGGCGCTCAGGTCAAGAATGGCGAGACGGGTGTTCGTCAGTCCACAACGACCCTCCGGGGAAAGATAGGTGCCCCGGTCGTCGGGACCTCGGTGCACCAAAGAGCGTTCCAGCGTGGCGAGCACCTGATCGCGGTCAGACAAGAGCGTCCGACGAGAAATGAATCCAGCGATACCGCACATCAGGTTTGAAGGAAGTTGGTGGGAACGGACGACACTACACGCTCCTTACATCAGCGGGCAGAAATTCGTCCAGAATTGCCGTCAAAGTCGTGGCGAAGCGTTCCGGTCCGTAGGCAGCGATTACCCGGCGACGCAACTCCTCCGGCTGGAAAACGAGAGGGTGCGGATGTTGCCCGTTGAGCAGGCTGATCAGCGCGGCAGTCATCCCGGCGGAGTCTTCGGGATCGACCAGCACGCCGAGTTTACCGGCGAGGAGCGCATCCACCGAACCGTCACGGTTGCCGGCCAGCACGGGTCGGCCACAAGCAAGTGCCTCGATGAACACGATGCCGAAGCCCTCATGGCGACTGGGCATCGCAAACATGTCACAAGCTTGGTAAAAAGCGACTAGGTCCTCGTCCGGCACGAAACCGGCCAGCGTCACGGCATCTCCCAACCCGAGATCGGCCACCATCTGCCGAATGCGAGGCAGGTCGTCGCCTCGCCCTCCGAGTACGTAGTGCGCTTGCGGCACTTCCCGGATCACGGCGGGTAACGCCTGCAATATTTGGTCGTAGCCTTTGTAGCTTTCCGTGGCGTCGAGACGGCAGACCGTCAGAATCAAGCGGCGATCCGGCGGCAAGCCGAGTCTTTTAAATACGTCAGGAGATTTCTCGCCGATCTGGAAACGTCGATCGTCGAACGTGGTGGGCAGCAGGGAAAATCGCTCGGTCGGCAGGCCGTGGGCTTCGATCAGGCAATCCCGCGTATAGCGGCTGATGGAAATAATCCGAGCCGCCGCCACCAGCCGGGCTGCGTTAGCTATCCCGTCAGGCCAAGTCACGTCGATGCCGTAGACGATCCCCCAGAACGGGATGCCCAGAAACCTCTGTACCCACACCGCCAGCCGGAGGAAATTGGCATGGCCGACGATGATGAGTCCGGGACGCTGGCGCCAGGCTGCCCAGAGCAGGCGCGCGGCGAAGGCAAACGTCCGCAGACGCCCTTTTCGCCAACCACCCGAGCCATGGAGAGACATCCCGGCTTTCGGCGGGAAGGTGATGGCAGGGTCGTTTTTGATGAAAACTTCGGTTCGCGCCGCCACCCGCGCCTCGGCGTAGGCATCAAGGAAGGTCTGCGCGTAAGCCTGGATGCCGCCGGTCGAGCCGGTCAGGGCAGGGAGCCAGATGTGGACCGGACGAGGTACGGATGGGCGCATGATCGGAGGGTCCGATTTCATTCCAGGCCGCGAACGGAGGGGTCAAGCGCAGCCGTCGCCTCCAATAATCCCCGGCTCGTCTGCGCGTAACTGTGCCGCGTCACGATTTGCCGACCTTCCTCGCCCCAGTGCACCAACCGGTCGCGGTCGGACAATGCGTCGCGCAGGGCGGCGGTCAGCGCATCTACATTCCCGGCAGGGAATACCAGTCCGTTGCGGCCCGGCTCGACGAGGTCCACCGCGCAGCCGACATGGTCGCTGACGATCACAGGCCGCCCCAGGCAAAGGGCCTCGTTGATCGCCAGCCCCCAGGTCTCCCCGTGACCATGGCTGGGCAACACGAAAAGGTCTGCTGCCGCGTAGGTGCGCGGCATCTGGCTCTGATTCTGGAACGGCGCGAGATAGACGTTGGGCATCGCCGCCGCCCGAGCGCGCAACGACCCTTCCAAATGGCCCGCGCCGACGAAGACCAGCGCAGCGTTCTCCACCCCGAGCTTTCCGAAAGCGCTCAATAGGTCGAGCGGACGCTTCTTGTCCTCGAATTTGCCCGCAAACATGATCAGCGTGTCCTTGGGGGAAATGCCCAGCGAGGCACGCCACGCTGCGGCTTCGCGGCGGGTCTCGTCGGCACAGGCGGCGAAGCGGTCGTTATCCACCGCGTGGGGCGAAAAGAACAGGCGTTCGTCGGGCACGCCGTGCCAACGGAAATACTCGCGATTGGCGTGGCCCACGTACAGCACCGCCGCGAACCGCCGGTACACGGCGGCGATGAGCGCGCGCCGCAGCCGTTCGCGCGGGCGATCCGGGCGGGGAAATAGCCTGTGCGAATCGCCCCGGAAGATCAGCGGGCAGCGCGGCCGCCACGGCCAGCGGGCGAAGATCAAGCGCAGGAAGCTCTGGTAATTGTAGCCGACGAGCAACGCGGCCCGGGGATCAAACGCCGCCAGCCGGGTCGGCAGCGTCGGGTTTTGCAATCCGGAAAAATGCGCCGTTCCGGGTTGCGCGCTGGTATTGGGCACGAACTCGTGGGCGTAACCGTCGAGCAACGGCACGTCCCAGCGGACCGCGAGTCCGAAGCCGGGGTCGTGCTGCGCGCGCACCCCGCCGTCCCACAGGTAAAACACCTTCAGATCGTACCAACCCGTCCCGGCGAGGAACCGAAACCAGGGCGCGTAATATTGGACCGGGTGACTGGTGACGATGGCCAAACGCACGGGAGTCATGGCAGGACGCACAGCCGGGCCACGAGCACACCGATCATTCCAACAGACTGGATTGCGCGGTGTTGATCCGGCGCGGACGCATGAACACCGCCGCCAAAAGGAGCAGGACGACCGTCGATTGAAACAACGCCGCGGCGTAGAACGTGGACGTGTACTCTGCCTGGAAGCAATAACTGGCGACCAACATCGCAAACAACGCTCGCAAAGAAAGGATGGGCATCCCGCGTGCCCAACGCGCCACCGCACCATAGAACGCCCCCAGGAAGATTCCCAACGCGCCGACTCCCCAGAAGCCGAAGTTCGCAAACGCCTCGTTGAGCAGCCCGAACGCGATGGTCGTGATCTCCGTGTCTTCCCGGCTCTGAATGCCATAGTGAATGGCGATCATGTAGGTCGCCTCGTGGCTGCGCGGTTTTTCGGGGTCCAAGATGCGCGGAACGAACAGGTGAGGAATCACCGCATAGGTGGCACCGGACAGGTAAGGCACGTTGCCGGGGGTGGACGCCTCGATATAGAGCAGCCAGTGCATCAAGCTGGCACGCTCCAGGAGAGATTCCTCACGCTCGTCCGGGTCGGCGTTCTGCGTGCGGATGGTCCTGTAGGAAGTTTGCATCCAATCGGCTAGAAAGCCGGGATACTGCCAAGGAGTGATGGGCGGTCTCTCGTCCTCGATCCAATACTTTTCCCGCATCGCGGCTTTGCCGAAGTGCAGATAACTGAACACGCACACCGCAGCCAAACCGACGCGCCACGGCAGCCGCTTGGAGGCGACCGCATAGGCAAGCAAAGCGATCGCCAGCAGCGACATCGTCACGATCAGCAACAGGCTCGGCAAATTGGCAACCAGTAGAGAGACCAACAGGACGACGAAGAGGATGGCTGCCGTTCCGCGCAGCTTCCTCGAACCCAGCCGATACGCGAGCACAAAACACGAGAGCGCTTCCAAGGCGGTCAGCACCGCGCGCGTCAGGGATTCCACCCCGCTCGACAGTTCCACCCAGCCTGCGGTGTAAACCACGGTCCAGACCAGGCAAAGCGCCAATGATGCGAGAAACAAGGGCACCGTAGTCGCTTCATTCATCATCCAGCAAACCGCCGGAGGCCGGGTCAGGCGGCGCCCCACCAGATACCAAGCCAGCGTGCCGGCGAGCAAAAACCCGGTGACGCTCAGGGCAGCCACGAGCTGGTTCCAGCCCGGAAATAGCCTGACGATCGGATGTTCGGACACCAACGGCATCGCAAAGGTCCACGTCGTGGTCAATGCACAGACCGGAAACAACGGCAAGCCGCCGACCTTACCAACGGCCCACAGGTAGGTCGGAAGCATGGCCGCGACGATGATTAACAGCGCGCCGATCACACTCTCGGGCGTCTGACCGGGAGCCTTTGCCACGACGGTAAGCACCAGCCCCGCCGTCGCCACCCAAAACAGGCGGCGCAACGGCTTTTCCGAAGCCTGCCTGCCGCCCAACGCCGAACCCTTGCCTCCGGTCTGCAACCGGCCTGACGACGGCGACGAAGCCGTCCTGGCCCGAGGAAGAATCTGCGCGGTGGGAGGCATGAGCGCGGCTATCCTATAATCCGCGCGAGGCAGGTGCAAGCCGCAACACCGCCCGGTCGAAAACCTCGCACTGCCGGGCGGTGACTATTCGCGCGCTGTGCTCTGCCACGAAGTGAGCGGCATCGAAATCAGGAGGCAAGCCTGCGGCGGCTTCGCCCAGCGTCCCTTGCAGGGCATTTTGCATCGTGTCGGCGGCGGCTACTTCGGCTCCCGGGCGGAAGGTCACGACGCGTCCGGCCCGGCAACGGCGCAGGATTGCCACCGCCGGGCTGTCGGCGTGCAGCAAGGCCAGCAAAGGTCGGCGCGCGAGCAGACACGGGTAGAGTTTCGACGCGCTGTAGGCCGGTGAATCCGACCCGACGACGAGGATCACCTCGCTCTGGCGCAGGAGCTGGATCGCTTCGAAATACGGCACCCGGGCGGTGCGCTCCTCGACGAGATCGCTCACCCCGCACGCTTGCGCCAAAGGCTCGACCGTCTTCTCTGCCCGGCCATCCGGGGCGTAGCTGGTCCCGATAAAGTGCATCCGCAAAGCCGACCACACCTGAGGGTCGCGCGCCCGGGCTTCAGCGACCGCCGTGAACAGAATCCGCAACGCGGGCGTCAGGTCCAGCCCGCCCCGGCCCACGTACACCCAGTGTCGTCGGCCATCGCCCGGGTCGAAGACGGTTTGGCGCACGTCCAAGGTCGGTAGCAAGTCGAAATCCCGTTCCGGCGCGCCGAAGGGCAGCACCGTGCATTGATCCGCCGCCAGTTGCGGATAATGGGCGCGCAGGGTTTCCACGTAAGCGGGGGAAACGGTGACGACCTCGCTCACGTCACGCATCGCCAGCGGTTCCAGCCGCCGGGCCAGCCATTGATTGAAACCGTGCTTCCATCGCCCGCCGGGCGGTGGCGGCGCGCCGGGCTGATCATAATAGTCCTGAATCCACGGGTCCTGAAAATCGAGGATGTAAGGCACGCCGAAACGCCGCCGCCAGAGCGATCCGAGCGCCATGACGGCGAACATCGTGGTGGAGAAATACACGGCGTCGAACCGCTCGCGGGCCAGCAGCCGGTTGCCCGCGCGCCAGAACGCCGGAAGCGCGCGCAGGGCGAGGCTGCCCAGCCCCAATCGCCGTGTCCACCGCACGGGCAGCGCACCGGTGCGGATGATCTCGACACCCTCCGGGAGCGTGCGTGAGAGCAGTGGATCGTCCGTTCCCTCCACGTCCTCGGGCCTCACGGCCAGCACGGTGGGACGCCAGCCGAACTCTTCGAAGTACGGCAGCGACATACGCACGCGCTGGTGGTCCGCGGCGTTGATCGGCGGAAAGTGCGGGCTGACGATCAGGACGCGGCGGAGCGGCATGGCGCGGACGTAGATGTGGGCGGCCAGCGGCAGCGGACGATCCATCGCGCTCGCCGTCGGCAGACAAATTATTTGCGCAGGGACTCGTACAATTCCAAATAGTCGTCCGCGATCACCTTGGCCGAAAACCGCCGCTCGGCTTCCGCCCGGCACCCGGCACGCGACAGTTCCGGCAAGCGATGGACGCTGGCCGCCATTTCCTCCACCGTGTCGCTCACAAAGCCGGTTTTACCTTCGGAAATTCCCTCGGGTACGCCGCCCTGGCGGAAGGCGAGCACCGGAGTGCCGCACAACAAGGCTTCCGGCAAAACGACCGGAAATGGTTCATCCCATTCGATGGGCAGGAGCATCGCCGCCGCCGAACCGAGCAGCTTGTTTTTCTGTTCGTTATCGACCGCGCCGACGAACACGACTTTTTTGCCGTCGATCAACGGAGCGATTTCCGTCTCGTAATAGTGTTTCTCGTGGGACAGGGTCGAGATGTTGCCCGCGACGATGAGTTGGCGACCGGCCAGGGCGGCGACGCGAATGGCTGAGTGCAGACCCTTGCAACGTTCCAGCCTGCCAAGGAACACGAGCGGCGCCGTCGCCGGATCGACCTCGGTGCGGCAAACATACTGGTCCACTCGTGCGCAATTATAAACGGTGCGCCATTCTCCCCCGCCCTGCTGGCCGCCCCGGACGATGAAACCGCTGACGGCGGTAAAAATCGTCCGCTTCGGTCCGAGCCGCTGATAGTTGTGGATGTTCGCCGCCGTGACGGTGCGCATGTAGGTTTGCACCTTCGCGCAGTCCGAGCGAGCCACGCCCAGCAGGTAAGCCAGACGGCCAAAATTGTGGATCACATCTGCCCGGGGCACCTCTTTCCTGAACAGCCGTGTTGCCTTCCACCAGTAGCGCAGGCGGCCCGAGCGCGACTCGTCCCCTTCCCGCCCGAACGTAATCAGCCGGTCAGGCGACACCGACCCTGGCGCGGCGATGAGCGTCACCCGGTGCCCGGATTTGACGTAAACGTCGGCGATGTCGGCGATGACCCGTTCGATCCCACCGTAATGAAGGGGCGGCACTCGAATAAACGGGTCCATGGCAAGAACGATATTCATGGGAGGGGAACGAGCCGGCGCACGATAGCGAGAAACCGGCGTTGTTCCAAGTCCCAGTTGAAACGGGTGCGGGCGAGCGTCCAGGCAGCGGCGCGGGCACGCCGGAGACGATTCGGGTCGAGCAATTGCTCGTCGAGAGTCCGCGCGAATTGCGTCGGGTCGTCGAGGTCCGCGAGGAAGGCGGCTTCGCCCAGTTCCCCAGCCAGCGTTTCCTGCGCCGGAGTGCGGCTCAGGCAGACCGGCAATCCGGCCAGCAGGTAGACGAAAACTTTGTTCGTCAGGCAGATCGCGCGGTTCAGAGGCTGGTTCTGCTCGAGCGCAAGCCCGATGTCGTGCCCGGCGGCGAGCCGCGCCATCTCCGCGGGCGGCGCGACGGGCAGCACGTCGATGCGCCGCGCGAGTTCCTCGCCCCCGGATCGCCGGGCCAGACCGAGTAGCGTGTCAAGGTAGCCCGATGACGGGTTGCCCCGCAGCCGCAGGCGCGCGCGCACCCGCATCTGGCCCATCGCCCGCACCACGGCTTCCAGGCCGCGCTCGCAGCCGATGGTCTGCGAAAACCAGTACAGCGACGGCTCCTTGCCCTGCGCCATGCACCCTTCGAGCGGTTCGGGCGGCGCTTCCGAAAGCGGGAACACGTTGAGGATCGTTTCCATGTGGACACCGTACCGCTGTTCGTATTGGTGGGCGATGCCGGGCGAGGCCGCCGTCAGATGTTGGCAGCGCGGCAGAAGGGTGCCTTCGATCAGCGCGCGTGTCGCCAGGGTGGAAGCGTTGGCCGGGGAATTAGCCAGTTCGCCGCAATGGAAATCTTCCGCGTCGAAACCGAACGGCGCGCCGTGCCGGGCGGCGGCGTGCGCCACTGCCGGGAGAGCCGCCAGATTATGCGCGAGGTACAGGTCTGCCGGTTGCCGGGCAGCCTCCACTCCCAACGCATGACTGAGTTGATGATGCGCCCAACTCGCCAGCCCTAACCCGGCTCCCGCCCCGCGCAGCGCACGCATTCCCAGACGGGCCACGCGCTGCCAACCTGCGCGAGCGACGTGACGATACCGGGGCCGCCGCGCGCTGACACGGACGTATTCGCAGCCGAGGTCCGCAAAAATTTCGGCGTCGTACGGGCTGAGCGAGGGAATGATGTCCGCCGCGACGATGCGCAGACGATACCCGGCGTCGCGCAAAGCCTGCGCTTCTTTGACCAGGCGTGGGTTGGAAGCAACGTTCCCCGGGGTGACAAGGCAAATGTGGGCATGCGTGCTCATGGCTAGCTGCCCTCTCCGTTGCCGCCTCGCTGAATCTCGGTGATCAGTTGGCGGCGGTAATCGCTCCATTGCCACGCGGCCGCCGTCGCGCGGGCGGCGGCGCGCATGGCAAACAGGTCCGCACGGTGCGTCAGGCACCAATCGAGCGTCCGGGCCAGCGTCTCGGGATCAGCCGCTGGCACCACGAAGCCGTTCACCCCTTCGCGTATCAGGTCCGCCGCGCCCGCCCGGGGGGTCGTGATGACCGGCAACCCCTGGCTGAACGCCTCGGTAACGACCATGCCGAAGCCGTCGCAAAGCGTCGGAAACACCAGCGCGTCGGCTTGGCGGTAACGCTCGAAAACTTTCTCGGATAGCAAGCGTCCCGTGAACCGCACGGAGTCCGGGCAATCGCGCAGCACCGCGCGCGGCAGGGCCATATCGCCCACGATCTCCAGCGTGGCTGTTCTCGCCGACAACCGTAATTGCCGCCACGCGGCGAGCAGGTGATGAACTCCCTTGTGGAGCGCCACCGCGCCGACGAATAAAAATCGCGCGGGCTGGTCCTGGCGTGGGTCGGTTCCCGGCATAACTTCCGGGCCAACCGGCGGCGCGCCGGGCGCGATCACACGCACTTTGGACACGTTTAACCCCGCCGCCGCATAGGTCAATTTGGTAAATTCCGAGCCGGCAAAGATCAGGTCCGCCGCGTGCCATTCCTGCCGCCGCCGCTCCGTGCGCCGGGCGCAACGCTCGCGGGTATGCCGTTCGTAGGGGCTGTCCAACTCCGGGTAGGCGGCAATTTCTTCGTCGCGCACGTGCTGGGTATATTCGTGCTCGGCGGCAGGCACATCGTACAGGCAGGTCATTCCCCGTGCCTTCGCCACCCGGAAGGTGCTCAACGCAGCGTGTTCGTAGGCGTAAACCGCCTGCGCTCCGGCCAGGGCATGACGGGCCACCCAGGCGTCGAAGCCGTGCTCGGACCATTCCCAGACCCGGTCCGTCGAGACGCCGGTGCGGTCAAACCGGCGGACGAGCAGACGCAACAGTTCGGCGCCGGGATGCGCCACCGCGAGATCAATGGGAAAGCCGGTCACCGCACGACGGCGCAATTCGTTGTCCAGCCAGACGCTGCGGGCCGCCCAACGCCGCCAGCGCGCCGCAGGCCGATCCACGACCGTAGTGATAAAGCGTTGCAACATCCCCGCCTCGAATAGCGCGCGGCCTGCCTGTTGCACGAACACGCCCGTACCGGGATGGGAAAGCACGATGCGCGCGTTGGTTTGCATGTCACCCTTCGCTTTCAAACCGACGTTGGGATCGGACGCACTTTGAACCGCCGCCGCCATCGCTTGAACCGCGCCACAGATGAACTCCCAGCCAGCCGGGCCGGGCGGGAAACCTGAGCAGATCGGTCAACGGGTGCACCGGGTTTTCCTGCGAGCCGATGACATGGAAAGTCATGACCCATAATGCGGCTAACCCGCGCCAATATTCCAGTGAGCGATAGACACCGCCGGAAGATCGCACGGCGGTGAGATTCGGCTCTGCTGGTATGGGGATCGCGTTCATGATCGTGCCGCCGTCTCTGTCTGCCGGTAATGCTCTACATAACAGCGGGCGCAGTGTTCCAAGGTCAGATTTTCGAGGATGTAATCGCGCGGTGCGAATTCTCCACGGTCCAGCTTGCCAAGGAATTCGTCCAGCCGCGCCTCGAATTCCTCGCCACCGGAAAATTTCACGCCGCAGCGCGCATCCCAATAAGGCGCCGCGCTGACTGGCCTGAACCGAACGCGGTCCGGGTAAAAAGTTGGGTCCTGCCAATCGCCGCCCCGTTCCCAGGCCAGGATCGGCACCCCGGCGGCGAGCGCTTGCTGGTACGCGATGCCCTGGGTCTCGTGCTCGCACAGGAAGACCATGGCCCGGCAACGGGTCAGCAAAGATCGAAAATCTTGTTCCTGATAGAAACCGTAGCGCAACGTGGCAGTTTTCAGCCCCCGCCCGTGCAGGGCATTCAATACCGGGGTGATAAGCGTCTGATCGAAATCCTCGTGCCGCCAGCGCACCTTGTCATAAACCAGGAAGTCGATGTCCTTCGCGGAGGCGGACACGTTCCAGGCATCGGTGTCAATGCCAACCGGCCACGCGCTGACCCGGTCGCCGTAAAGCCCCTCGAACATCTGCCGCATCCACTCGCCTGGCACGAGTACCCGACGCACTGGCAATCGCCGCAGAAGATCCGGATCATCTACCGGGTGAGAATAGACGGCGGCACCGAAAAGGATGGGATTTTTCCACGGGTGGGCGTCCAGCAGAAAAGGCTGGCCGACGATGCCGACGAGTTCCTGCGGATGCGCGTGCGCATAGCGATAATCATTCACCCGGTACGGCACGCCGAGCCGATCCAGTCCCCGGCGCAGATTCAAAAACACCAGCCGATGGCCGCTGAACCGGGCTGGGCCGCGGACAAGACGACGGATGATTCGGCGCGGAAATCGGTCGAACGGCAGCCAGCGGTCCGGGTCGGGTTCGCTGTAAAAAAGATTGAGCGGTTGCATGTCAAAACAGCCGTTTCAAAGCGCGCCGCAGCCGCAGGATCGCTTCCGTTTTCCTGAAACCGAGACGGCGGTAAAGTTGGCCGAGGAGGCCAGGGTCCGGCGGCTGAAAATCAGGATCGAGTTGCAAAATCCAGTCGGCCACCTCGGCGGCTTCGGGAGGATGGGTATAGCCGATCCAGTGGGCCAACGGCCAGAGGATATTGCAGGCGGCACGTTTTCGCCGGGGCGTCAGTGCGCCGCGCGCCTCCAGTTGGCCGAGGATGCGGCGGTAGACGGCAAGATGCTGGTAGTTGGTCGTGACCGAGCGCAACCCCGTCGGGAATTGCAGCCGGGCGTTGCCGTGGTGCCGGTGCGCAAAGGCCGGTCCTTCGTACACGGCGACCACGGGTTCCAGCAGCGCAACTTCCAAGACGAAAAGCCGGTCGTCGCGTACCCCCGCCTCGGGTCGGTGCGGCACCTCGCGGATAAATTCCCGCCGGAACAGGTAAGCGGAATAGTGGGAACTGTCGCATTCGCCGAGTTGCTGCGCGATGAAATCGTCACAGGGGACCCATCGCTGCTCGTGCATCCATTCCTCCTGCTCGGAAAACACCGCGTAACCGCCCACCACCACGTCCGCCGATTCGCGGCGACCGAGTTCCAACTGCGCGTCGATCACGCCTCCGAGACACCAGTCGTCGGAATCCAGAAACCGGACGTACTCGCCCGTGGCAGCGGCAAACCCCCGGTTGACGGCCCAGTCTTTTCCCAGGTTCGGCTGACGGATAGCTTGGACATCATTCCGGGTTTGCAGCCACTCCCAGGTGCCGTCCGTGCTGCCGTCGTCCACCACGATGATTTTCGTGCGGCAGCTGGTGGACAGGCAGGAATCCACCGCCTTCGGCAGACTCCAGAGGCGGTTGAACGTTGGGATGATGATCGACACATCCGTCATAGGCGCTCGCTGCGGCGCAGCGTCCGGTAGCCGAAAACCAGGCGGTACAAAGGGCGTAAACCTGCTTTGAGCCGTTCCCGGAGCTGGCCCGGCCACGCGACGGCTAGCAAGCTCCAGCACCAGACCACCGCTCGGACCATCCCGCCGCTCGCCCAGAACCGCAGCCGCACGGCCTCCGCCCGGTATTGATAAGAGCGATTAAATCCGTCGAGAAAATGCACCACCGTAGGGTGAACCCGCGTGAACGGATACCACGCCCGATGATCAGGATGCGGCGCGGGCGGATTGAGCAGGCTGGAGCGTCCCCTGAGCACGTCCAAAGAGAACGGCCCCGGGCATTCGTAGGGACTGCTGAGGATCGTGCCATCGTCGGGCAACGCGGCCAGACCGTGGGAAGCCATGGCCATGGCCATCAGCAATTCGTCGTTCGGACGGCCACGCAATCGGACCAAACCCAGCGCGTCGTATCGCGTTTCCAGTTCGCGTGCCTGTGAGTAAACCTCCCTGGCCGCTGGCCCCGGTTCAAGATAATAAATCCCGCCGTTGAATTTGGGCAGCGACGGCACGCCCAGCCGTCGGCACAGTGGCGCGACCTCGCCGAACCATTCGCCCTCCGCAATGCTGCCACCGATGACGCCGACCGTGCGTCCCGCCAGTTGGGCGAATACCGAATCCAGCCTGCCCACGCACAAACAGTCTGCGTCGATGAACAATGTCCGGGCAGCGGGCGCGATCAGATCGAGCGAAAGCTTGGGAGAGAAACCTTCGCCATATTGTCCCGGTTGCAGCAGGATGCGCTGGATTTTCGCCAGGTCCGGCGGCAGCGGTGCGGTGTCATCAGTCGCTAGGTAGAACTGAATGTCATTATTCCGGTGCCACCATAAAAATGACCGGGCCAGATTGTAAGCCATTTCAGCGTAGAGCCGCTTTCCCAGCGCAAGCGTGAGCACGGCGCGCGAGGGTTTGGTCTCTTTCGTCGGTGGGTCGGCTGGCTCCATGCTGAAATTTTTTACGCCTGCCGCGTGAACAACCGCGTTCCCCGTGCCCGCAGCCCGCGCCACCTGAGTGCCAGCCATCGTTTCCCGATGAACCATGCGTGCGAAACGGGCCCGTGTGCCGCCAATCGCTGGAATTCTGGCAGCGCGACTCCGTCAAGAAATTCACGCCAGCGCGCGATTAACGTGTCGAAGTTAATTTCCCCGGCTCGTCGCTGACCGTTTCTCGACATTTCGCGCCGGAGGCCAGCGTTCTCTTTGAGCAAAAGGATCGCCGCCTTGGTTTCATCGAAGGTCAAGACTTCAAGATAATCATTTGGACCCTTGCGGAGGGAACGATAAGCCGATTCTCCCCCCAGGATAGTGGGCACGTGCGCGTGCCAAGCGTTGACGAGCTTGGAAGCAGGCTTATTCTTGTATTCGTTGCCGTCGTAGGATCGGATGGCAACGACAGCGTCCGTTTCGTGGTAATCGTGCCACTGTTCAGACTGGCGCAACCTCCATACACAGCCCAGGCCCGTCAAAAAATTCTGCCATTCCGGCGCGCGGAGTTGCGGATGCAAATTCGGTTCGTCGCCGAAAAAATCGATATTTACAAAGGCGTCTCCCCGGTTCTCCGAGCGGGGGATGATTCCGAACTGCGGCCAATGTGGAACGTAATGGCTATCCCCGACCATGGCGCGCTGGGACGGGTTTTGCACGAGATGCAGATGAGCAAAGGGATGCGGTCCGGCGTCGGCACAGATACACACGAAAAGCAGCCCGCGTGGGGGCCGGTACTCCATCGGAATCGAGCCACGGAAAGCGATCAGCACGCCGGACGCGGGCAGTTGGTCGGTCAGCCGGTACTGACGGGAATAAGGGCGCAGCCGCAGAAAGGCCTGCAAGGTCCAGTGCAGGGCAGTTCCGTACCGCCACGCTACACCCAGAGTGCCGAGGAACGCTTCCACCGAGGCGGATGCCTCTGCCAGCGCCGGGTCGATCCCGGGCGCGTAGAACCAGATCGGCGTTTGGGCGAGGGTCGGGAACATGTGCCTTTAGTTCACTTGCTGCCAGCGAGAGTCGATGGACAAACAGCCGCGCGTATCCGGCTCGGACAGATCATTCGCTCCTTGCGTCTGCATCGACACGGTAAAGGAGGTCAGGTGCTCGGACCATTCGAGTGCCCGCGTGTGATGGATGGCCAGCCCGATGCCGAGATGGTAGGTCCCCTCGACCAACGGCAAGCATACGACGGTGCATTCCGCCGAGCCTGTCGTTCCCATTCCCGTGAAGGGAGAGAGCTCCTTCGGATGCGACTCCCTCACGATGAGCCGCCCCCCGTGCAGACTCGAAATGATCAGCGCCAGCGAACCGTGCGGCGTTGGCGTGGGAAACGTGTACGACACGCGAAAAGTGACGTAACCCCTGCTAGTGACCGCCAACAAGGGGTTGCCTTTTTCGTCGAATATCGCTACTTCGCTGACACTGAAGCGGGTCTCGGCGTCGGAATTCGGTTTCTGATACAAAATGTGCGGCCCAGCGTTGGAATTTGCCTGTTGCTGGCTGCCCTGCACGTAGCTTTCCACCGCCGACTCAACCGGGCCATCTGCCATCACGCGACCGGCGGCGAGCCAGATTCCCCGGTCACAAAGATTCAGGACAGCCGAGAGATTGTGGCTGACAAACAGCACCGTGCGGCCTCCCCGCGCCACCTGCGACATTTTCCCCAAGCACTTTTTCTGGAACTCGGCGTCACCAACGGCCAACACCTCATCCACGATCAGAATTTCCGGCTCCAAGTGCGCCGCGACTGCAAACGCCAACCGCACGTACATGCCACTGCTGTAGCGTTTGACCGGGGTGTCCAGAAAACGTTCCACCTCGGCAAAGGCGACGATCTCGGTAAATTTGGATTTCACCTCGGCACGGCTCATGCCGAGAATCGCACCGTTAAGATAAATGTTCTCGCGTCCAGTCAGTTCGGGATGAAATCCGGTGCCAACCTCCAGCAAGCTGGCCACGCGGCCCTTGAGCGTGATGCGTCCGGTGGTCGGCTCCGTAATGCGGCTGAGGATTTTAAGCAGCGTACTTTTGCCTGCGCCATTACGCCCGATGATGCCCACCACCTCACCATGCCGGACTTCCAAGCCAACGTCGCGCAAGGCCCAGAATTCATCGTCGTCCCGGTTTACCCTGTTTGCCGCCGCACCGGCACGCCAACGGCGCAGAGGAGCCTTGACCGCCTCAGCCATCACGTCACGCAAGGCCGTGTAGCGCGCGGATTGCCGGTTCTGGCCCAGCGCATACTTCTTGCCTAGACCTTCCACACGGATCATGACTTCTTTATCCATTGTCGAAGACCCGCAGAATGACGATTTGTCCGGTAGCGGTGAGAGCGAAAGGCAAGAAAATGGCTAGGGAGGGAATCGAACCCCCGACACGAGGATTTTCAGTCCTCTGCTCTACCGACTGAGCTACCTAGCCGCCTTGGAAAAGGACAGGTAATTCGCTGATGAATGCGCGCAACGCAAGCCAAATTCCGCAAAATTCTGCGCTGCAAAACCGCCCACGCCTTTTCAAGCAGCAGGTGCGGTGGGCATCGGCGCCGGTTCCGACTCTCGCGCAGTGGAACGCGATCCGCCCCAGCTGCGCCAGCCTTCGGTCGCTTCGAGCCACATCCACTTCACTAGTGCCTTGAGCATAGGGCGCGAACTCCCCGCGCTAAAAGTGAATCCCGGGAATAAGTAACGTCGCCCGGCGTTGTGACAGCCGTACAATCCCCGCGTCCGCCGGACCCGCGCCATCGCCGCGCAACGCCGGTTGTAGAAACGCATCAAGTAGAAAAACGGCGTCGAGGGCGGCAGCGAATAGATCGGTCGCACCAGCACCTCCGCGCCGTGCCGGAAGGGCTGCGACGCCACAAAGAAGTAGTACAGTCCCAGGTCGAAGAGGAACGCGAGCCGGAACAACTCGAAGTCGCCCATGTACTCGTATTTATCCTGGTAAATGGCTTCGAACCATCGGCGGTAAGCGCGGGAATAATCCCGGTTATGGCGTTCGATGCGCTTGGGCACATCGGATTCCCCGGCACGCTCGGCCACGATCAAGTCTGCGGCCGCCGAGGCCGTGTAGGCCATCCAGTCCAGACCGGGGCTGTAGAACGGGTCGATAAATCCCGCCGCATCTCCGACCAACGCGAACCCATCACCCGCGAACGTCGTGCTAGAATAAGCCAGGTTACGCCGGTAATGCACGTCGTCCTCGCGCCACCGGGCTTTTTCCAGAAGCTCGGCGGCCATCGGGTGCCGTTCCACCAAGAACGACCGTAGCCGCTCGCCCATACTTGGCCCCGGCGGCAGCGTGATGAGCCGCTGATCGTAAACCAGCCCGATGCTCACGTCCCCGCCCTTGAGCGGAATCCACCAACTCCACCAGCCTTCGCCCATCAGGTGATTGGTCGCCATGTGGCGCATCCCATAGGAAGCTGCTGCCCACTCGGGATATTTGCTTTGTAATTCCAGGCCGTCGAAATTCTTGACGCCTGTCCAGCGCGACCAGACGGCGGCGGTTGGATGGTCCTCGTTGACCCGGTGCCAACCCTCCTGCCGGGCAAGAAGAGCGCGCACACCCGAAGCGTCCACCACCCAGCGCGCGTGAATCGTTTGCTCGCGGCCCTCCGCATCGCGGATCGTCAGCCGTTGCTCGCCGCCGGGGACCAGTTCGATCTTAGTCAACTGCGCGGGGCGGCGGCACTCGGCCCCGAGAGAGATGGCTCGCTTGAGTACCTCCTCGTCGAGCACAGCGCGGTCCACCATGAACGCCGGAACCCGCGACAGAAACCGCCCGCCGATCTCGCTGCAATCGTCGAATTTTTCCACGTGCGCGTTGGCGAACCAGAAGCGCAGACCCTGCTTGACGTAATGGTGCTCGTTGAGGTGATCCGCCAGTCCCAGCACCCGGTTGAGGAAATAGGTGCTGATCTCGATGGTCGATTCGCCCACCCGCCGCTCGAACGCGGGAGATTTTTCGATGATGAGCACTCGCAACGCCGGGTTTTTCTGCAAAATCACGGTGGCCGTGGACGCCCCGGAAATCGCCCCGCCGATGATCGCCACATCGTAGAAATCGTTCGCAGGCGGCAGCGGCTGCTCGTGTGGCTCGTGCGAGATCATGTTTCCCTTGTAACCCGAAGCGGCGCAGACAACAATTCGATTGTTGGCAAAAATCCACCTGCTGCCCGGCCAAATGCTTGACGAATGTTGTAAACTGGCCACATTCCCGCGCCTCCGCTCAAAATGATGACCCGACAAGTCCCGCCGCTCGATACCTTGGAACAACAGCTCGTCGTCCTGTTACGCGAACGTCTCCTCGAAACTCCCGCCGCCTTCGAAGCATCCACCGATCTTTACAGCCTGGGGATGGACTCGATGGCCATCATGCAGTTGCTCATCATCATCGAGGAGGAATACGGCGTCGCCCTGCCGGAATGCGCGTTGACCCGTCAGAATTTTACCACGATTCACCAGTTGGCCCGGATCATCCAGGCGCAGGGGCGCACGCCCGCCGCGTAGCCGCGTCCCCGATGTCCGCTGCGACCGTCACGCGCGTGCCGTTTCAGGTCGCCGACAGCTTCGCGCTGGCGCTGGACGATTTCATGCGCCGCACCCGGCAGGGCGGGCACGTCAGCCAGTCAGTGCTGGAACTCGACCGCCCACCCGATCTCGACCGCCTACGGGGCGCACTCCGGCGCGTGCTGGCCAAGCATCCGCTCTTGGTAGCCCGTCCCCGGCGCGATTGGAAAACGCTGTTGCCATACTGGTCCGTCCCGATTCCCCCATCGGGCGAAATGCCGCTCGGGCTGTGGAGCGAAACCGGGTCCGATGGCCAGCTTCCGGGGGCCGCCCCGACGCCGGACGCGCGTGAATTGCTCCAGGGCGTGATGATGCAACCGCTACCGCTGGTCGGGGGTTTCATCTGTAACGCCCGGCTCGAAGTCGTGGAACGGTGCGGGGGCAATTGCCTCGTGGCGTTGTCGTGGTCGCATCTGCTCATCGACGGCAAAGGCGCGGAACTCTTTCTAGCCGAATTGGCCCGACTCTGCGAGGGCGTCGATCTGCCGGACGACGTGCCAGCACCCGCTCGTCCGGCTTTGGGCTGGATGGCAAAGTTCCGCAAAACCCGGCCTGCCATGCACCACCTCTCCGGCTTGCAGGAAACCGGCACGCCGTCGCTCGGCGGGCCGCGTCCGCGCCAGGGCAAAGGATTTTACGAGGTGCTTGCCTTGAGTCCAGAGGAGTCGGCCAGCGTGCGGGCGAGGACCGACGCTCTGGGCGCCGCGCTGTTTCCCTTTACCGTTTACGTGGCGTGCGTGGCCCGGGCGCACGACCGCGTTTTCCGCCACCGGGGCAAACAACCGCCGGGGTACGGCATCAGCGTGCCGATCCAAACCCGCAAGCGCGGGGCGCGCGGCCCGCTTTTTCACAACCACGTCGCGGTGTTGTATTTCAATCCCCGCCGCGAGCATTTGGATACTCTTGAAGCGACGACCACCGCGATGAAAACACAATTCGCCGCCATGACCCGCGCGAAAATCAGCGAGTCCTTCGATGCCGTGCTTGACCTGATGCGCCGGATGCCGACGTGGATTTTCCTGTGGATCATCCGGGCGCAGTTCAAGGGTGAAATCTGCTCGTGCTTCCATTCGTACACCGGCGCGTTCGCCCCGGAACTGACTGAATTTGCAGGGGCGCATCTCACGAACGCCTATCACCTTCCCTGCCTGGGAACACCCCCCGGCACCGGCATCTTTTTCGGCGATCACCAGGACCGCATCAACGTCACGCTCTCCTGGCGGGAAGGCGCGCTCGACGACACGGAGCGGCAACTCATGGTGGCGCAGTTGCGCGCCGATTTGCTCGGAGAGCCGCAGCCATGACCGAGACCTTCGACGTGTGCGTGGCCGGGGGCGGCAGCGCGGGGCTGGCGGCTGCCATTGCCGCCGCCCGGCTGGGCGCGCGGACCCTGCTGGTCGAACGCCACGGATCGCTCGGCGGCATGGCGTCGGCGGCATTGGTTCATTCGGTGTGCGGTCTCTACAAATTGCCCGGCAAGGGCGCACTGGCGGAACTCGCCAACGACGGTTTCGCCGCCGAGTTTGCGGGACGCTTACTGGCGAGCGGACACGCCCACGGCCCGGTACGCATGGGTCGCGTGGACGTGCTGTTGCACCGTCCGGCAGCGTTCGCCCACTTGGCGGATACTCTAGCTGGAGCAGAAAGTCCCCAACTCTCGGTGCGTCTGCACACCGAGCTAGCCATGGCGGATGCCGAGACCGTGACCTTGGCCTGCCGGGGGCGTTTCCAGCACATCCGCGCGCACACCTGGATCGATGCTACTGGAGACGCTGTGCTGGCGGCCTTGCGCCACGCGCCGTTCGAGATGGAGCCGACCGAACGCCTGCAACGCCCGGCGTTCATCTTCGCCTTGGGCGGCGTGGACGCGGCGATGCTTGACGACGACGGACGGCTCCGTCTGGCGCGCCGGATTGTCGGCGCGGTGCGGGATGGGACCCTGCCCGCTGGCATGATGGGCGCGCATTTCCGCGCCAGCCCGCAGCCCGGAGAAGCGTTTGTGTCCATCGACCTGACCGGTGGACCGAATTTCGACCCGCTAGACCCCGCGTGTTTGACCAGTCTGGAAACCGAAGGCCGCGAACTCGGCGGACTGCTCACCGCGTTTCTGCAACGGGAGGCCGACGGGTTTGCTTCGGCCTACGTGGCGGCGTGGCCCAGCCGGGCGGGCGTGCGCGAAAGCCGCCGCATCGCCGGTCGCTACCGCGTGACAGCGGATGACATCGCCGCCGGGACCGAATTTCCCGACACCGTCGCCTGGTCGGCTTGGCCGATGGAATTCCGCGAAACCGCCAGCGGGCCACGCCTGCGTTTTCCCGCCGAGGAGCGTTCGTGCGGCGTACCGTTGCGCGCGTTGCAGGCACGGGAAGACGATTCGCTTTTCATGGCGGGCCGCTGCCTGTCGTGCAGCCACGAGGCACAGGCCGCCCTGCGCGTCATCGGGACGTGTCTCGCCACCGGCGAGGCGGCCGGATTGGCGGCGGCCCTGCGAGCGGACCACGGGAACTGTGATGCCGCCGGGGTCCGGGCAGCCCGCCTACAAATCGCCCGATGAACCTCGTCCATTCCATCTTCGATCAGGCCGACCGACAAGCCATCGCCCTGGTCTGTGGCGACGACGAGATTTCCTATGGTCGCTTGATCGAAATGACCCAAACGGCAGCCAAGCGCATCGCTATGGTTTCGGCGGCCCGCGTTGCGTTGGACTGTCCCAACGGCGTGGCCCATGTCGTTCTGGCGTTGGCCATCGTTTACGCGGGCAAATGCCTCGTGCCGCTGGCAAGCGAATTGGCTACGCCCGAGCGCGAGCGCATCATCCGCGAAACCGGCGTGGGTGCCATCCTTGATGCGACGGGCAATTTGAGAGAGGTGTCCGAAGCCGCCAATCCCGGGTTTGACCAAGAATCGCTCGCCAAACTGAACCCGGCTTTTATCCGTTTCAGTTCCGGCACGACGGGCACCAGCAAAGGAGTCG
The DNA here is from genome assembly GCA_964236475.1 of uncultured Chthoniobacterales bacterium. Classification (GTDB taxonomy): domain Bacteria; phylum Verrucomicrobiota; class Verrucomicrobiia; order Chthoniobacterales; family SZAS-18; genus CAHJWO01. The sequence goes on from CAXSED010000003.1 coordinate 41,538, forward strand.
TCATCTCGCACGAAACCCTGCTGTCCCGCGTGGCCGCCTCCAACCGGGGCCTGCGTATCGGCCCGGAAGATCGCATCGTCTGGATCCTCCCGATGGCACACCATTTTGCCGTGTCGATCATGCTGTACCTGTTGCATGGCGCGACGACGGTGATCGTCAATTCCCATCTGGGTGAAGAGGTGCTCGCCGCCGCCCGTCAGCACGGCGGCACCGTGCTCTACGGCGCGCCGTTTCACCACGCGCTGCTCGCCGCCGAACCCTCCGGCCACCCGTGGCCGACCCTGCGACTGGCGGTTTCCACAGCGGCGGCGCTGCCACCATCCACGGCGCAGGCGTTCGACGCCAGGTTCGGCGTGCCGCTTTCGCAAGGTTTGGGGATCATCGAGGTGGGTCTCTCGCTGATCAATCTCCAAGCCGCCCGGGAAAAGCCCGGCTCGGTGGGTCGGCCCCTGCCTGACTTCCAGACCGAGGTCCGCGCGGGCGACGAGCTTTACCTGCGCGGCCCCGGAATTTTTGACGCGTACCTGCACCCGTGGCGGCAGCGCGACGCCGTGTTGGAAAACGGCTGGTTTCGCACCGGCGACCTCGCCCGCATCGACGCGGACGGCGACGTGTTCCTGCTGGGCCGTAGCTATTCGGTCATCAACGTCGGTGGCCTGAAATGCTTTCCCGAGGAAATCGAAGGGGTGCTCAACGAATTGCCCGGCGTGGCCGCCGCCCGGGTCAAGGGCCGGGAAAACGCGCGTTTCGGCGCGGTGCCTGTGGCGGAGATTGAACCGCGCGATCCGGCGCATCCGCCCACACCGGGAGAGATGGCAAGTTATTGCCGCAGAGCACTTGCCAGCTATAAAGTTCCGGTGTCTTATCAAATCGTCGAACGCATTCCACGCACCGCCAGCGGCAAAATTCAGCGATGAAAAAACGTGTTGAAACCGTCGGAATCATTGGAGGCGGTCCGTCGGGTCTGGCGCTCGCGGCATTGCTGGCGATCAAGGGGGTGGACGCGACCGTGTTCGACGATGGCCACCGCCCTGAGTTGATCGTGGGCGAATCGCTGGTGCCCGGCGTCGTGCCGGTGCTGCGAAAGCTCGGCTTGGAGGAGCGGGTCGCGGCCATTGGGATGCACAAGCCGGGCGTTTCCTTCACGATGCCCGGCAAGGAGCGGGTCAACTTCAATTTCAAGAACGTTTCGCGGTGCGGGCTGCCCGAGTACGCCTACAACGTGCCGCGTCCCGCCTTCGACGCCCTGCTCGATGTGCGCGCCACCGAACTCGGCGCACGCCGGGTGCGTTCCCGGATCAAGATCGAACGCGACGGCTCCGATAAACTGCGGCTGGCCGACGAAACGCTGGCCCAAACTCCCTGGCTCGAAGGTAAGCAACCCGACCTGCTCGTGGATTCCACGGGCCGTGCCCGCCTGTTCGCCCGCACTTTGGAAATCCCGTCCGCCGCCGGTCCCCGCAAGGACGTGGCTTATTTTGCCCACTACGAAGGTTTCGACGAGAACGAACCGCGCGGACAGGTCATCATCGGATGGCTGGAGCGCGGCTGGAACTGGCGCATTCCCCTGCCGGGCCGACTCTCGGTCGGCGTCGTGATGAACAAGGAGGACGCGGCCAAGCTGGGTTCCACGCCGGAAGAGCGGCTCGAAAACGCCATCGCCCGCGACCCCGTGCTTGCCGCCGCCGGAGCCAACCGCCACCGCCTAACCAAGGTGGCGACCTACACGAATTACCAACTCATCTCTTCGCGGGGCTTCGGCCCGGGCTGGGTCATGACGGGCGACGCGTTCGGGTTCGTCGATCCCATGCTCTCACCGGGCCTGTGGCTCGCGCTGCACTCGGCGGAAACCCTGTCCGAAAACCTGGACGATTTGCCCGCGTTCTCACGCCACATGAAACGGCAGCTCAAATCGTGGATGGAGATGATCGGTCATTACTATAGTGGCCGGATTTTTTCGATGTACCACAAAGGGATTTCTTACGGTGAGAGATATCCCACCGATGCCTGCTGCGCCGTGCAACTGCACTTTGATACGATGGTTGCCTGCATGGCCTGTGGAGCGACCACCCAGTCCCTTTATGGCCGGGGGATGCTCAGGCTCATGTCCAGCCGGGCTGTCTGGGGCAAGGACGCCCCGGCTCTTGCGATCCGGTAAACGCGTCTTCATATCATGGAGACTATCGTCCGCTTGTATCGGGATCGATTGATGCGCGGGTACGTGCGCGGCAAGCTGCGCGACGACCCGGTCTTTCCGGCGGCTTTTGATCTTCTCCAGCAGACTCCGATGCCGGTGCTCGATCTCGGATGCGGGATGGGTCTCCTTCAGTTTTATCTGCGCGAGCGCGGGTACGCCGCGCCGCTCGTCGGCGTGGATTTCGACGAACGCAAGATTCGGCACGCCGACCGCGTCGGTCGAGAATCTTACCATGATCTGACATTCACCACGGGAGATGCCGGTTCGGTGGAGAGCTTCTGCGGACACGTCGTGATGTTTGATCTGCTGCACTATCTCGACGCCGAGCGGCAGGCGGCGTTACTGGCCCAGGTCGCTGCGCAGATTGCGCCGGGCGGCTACTGCCTGATCCGCGACACGTTGCGGGACCGCACCTGGCGTTTCCGCGCGACGGCATTTGGCGAATTCTTTATCGCTACTGTCGCTTGGCAGAAAACCGGCGCAGTCCATTATCCAACGGTGGACGACACCTGCGCGCCGTTCCGCGAGCGTGGTTTTTCGTGCGACGTGCGACCGCTGTGGGGACGCACCCCTTTCAACAGCTACTTGTTTACCTTCCGCGCCCCGGCGTGAAGCCATCCCCACACCGGCGGGATCAGGAACACGGACACCGCTGCGTCGATGAGCAGGCCGAGCGCGCAGGTTTGCCCCAGGCTGGCCAGACCGGCGTGGTTGGCCCAACTGATTGTCCCGAACCCGGCGGACGCCGACGTGGCGCACAGGCAAACGACCAACCCCAATTCCCGGCGGGCAGCGTCCACGTCGCCGCCGTTTCGCCGCAGGGCCAGCAGCAGGAGGATGCTGTAGTCCGTGCCTGTGCCCAGCAGCAACAACAACGCCGCCAGATTGAAGACGTTCCACTGCAAGCCTAGCAGGGACATCGCCCCGGTCAGGCACACGAACACCAAGGCCGTTGCCCCGATGAACACCGCGAGCGAACGCCAGTCACGGAACGCCAACGCCAGCAGCCCGAGCACCACCGCCGCGATGCCTCCGATGGCCAGCGCGAACTCGCGCGGGATGACGTGCCGCAACTCCGTCGTGAGCAGCGGCCAGCCCGTCAGGTAAATCCCTTCGCCCTTCACGGCGGTATCGAGCGATTCCTCGTGACCCGGAACAGGTTGAACGTAGCCGAGCGCATACCAGTGGCCGTCGGCATGTTTGGCCAAGCGGCGCAGAATCCACCGGCTGGCCTCGTTGTCGGGCCAGATCGGCGACCCCTGGCCGGACCACGCCGCGCATTGGTGCAGCACGGCGTCGGTCAGGGTAAACGCCTCGGGCTTGAACCCGGCGTCGAGCACCGCCTGGAGCAAGCGCGGGGAATCCCCGGCCAACGGACGCAACCGGGCCAGATTAGCTTCCTGGCTCGTTATGTTCGGCCAGAGCGGCAAAGCGGTCCTGAACGCCTTGACATCCCCATGTCGTTGCGCGGCAGACAGTTGCGATTCGGCAGATTGCAGACGCTGGCGCACAGTTTCCACGTCGTTGCCTTCTACGACCAGACTCAATGGTTCACCCTGCCCTTCCATGAGCCGCCGGGAGAGGCGGTCGAGGGCGGCATAGGCTTCGCTGGAGCGCGGACGCAGGGGTTTGGCCGAGAAGTCCGCTCCCGGTGGCCCTTTGATCGCCAGCGTCCCGAGCAAAACGGCGATCAGCGCGACCGTACACCAGGCACCGACCCGGTGAAAACGGGGCGACGCCAGCCAGCCTTCGACCTGCGAAGGCGTGTGCCCGCCGTCGCGCTGGTGACGCCGAAGGGTCAGCGGAGCGAACACCGTCAGCATCACCACGGCCCCGACGATCACCCCGACACCGACGAGATTGCCCAACTGCGACAACCCCGGCAGGCTGCTCACGTTCAACGCGAAGAACGCGGCGGCAGTCGTCCCGGCGGTCCAGGCGATGTACTGCAAACACTGGCGTTGCAACTCCCGGAGGGTGCCGGTGTGCCGTTGCGAACGCTGGTAAACGAAATAGCCGTAATCGACGCTCAGGCCGATCATGATCGCCGCCGAGCCGACGCCGATCACGGTCAGTTGATCGAAAAACAGACCCGCCGCCGCCAGGGTCAGGGTGAAGATCAACACCAACATCGCCTGGAGTTGCAACAGCGGCCAAGCGCGCCGGTAGCAGGCCCAGAAGATCAACGCGATGATGAGCAGCGTCACCAGCCCGGAGGATTGCATGTCGCGCTGCATGCTGGAGGCAATCGACGCGACGATGGCCGGTTCGCCCGTGAAACTCAGGCGGCAGCCTTGCTTACCCTGCCACGGCGCAGTCGCGCGGCGGATGTCTTCGATCCAAGCAACCGTGTCGTTGTAGTTGTCGAAGTGCCGCGCCGCTTCGACGTAGACCACATGGAACGTGCCGTCGGCGGAGGCGAATTCCGACTGCTGCGCCCCGGCCATGAGGGTCGATCCAGCCAGCGATCCCGCCAGATCGAACGGATCGTAGCTCAAGAGCGCGATTTCCTGCGGGGAGACGGAATTCGTGAGCCGTTCCAACGTGGTGCGCAGCGTGTCGGCAGCGCGGGCGGGCGACAGGCGGTCGGTGAGGGCGCGCACCGTTTCCGGCGGCTGGTTGATCGTTATAAACGCCAGCAATTCCGCCAGCTCGCCGGGCCGGGATTCCCAAGGCGGACGCGCCATGGCCCGTTTGACGAGGCGAGGTTCCCGGTTCAACCGCTCGGCGACGGCATCAGCAGCAGCTTCGGCGGTTTGCGGGTCGGGCGCGTCGAGCGTGATGATGAGTTCGTCGGGCTGGGCAAAATGTTTCAGGAACAGCGACAACCCCTGGACCTGATGCAGATGCGTCGGCAGCAGACGCAGGATGTCCACGTTGAAACTGATCCGCGACAGCCCCCAGCCGACGCACGCCAGCAGCCCCGCCAACGCCATGGCCTGCCAGAACCGGCGCACGCTATTTTTTTGCATCGACCACCTCGTAGCCCGCCGGGTCGAAGTCGAACACGTGCGGGTCGATCTTCGCGTTGAACCGGACGTTGTTGAACTCGTTGCGCAGCGATGAGCCGTCGCGCGTTCTGGCCTCGAACGACAGCAGGGAACCCGTCTCCGTGTCGAAATCCAGGTGGAGCGCGGCGAGGAATTTGGCGGCCTGCGGATCGCGCGGCTGGAGTTCGACGTGGCAGCGGGTGCCGGTCAGCGACAGCGCGAGCACTTCAAATTGCCGGTTGAAATCCTCGAAGCTTTTCGCCATCGGAAAATCCATCATCGGCAGCGGGTTGGAGCCGCCCGGTTTGCCGAGGTCGGCGGTGTCGAGCCGTTCCGCGTGTTTTTTCACGGGCTGGATCAGGAAAGCGGCGTCGCCCCGGCGCAGCACGACCGTTTTCACCGGGTTGCCCAGTTCCCAGCGGAAGGAATGCGGCGCGCTGAACCACAGATGGCCGGGGCTGGCCAACGGGTCGCGCAACGCATGAAAACTGCGGGTCTGGACAAAATCCGCCTGCACCGAACGGATTTCGCCCTGGCGCGCCAACCAATGTTTGAGCGGAGCAAGGTCCGGGGGATCACCGGCGAGGGCGGAATTCGCTGCCAGATAAAAGGCCACGCACAGAACGGAAAAACGCATCACGAGGGGACTGGTCAGCGGAGATTCTTACCTGGGTGCAAGTTCCTCGCATGGAGAGAGGCGGAGGCGGGAATCGAACCCGCGGATAGAGGTTTTGCAGACCTCGGCCTTACCACTTGGCTACCCCGCCGTTTCCTGTCGGCTGACAGCGTCCCGGTGGCCACTTGCAGCCGTGCCGTGCCGTCCAGCGTGCCGGACGTTGTCACGCTTCGGGGCCGCACTCAAGCTGAATTCTTTACCGCCGCCACAGAGAGGTGGCAAAACGCGCCGCCATCGGTCATTCTAAGCAGACGGCCAGCGGGCCGCCGCGCTTTGATTTCCCTGCACGCTTACCAACTCCTCGAAGACGCCTGGACCGGCGGCGTGGCCGAATGGTGCCGCGCCGCGCCGCCTTTCGTGTTGAGCGGCGGGCGCGCCTGGATCGTCACCGTTAGCGACGGACAGGCCCACTGGATCAAGCAACGGCTGCTGGCCGAGAACGTCAGCCTTTTCGGAGTGCAGTTCCTCGACGCACGCTCGTTGCGCCGCGAACTCTGCCTGCGGGCCGGGCTGCCCCCGCCCTCGCTCGGGCAGGAAACGTTGCAGTTTCTGCTCCGGCTGCACGCCATCAACGCCTCGACGCCCGGTTCGGAGTGGTCCTCTGTCGCCCGGCACCCCGAAGCATGCCTAGCAGCGCTCGACGATTTTGCCACCGCTGGTTGGCTCGACGAAATCGGCGCGGTGGACGACATGTTACCCTCGGCAGTCGGCGACTGGCTGCCGGAACTCCGCGCCACCGGCTCTTGGACGCCGGACCTCGACCGGCGGCTCGCGGAAATTTTTACCGGCACGAAGCCGGAGCCAGGGCCGCTTTCGGTATGCGTATTCGGTTGGGACGCCAACCATTGGAACCAGTTCAACCTCCTGCAAGCGGCGGTGCGCGCTGCCAATTCGGCCTACCTTTACCTGCCGCTGCCGCGCGGCACTTCGGAAGCGATCCAGCAATCGTGGCTCGAAGCGTGCGAGGCGAGTTTCGGCGTCGAACGCACCGATTGCGACGACAGCGGCTTCGTTTCGGAACAAGCCGCCCTCGCCGACCGGCTGGAAGGGGTCGATCTCGACGGGGATCCCGACGACCCGCTGCCGGAGCCGCTTCTGCTGACCGGGGCCGATACGCAGGACACGGTTGCCTTGGTGTGCGACCACGTGGCGCGATGGCTGGCCGCCGCGCCTTCCGCCGACGAGTCCGGCGCGACGGACGGCACCCGGCGACTGGCGATCCTCTGCCCGGGCCGCACCCCGACCGCCGTGGCGGTGGTCCACGCGCTCGCCGAGGCGGGGATCGCCGTGGAGGACGAACTGGGCGAGTTGCCCGAACCTGCGCTGGCCGTGCAAATTCAGCGGGCCATTCTGGATTACCACCTGGACCGCGCCGGTCTCGAACCGCTGCTCACCATCGTTGAATTGTTGAACGAACACGCGGCGGTGTGGGAAAGCGGCACGGCGGGTGCGTTGCGCGACGTTTGTCCGCTGGACCCCGTGGAGGTACGGCGCGCTCTACACGGCGCGTTCGCGGAGGTGCAGCACCACAGTGCGCGCTTGCTCGGCGATGCCGCTTCGCTCGCACGGACCCCGGTAGCGAAACCGCTGCGCCGATTGATCGAACTGCTGGGCGAATGGCCGGAATTTTTATCGTGGCCCGAGGCGCTGGCCCGTTGGGAGGCCAGCCTCGGTGCATTCGGCCTGACCACCGAAGTGCTGGAGCCGCTCTGGTCACGGTTGCCCGCGTTACCCGTGCCGGAACTCGTGCCGTCGGCGGCGTTCTTCCGTTACCTCGATGCGGTCCTGAGTGGCGTGCCCGTCCGGCGCGATCCCGACGCGAGCCACCGTTTCGCGCGGGTGGTCATCACCACGCTGGAAGGCGCGGCGGGCCAGACCTGGGGCGGCGCGGTGCTGCTCGATTCCAACGAGGGCGCGTGGCCGCTCTATCCGCCGGAAAATCCGTTTCTCAGCGACGCTTCCCGGACGTTTCTCAACGCGCGCCGCGCCGGGATCGACCCCGCCGATCCGGGGGCGTTTCGCGGCCATCTGCTCACGGCGTCCGACCGGGCACAGTTGGAGAATTTTCACTTCCTGGAGGTGCTGCAAAATTGCCGTGGACCGCTGGCGTTCGCCGCGTCCAGCCGCGACCCGGTTGATCCCAACAAGGAGTTTTATCCGAACGAATGGGTGCTGCGCTGCCTGGTCGAGGCAGACCGGGCTTCGGGCAACGACGGGAGACTGCTGGACCGCTGGCGGCGCACGATCCGGCAGGCGCGCGTCGCGGTTCCCAAGCTCGGCAAAAGCGAGGGCGCGCATCTGCAGGAAGTCTGGAACCGGCGGCGCGATCCTGAAACGCCGTTCGACGAGTATTTCTTCAATTTTATCGCGCTGACCGGACCCGACGAACTGCCTTGGGCAGACGCGTGGTCGGCGGGCGAACTCGACGCCGCCTCGAACCGGCCCGCGACCTTCGCGCTGGGGCAAATCTTCGCGGCCCAACCCTGGCGAGACGACGACCGCAACCTGGTACGCGGCGAAGGCTGGATGGTGGGCCGACTCGTCCACCGCTGGCTGCACACCGCGCTGGACGCCACGAAGGAGCCGCGCCGGTTGACGGCTGCCGACTGGACCCGCGCGCTGACGCAAGGACTGTCCCGCGCACGCGCCGAGACCGAGTCCAGCCTGCGCGCCCGGCTGGGATCCGCCGACGCGTCGCCGTTGGAGGATGTCGCGCCGACGGCCCTGCCACTCTGGTGGCAGGGAGTTTTGCGCAAGGCTACCTGGGCGACCCGGCGGTGTCTCGAAAGCCTGGCGGAAACGGCGACGAGCCAGCCGGACGCTCCCCGCTGGCTGGCCATGAACCAGAAATTCCACGCCGAACTCGGCACGGACGCCGGTCCCCTGCGGCTGCGGGCGCAATGCGACGTGGTGCTGCTCGACCGGCCCGATTTTCCCGGCGCGGTCTGCCAATTGATCGACATCCGCACGGGCGCTGCCCCGACCAGTTCCGCCCCCAGCGCCAGCCAGTTCGACCAGGGCAAGGGCCTCCATGCCGCCGCCACGCTGCTGTTGGCCCTCGCTACGGGCGCGGAAACGGAGGGCACCCGCGCAGGGGTCGTGCACCCGGACGCCAGCCAGCTCGCGCTCTCCGGCGCGGGCCTCGCGCCGCTGGTGCAGCCCACGCTGGAACGCCTGGCGCGGCAACAGCGCACGCTTGTTTTCGGGCAAAAAGGCGCGCTGGTGAACACCCACGATCCCGGGCAGACCGAGGAGCTTCCCCTTGCCACGACGCCGGTGGAGCCGACGATCCTGACCGCCAAAGCCCGCGCCACCGCGCGGTGACAGGAGGCGTAAAAAGTCGTTGACGCCCGTCCCCCTTCCGGTTACGGATAGCGCACAAGCTCTTATCAAGAGTGGCGGAGGGACTGGCCCGACGATGCCACGGCAACCGCTGGACGGAGTTCGCGCAAGCAACCCCGGACAGGCCCAGGTGCCAATTCCAGCTTCGGACCGCGAGTGATCGCGGCCCGGAGGAAAGATGAGAGAAAGGCAAAGCGCGCCCCGGGTGTGCTGGTGGATCGCGCTAGGGGTCCACATTGCTTTTCCCACGTCTTTCCAGCTGGAACGGCGTTCGTTGCCCGGTCGCTTTCGTTGCTCGTCTTCGAGCCGTGAAACCGACCGACCATGGACAAAGACCGCAACCTTTTCTTCACGAGCCTGCGCTGCCGCGAATGCGGACGCACCTATCCCAAGCAGGCAATCCACATCTGCGAGTTCGATTTCGGCCCGCTGGAGGCCACTTACGATTACGCCGCCATCGGGCGTGCGATCACCCGGGAACAGATCGCCCGCCGTCCGCAAACGATGTGGCGTTACCGCGAGTTGCTGCCCATCGACGGTGAGCCGACCGTGGGCACGCAGGTTGGCTTCACCCCGCTGGTGCGCGCGGACCGGCTGGCGCAACGGCTGGGACTGCGCGAGTTGTACATCAAGAACGACACGGTCAATTACCCCACCCTGTCGTTCAAGGATCGCGTGGTGTCCGTCGCCCTGAGCCGCGCGCGGGAACTGGGTTTCGAGATCGTCGCCTGCGCTTCCACGGGCAACCTTGCCAACTCCGTCGCCGCGAACGCCGCCGCCGCCGGGTTGAAGAGCTATGTGCTCATCCCCGCCGACCTCGAAAGCGGCAAGGTGCTCGGCTCGCTGGTGTACGGCACGCAGGTCATCGGCATCCACGGGGCTTACGATCAGGTCAACCGCCTGTGCTCGGAAATCGCGGGTAAGTTTGGTTGGGGGTTCGTGAACGTCAACTTGCGTCCCTATTACGCCGAAGGCTCGAAGACGATGGGTTTCGAGATCGCCGAACAGCTCGGTTGGCACACGCCGCGTCATACCGTCGTGCCGATGGCCAGCGGATCGCTGCTGACGAAAATTCACAAGGCCTACAAAGAACTGACCACCGTTGGCCTGATCGAGCACACAACCTTCACAGTGCACGGCGCGCAGGCGACCGGCTGCTCGCCGATTGCCGAGGCCATGAAAAAAGGCTCGGACCTCGTCAAGCCGGTGGCCCGGCCCAAGACCATCGCCAAGTCGCTCGCCATCGGCACCCCGGCGGACGGGTATTACGCCGTCCACACCATGCGCGACACCGGTGGGTCGGCGGAAGACGCCACCGACGAGGAGATCATCGAAGGCATCAAGATGCTCGCCGAATGCGAGGGCATTTTTGCCGAAACGGCGGGCGGGGTGACAGTAGCGTGCGCGAAGAAACTCGTCGAAACCGGCAAAATCCGGCCCGACGAGAGCACGGTCCTCTGCATCACCGGCCACGGCCTGAAAACCTCCGAAGCCGTGGCCGACCACTGCGGCGCGCCCCGCCTGATCAACCCGAGTCTCCGCGAGTTCGAGCGACTCATCCAAGACGAAATTCCCGCCAAGGCCTGACGCCCCGGTCCATTATTCATTTAGATATGCCCACGAACATCCGCATCCCCACCCCGCTCCGAAAACTCACCGGCGACCTCGAACTCGTGCAGGCCGAAGGCTCCACGGTCGGCGAACTGCTCCAGTCACTCGATAGCACATACCCGGGTTTGAAGGAACGCATCTGCGACGAGACCGGCAACGTGCGCCGATTCGTCAATGTCTACCTCAACGACGAGGACATCCGCTTCCTCGAAGAACGGGCCACCCCGGTCAAGGACGGCGACGAGATTAGCATCGTCCCGGCGATTGCCGGAGGGTAGAAGCGGCCGCTATCCGCTCGGGATGACAGCGTTTCGGAATAGCCTCGTCGCTTTTTCCAAGTTTTCTTCCTGCGTCCGGATCGTTGCGGTGATAGCGTTTCTCTTTATGAACCGCTCTCTTCTCCTGGCGTGCATGTTCCTGTTGGCGACGTTCTCCTCGTCTTATGCAGGCAAGCAAGATTTCCTACTGGTCAACAAGACGGGGATCGACATCCAGGAAGTCTACATCGCGCCGCACAGCAGCGAGGAATGGCAGGACGACGTGATGGGCAAAGACATGCTCGTCAGCGGGAAGTCGGTCAAAATCAATTTCGAGCGTCAGAACAAGACCAAAATTTGGGACCTGAAGGTGGTTGATAAAGACGGGAAAGCGACCGTCTGGCAGAATCTCAACCTGCTGGAAATCTCCAAGGTCACGCTGCATCTCGATGGGGACAAAGCGACCGCCGAAGTGGAGTAAAATCGCTCAACGACGAACCCGCATTTCATGAAATCCCGACTCTGGCTGATGTTTCAACCCAAGCTGGTCACGCAGCCGGTCGTTTTTGAACTGGGCAAAAAGTTCGCCGTCGTGACGAACATCCGGCAGGCCAGCGTGGACGAGGAAATCGGCGTGCTGTCGGTGGAAATCGACGGGGAACGACCCGAAATCGAGCGTGCCATTTCCTGGCTGGAGGAGATCGGCGTCAAGGTCGAGCCGGTCGAGATCAACACGATTGAAGGCTGACCACCAGCCCCGGCGGATCAATTGAATTGCAACGTGTCGGGCGGATCGACCCGCACCGGCGGCGAGTTGGTCACTTCCTGTTCTGCCGGTTGTACCGGCTTAGCGACACGGATCTCTCTTTCCGGGCTAGGTGCCGGGCCTGCGTTCGAGGCGACCGGCGCGGCACCCTTGGTCAGCAACTCCCCGCCGGGCGCGATGATCGGCTCCAGAGCGTCGTATGGGTCCCGTTGGTTGGGGCTTTCCACAACGACGCGGGCTTTGACCGGTACCGGTTTGACGCTGTCCAAATCAACCACGGCTTGGGCCTTTGGCGCTTCCTTTTTTCCGAGACTCGGGGCTTCGGTGGGAGCAAGGTTTCGCGATTCCGCCAAAATTGCCTCCGCGCTGCGCCCTCCGCCGGTATGCACCGGGCAAGTTCGGCGTGGCATTTCCCCAGTTGTGAGATACGCGGTGAAAGCGGTGCTGCGGCGTTCGCCGTCCACCGTTTCGTAACACTGATCGGTAGCCAGATCACCCGAACGTTCACAGATTTTTACCTGCTTGAGATTGCTTGGTTTGCGGATGTCGTGCGCCGGAAGATAATCCGCCGCTGCGTTCATCATCTTGGCCCACACCGGCAAAGCCAACTGGCTGCCGAACGCGCCCCGGTAGATGGAGGACGGTTTGTCGAAGCCGGTCCAGACCACGCAGGTCACCTCAGAATTGTAACCGGCGAACATCGCATCGGTAAAATTGTACGCGGTGCCGGATTTGCCGCCTGCCGCCATCGGCTTCAACCCGAAGCGGCTGGCTGCCCCGGTTTTGAGATTATCGGAAAGGCTGGCGTGCACCTGATAAGCGGGTGCCTCGTCGATGATACGCACACGCGGACGCGGTTTCGCCTGGAAGAGCACCTCGCCGTCCGCATCCTCGATCTTCGTCAGCACGAACGGCGCGGAAGGCCGCCAACCACCGTTCGGAAATCCGGTGTAAGCCATCGTCAATTCCGCGAGCGTGATTTCGCTGCTGCCAAGGAACGTCGCCGGAAACTCGCGCATCGGCGAGGCGATCCCGGCGCGTTTAGCCAGCGCGAGCACGTTGTCTAGCCCAACCTCGTTGCCCACCCGCACCGTGGCGGCGTTCTTGCCTTCTTCCAACGCAATCGCGGCGGGCAGCGGCCCCTCGTAATGATTGCCCGTTTTCTCGACTCCCCACTCCCCCAGAATCCCGGACTGTCCGCCGACCATCACCTGCCGGTTGTCCATCACCTGATCCAAAAACAATCGCGCTGGGGAGACCCCCTTTTGATAAGCGGCTGCATACACGAAAGGCGTAAACGCGGTGCCTGCCGGGCGGCGAGCCTGAGAATGAGTCGCCCGGTTGTATTCACTGTGCTTGAAATCGCGCCCGCCGACCATGGCCAGGATGCCGCCGTCCTGATTGCTGACCATCAGCAGCGCACCTTGCAAATACTCCGGCGCGGCCAACGCGCTGTGGACGTTCGTCGGCGTGGTGGCCATGTCTTGCGCGGCAGCAGCGGCACGCCGTTCCTCGTCGTGAAACAACGCGGAATACTGGGCGTAAGTCTGGTGATTCTGAAACGCGGGACGCCGCTCGATTTCGTCGAGTTGGTCGCGCAACGAGTCCTCGGCGGTCTTCTGTAACCGGGCATCGACCGTGGTGTAAATCTTGAGTCCCTGGCTGATCGCCCGGTCTAGCCCCACTTGGGCGATGACCTGCTGGCGGATGGCCTCCATCGCGTAGGAGTCGCTGCTGGCTAGCACGCGGGGTTTCACCGCCAGCGGTTCCGCTGCTGCCGTTTGGTATTGGTCGCGGGAGATGTAACCTTCGTCCACCATGCGCCCGAGCACGAAATCCCGCGCGCCCTGGGTGCGGACCCTGTCGTTCCACGGCGAGAGGTTGTTCGGGCTTTTGATCAGGCCCGCCAACGCGGCCGATTCGCCCAGCGTCAATTCCCGGGCCGGTTTGCCAAAGTAGCCCTTCGACGCCGCTTCCACCCCGTACAAACCGCTGCCGAGGTAGATGCGGTTGAGGTAATACTCCATGATCTGCTCTTTGGTCAGCGTGGTTTCGATGCGCTTGGCCACGTAGATTTCGAGGATCTTGCGGGAATAGGTGCGCCCTTTGAGCGGGAAGGTGTTGCGCGCCAACTGCTGGGTGATCGTGCTGGCCCCCTGCTTGGTGTGGCCGGAACGGATGTTCTTCAACGCGGCGCGCAGAATCCCTCGAAAATCGCTGCCGTTGTGGGTGTAGAACCGATTATCCTCGGCGGAAACCACCGCATGCTGCAAATCGACCGGAATCTGTGAAAACGGGATCGGCTCACGCTTCTGCTCGTAGATATAGCCGAACGTCACCTTGTTCCGATCATAGATCGTACTCGCGCTTTCCATTTTGCCCAGCTCGCTCATGTCGTACTGCGCCGCCTTGTCCGCCAAGCGGAGATGGAGCATGTACGCCCCTATCGCGCCGGCGCAGGCCACGATGAGCGCGACAACCAGCACGGCCAGAAACCAGTGCCGACGGTAGAACGGGGGACCTTGATAAATATTCCGCATGAGCGAAGGCGGTGGCTCAGGCATGGCGCGCACGGGCCAGACTTTCTACGGAAACCTTACCCCGCGCAACGGCTATTTTCAAACGCTCCCCGCGCAAACCCGGTTGCCGAATCACCGGTTTCCTCCTAGGTTTGCCTCGCTGATTTTTGTAAGTATATGGAGCCGAATCCCGGGAATCCCAAGCTGGTCGCCTACGTGCGCGAACAGATTTCAACCCATGGTCCCGTCACATTTAAATGGTTCATGCAGCAGGCGCTCTACCACCCCCAGCATGGCTATTACGGCGGGGGCCGGGCGCGCATCGGGCGCAAGGGCGATTTCTACACCAGCGTGAGCGTCGGCAAGATCTTCGGGGAACTGATGGCCAAGCAGTTCGAGGAAATCTGGTACCGGATGAATTCGCCGGTGAGCTTTGCTATCGTCGAGGAAGGCGCGCACAACGGTCAGTTTGCCCAGGACGTACTCGACTGGCTCAAGCAATTTTCGCCCGACCTTTACCAGAAGGTGCGTTACTGGATCGTCGAGCCGAATCCGCGCTTGCAGCAGGAACAACAGGCGACGTTGAGCGCGTGGCCGCGCAACAAGGTTCGCTGGACCCGCGACCTGGCTACCTTCGAGGCCGGTTCTCTCCGCGGCGTCTACTTCAGCAACGAGTTGCTGGACGCTTTTCCCGTCCATCTGGTGACCAATACCGGCGGCGCGTGGGAAGAAAACTTCGTCGACGTGACACGTCAGGGATTCCGGTTCGTTTACGGGCCGCCGTCCAACAGCCAGTTGCGCGGGCAACTGGAAAAATTGCCGGTCCCGGTCAACCATCCGTCGGCAATGCCCTACCGCACCGAGGTCAACCTCGCGGCATTGCGCTGGATCGAGGATCTTTCCAAAGTGATCGGCCAAGGGTACATCCTGCTCGCTGACTACGGTTATCCGCGCGACGTTTACTATGCGCCGCAACGCACCGAAGGCACCTTGATGGCCTACAGCGAGCACCGCAAAAGCGCCGATCCATTGCGGGCCGTGGGCCAATGCGACCTGACGGCGCACGTCGATTTTACGAGTCTGGCCGAGCGCGCCGAGGCGAGCGGCTTGGAGTTGGCAGGGTACTGCGACCAACACCATTTCCTCGTCGCGCTGGGCGAACAGGAGCTACGGGAAATCGAGCGGACCCTCCAGGAGCTGACCCCGGACGTTTTGCACTACATCCGCAGCTTCAAAACGCTGATGCATCCCTCCACGATGGGAATGGCATTCAAATTCATCGCCTTTTCAAAGAGTGTTTCCGCCACCGAAGGTCCACTCACCGGATTCAGCCGGTGCGGCGATGGCCGGGAGGCGTTGAGACTGGAGGCGTTGCCGTCGTCGTCTGGCGTGACCCCGCAGGATCCTTACGCGGCGTTTTGAATGGTCGGGCGACGCTTATGGCTGGGTGCGCCGTTGCTCCAACACTTTGAACGCGCCGCCCGCCCCTTCCGGGTCCAGGAGGAATGCGAACGCCGGGTCGGTGTCCGCCCGGGCAAGCGTGCGCGACGGCAGCCAGCGGCGCAGAAATTCCGCCTGCGTGGAGAATGATTCGGTGGCAATGCCCGAAGAAACGCCCCAGTGCTGAAGGTCCGCGAAGTTCACGTCGGCGGTCAGGTCCTGCTGGCCGAACCGCTCGTAAGTTTCGCGTCCCGTGAACCGTAGGTGCCGACAATAAGCGCGTAACGTGCCGTGCAGCCGTCGCCGGTAAAGCGCGGGCGGGACCTCGCCGTAGTCGATGGTCAGCAGGCGTCCGGTCCGCCATCCGGCAACGCCTTCCTCCAACCAACGGCGATAGCTCAGGTGCATTTCCACTCGCTGGCCAACCGCCGGTTCGTCGCCCGGGTCGGGCGTGGGCAGCGGTCCGGGCCAGGCGGCGAAAGTTTCGCCCGGATGCGCGGCGTCCTCCGGCCAGCAAACACGCACTTCCCTCCAATTCCCGGCCTGCGCTCCACGCTCCAGCTGCACGCACGGAAACGCATCGACGAACTCGTTGGAAAAGATCAGAGCGCGTCCTCCCGCCGCTTGCAACGCCCCGCGAAGGTCCGCGTGCCACCGCACCGCGCGCCCGGCCTGGCGCAAATGCGTGCGTTGGGCCGCGCACAAACCTTCGGAAATCTCGACCAGATGGTAACGCAGGCCACGCTTTGGCCACCAGGGGATCGTGCGCAAAATTTCGTCGGCAAGCTGACCGCCGCCGCCGCCCAGTTCGATCAGATGCCACGCGCCCCGGCATACGATCTCCGCGCGATGCTTGCCTGCCCAGGCGGCAATAGCCTGTCCCAACGCGGCGTGCAGCGTCGTCGAGGTCGAAAAATCCCCTTCCCGCCCGACCGTCCGCACCCGCCGGGCATAGTAGCCATGCCGGGGATGATACAGGGCCTCCTGCATGAACCGTTCGACGGAAATCGACCCGCCTTCCGCCCGGATAAGCGCGCGCAGGAAATCGGACGGCGAAAGCCCCTCCCTCGGCGGCATCACATCCCGCACTCGCTGCGAACTTCCGCCAGGTTCGAGTCTTTAGTCAACAAACCGGCCAGATACGGATCGACGCGCGGCGAAATCTCCGGGGCACGTTCCAAGTTCTGCGGGGTAGTGAGCCGCGAGAACACGGCGGCGCGGATCCTCGCGCGCGGCACCACCTTTTCGCTGTACCCGTAGCCCAGGTTGCTAGACCAGAACCGCACGCTTTCGACTCCGTTCACATTCTCCGTCCCCAGGTAGATCACTGAATGGCCATGCTCCCGCCGTCCCACGGCATCCGACCAGAAAATTTTCATGAAATCGCCGGGCCGGGCATCGGCGAAATCGCTAAAATTTCGTCCCAACTGCATCTCGTGGAACAACCGGGCCGTGCCGGGTCCGTTGGCGTTCCAGCGACCCCATACACCCTCGCCATCGCGCTGGCCGTTGATCAAGAGTGAACTGAACACGCGGTCGTTCGTGGGAACCGACCCGTGGCGAGCCAGGGCGTCAATCGTCTTCAGGAACACGAGGTAGGTCGCCCCAGAGCAATAACTCGGCTGCGCTTGGGCGGCCTCGACGTTGAACCCGTTGACTTTGTCCAGCGAGACCGCGCTGCCGAGCCGTTGCGTGGCGGCGTGGTTGGCGGAGTAGCCGCCCGCCTGCGGCATCGTGCGGATTTCCTGAAGGATCAACGCGTTGTACGGCGCGTCGTCCGTCGTGAGGACCTGCTGCGCCCCGGCAGGCGAGGCCGCCAGCACGATGGCGCAAAGCAGCGCGGACAGAAATTTCAGCCGGGAACCAAGCGCAAGCATATTAAAAATGAACATGGGCGCAAACCCTGCTTCCTGCAAGGATCGGCAGGTTAACCGGTCACCATGACTTTCCCTTGTCAGAACCCGGCGGCTCGCTAAACTCCCTCTCCCGGCGGGCCGAGATGCACCGCCGACAGCCCAATTATCCGACCTTCGCCATGCTGCCACCGATCCAGACTTTCAACATCGTCCCCAAGCTGCCGCCCGCCCTGGAGCCGTTGCGCGAAATGGTCTACAACCTCTGGTGGAGCTGGGAGCCTGCCGCCCGCAAGTTGTTCTGGAAGATGGACCCGGAACTCTGGGAGCAGACGAACCACAACCCGCTCAGGCAGTTGCAGCTCTCCCGGCAGGCCCGGCTCGAAGAACTGGCGCGCGACGAGAGTTTTCTGCGGGAACAGAGCGCGGTTTACAAGCAATTCCAGGCGTACACGTCGCGCCAGGATACCTACGGACGCCTGCGTGCCAAGACCGCTGGAGCCAAGGACAAGGGCAACGACCTCGTCGCTTATTTCTCCGCCGAGTTCGGTTTCCATGAGTCGGTGCCTAATTATTCCGGCGGCCTGGGTATCCTCTCCGGCGACCACTGCAAGAGCGCGAGCGACCTCGACCTGAACTTCTGCGCGGTCGGCTTGCTCTATCGCCACGGTTATTTCAAGCAGCAGATCAACAAGGAAGGTTGGCAGGACGCCGTCCAGCTCAACCAGAATTTCTACAACCTGCCGGTGCAGGAAATTCCCTCCGAGGAAAACAACGGCGCGCCGCTCACCATCGCCGTCGAACTGCCGGGCCGTCAGGTCCACGCCAAGGTCTGGAAACTCGCCGTCGGGCGCATCAACCTATACCTGCTCGACACCGACATCCCGGAAAACTCCACCGAAGACCGCGCCATCACGGCCCAACTCTACGGCGGCGACCTGGAGATGCGCATCCGGCAGGAAATCGTGCTCGGCATGGGTGGCCCGCGTGCGCTGGCTGCCCTGGGCCTGAAGCCCTCGGTCTACCACATGAACGAGGGTCACGCCGCGTTCCTCGGGTTGGAGCGCATCCGGCATTTCGTGCGCGCCCACAAGCTTGATTTCCGCTCGGCGCTACAAATCGTCGCGGGCAGCGGCATCTTCACGACCCACACACCGGTCCCGGCGGGCAACGACGCGTTTTCGCCCGAGTTGATCGCGCATTACTTCAGCGACTACCCGGCGCAGGTCGGCGTCGATTTCGAGTATTTCTTCAGCCTGGGGCAGACGACGGTCAACAAAACCAACGACTTTTCCATGACTATTTTGGCCCTGCGCACCAGCCGTCAGGCCAACGGCGTCAGCAAGCTGCACGGCGAGGTCTCGAAAGGGTTGTGGAAAGACGTTTGGGCCGGGGTGCCGGAAGACGAGGTGCCGATTACCAGCATCACCAACGGCATCCATACGAAGACTTGGACCGCGCCCGAGTTCATGGACCTTTACACCCAGTATCTCGGCGCGGACTGGGATGAACACCTGACGGACGTGGACTACTGGCTGCGCGTCAACCGCATCCCGGACGAGGTGTTGTGGGATACCCATCAGAAGCTCAAGGCCCGCCTGATCGACTTCACCCGCGACCGCGTCCGCAAGCAGCGCGAACGGCTGGGTGAATCGCCCGCGCAGTTGCGGCAGGTCAACCAGATCCTCAACCCAGAAATCCTGACCATCGGTTTTGCGCGCCGGTTCGCCACGTACAAGCGCGGTAGTCTGCTGTTCAAAGACCCGGAGCGTTTGCTCAAACTCCTGAACGACGCGGAGCGGCCCGTGCAGTTCGTGTTCGCGGGCAAGGCGCACCCGAAGGACGACGGCGGCAAGAAGGTGATCCAGGAGGTGTACAAGCACACCCGTAGCGAGGAGTTCGCCAACAAGGTGGTCTTCATCGAAGATTACGACGCCTACATCGGACGGCGGCTCTATCAGGGCGTGGACGTTTGGCTCAACAATCCGCTGCGTCCGCTGGAAGCGAGCGGCACCAGCGGCATGAAGCTGCCCCCGAGCGGGGGTCTGAACCTCAGCGTGCTCGACGGCTGGTGGTGCGAGAGCTACAACGGCAAGAACGGCTGGGCCATCGGCTCGGAGATTTTGGAAGGAACAGTCGATTTCCAGAACGAGGTGGACATTGAGAGCCTCTTCCACATTCTCGAAACGCAGATCGTGCCGCTCTACTACGCGAAGCCCGATGGCAAGCTGCCCATCGCCTGGCTGCGACTGATGCGCGAATCCATGCTCAGCGTGACGCCTGTCTACAACACGCACCGCATGGTCAAGGAATACCAGGAGCGTCTCTACGACACCGCCGCCAAGGCGTACCGCGCCCTCAACGCCGACGCGGGCAAAGCCGCCGCCGCGCTCAGCGAATGGAAAAACAAGATGCGCCAGGCTTGGCCGCAGGTCCATCTGCGCGACGTGCAACTCGAACACCCGGACCGCACGCGCATCCAGGTGGGCGATAAAGTTGCCCTGCATGCGACGGTCGATCTCGGAGCCATTGATCCCAAGGAGGTCAGCGTACAGGCGTACTACGGCGAGAACCGCGAAAACGCCATCCTACGTCCCACGGTCATGGTGCTCGACCAATTCGAGAAGACGGACCGCGCGGGCACTTATCTCTACAAGGGCGTGATCCCGAGTCAGGAGAGCGGTGCATTCGGTTTCAGCGTGCGCGTGGTGCCGACGCACCCCAACATGACCCAGGATCACGAACTGCGGCTCATCACCTGGGCCTGATGGCACTCGCCACGGCTGCCGCATGATCGTCATCGTAGGAGCCGGTCTGGCGGGACTGGTCTGCGCCCGGGAATTGGAGCGTCTGGGCATCAACGATTACCTGCTGCTCGAAGGGGAGCACGAGCCGGGCGGGCGGGTCCGTTCGGCGACCAGTCCGGAGGGGTTCGTGCTCGACCGGGGCTTTCAGGTTTTGCTGGACTCCTACCCGGCGGCAACGCGCCACCTCGACATCGCCGCCCTCGATCCGCGTTACTTGGAGAGCGGCGCCATTCTCCATGATCGGGGCGAGACCTGGACGTTGGCCGACCCGCGCCGCCATCCGCGCGACCTGCCGGAAACGGTGTTTGGCGCGGCGTTTCCGTTCGCCGACAAGCTGCGGCTGGTCCGGCTGGTTGCGGCGTTGCTGGCCACCCCGGACGACGTGATCCTGGCCGCGACCGCGTCCGAACGCGATTGCAGCACGGCGCATTATCTTTGGATGCACGGGTTTTCTCCGCTGATCATCGAGCGTTTTTTCCGTCCGTTTTTCGGCGGGGTGTTTTTGGACGAGCCGCTTGGCACCAGCGCCGCCTTGTTTCGGTATTACCTGAAGAAATTTGCGACAGGCCGCACGCTGCTCCCGGCGCGCGGCATCGGCGAGATACCGCGCCAACTCGCCGCCGGATTGTCTCCGGGCAAGCTGCGTTTGGACTGCCGCGTCGAACGCCTCGAACTCCTCGGCCATGGCGCCGACGCGCTCCGCACCACGACAGGCGAGCGCGTGGAGTTCGATCAGTTGTTGCTTGCCACCGATGCCCCCGCTACGACCCGGCTCCTGGACCGCCCGCTCCGCCCGGAACCGGCTCACCGGACGACCACCGTGTATTTCTCCTCGACCACCCCGCTCTACGAACGCGCCATGCTTACTCTGCCGGCTGGCCGGGGTCGGCTGGTCCGGCATTTCATCCCGTTGACAAACGCCGCGCCGGAGTATGCCCCGGCGGGCCAGCATCTGCTCAGCGCGACGATTCTGGACCGCCGGGGACTCGACGACGCTGGCCTGTTCGCGGCGGCGCGCGACGAAATGGCGGCGATCCATCCCGCCGCCCGGGAACTGCGGCCCGTCGCCGTGGTGGACGTTCCCTACGCTCAGCACCTGCAACCGGCGGGTTTTGCCCGAAATCTCGCACCGGCCCCGGGCCCGACCTTTCTGGAAAACGTCTGGCTCGCCGGGGATCAGACCGGCGCGTGCAGCATCCAGTCAGCGATGGTCAGCGGCGAACGTGCCGCCGCGTTTCTGGCGGACCACTTTTCCAGATGATGAAACGGTCACACGGTTTGCCGGGATGGTGGTTCGTCAGCGCGTGGTCGCTCGTCTGCGTGGCCCAGGCCACCGCCGCACCCGCCAGCCTGCACCTGGCCCACACCCGGGACGCTTTTTTCATCGAAAACGATTTCGTCTATCGACGCTTCCTGCAACTGTCGCACGACGGCTCCTACCGCCAGATCGACCGCGAGCACACCGCGTCCGCCGAGGTGGACCGCGGCACATGGACCCAGGGCACCGACGGCACGGTGCTCCTGCATTTCACACGCGGCGGCCTGCGCTGGCACGCGCTGCTGAGCGGCCCTTTGTCCATCACGCTCGATGATCCGCAAAAATACGGCGCGTTGCCAGGGGCGGCCGCCGCGATCCGTCGCTGGCTCGCGCAGTCCGGCGACGACGTGTTCACTCCGGACGACCTGCATGAACTGCGCGTCTCCCCCCTCGTCATCGCCGTCGATCCGAAGGCGGAATCCTTCCGCCGCGCCGAACTCGAAACGCTTGTCCAGCAAATCGACGACTTCGCCTGGAGCGAGCAGCACCAAACTTTTCGCCTGGAAATCGTGCAGGGACCGGGCTTGCCAATCCTCTTGAGCCAGCACGGCGCGGTGTTCGGGCGGGACGACCTTGCCCGGACACAAGCCGAGTACCGGGTACCGCGCGGACAGGCCCCGCCGTTTTATTTTGCGCAAGTAAACGCCGAAACGTTTGCCCGGGAAGTCGGAAGCTGGCACAAGTTGCCCTGATCGTTGCGATGTCACCCGTGGAAACGCCGTCTTCAACCCGCCCATTTCCACGCCTGCGCGACTGGTGCCTGCTGGCGGCGTTTCTGGGCGTCCTGCTCTGCTTCGAGCTGGGCACGCGCGGTCTCAACGAACCGGATGAAGGCAGGTACGCGAACATCGCCCTGGCGATGGCCAGACCGGGGGGCGGCTGGTGGGAGCCGCGGCAGTCGGGCTACGGCCACTACGATAAGCCGCCGCTGATCTATTGGACCACGGCGCTCAGCTTCCGCGCGTTCGGGGTGAACGAATGGGCCGCGCGTCTGCCGCCGCTGTTTGGCGCGATGTGCGCGCTGGCCGGGCTGGGCTGGGCCGGTTGGCGGCTGCGCGGGGCGCGCGCGGCCTGGTGGGCCGTGCTGATCTGCGGCGCTTCGGTGCAATTCTGGACCATGGCGCGCATCCTGTCGCCCGACATGCTGCTCACCGGATGGTGTACCCTAGCCGTTGCCGCCTGGGCAGAGGCCCGCCATCGCGGCGGCGCCTGGATGCCGTGGGCGCTCTCCCTGGGATTCTGGACTCTAGCCTTATGGACCAAGGCGACCCCTGCCCTCATTCCGCTGGCGGGCCTCGCGGCGGGGGTCTGGCTGACGGGTGATCCCGTCGGCAGACGCGCGCTCCGGTTGGGGTGGTTGCTGCCCGCCATTCTCCTCCTCGGTTCGCCGTGGTATCTCCTGATGTTGCACCGTTACCCGGAACTGAAAGCGTTCTTCTTCCAGCGGGAACTGGCGGGCCGCCTGGCGGGTCGCGTCGATGGCCGCCACGGCTCGAAGCTGTACTACGTTCCCGTCAGCCTCGTCGGCTGGCTGCCGTGGTGGCCTTGCGGCGCCTGGGTCGTCTGGCGCGAGCGGGTCCGGCTGTTCGACGGCACGCTGACCGCACAGTGGCAGGCGTGGCGGCGGCGGCTCGGTATCGAGGGCTGGATCGTGGCGGTTGGTTTCCTGATCTTCTCGCTGGCCTCGTCCAAATTGCCGAGCTACACCGTGATCCTGGCCCCGTGGGCGGCCCTCGGACTGGCGCGGCTGGTCGCCGGTGCCGCCGCGCGTTCGCCCAGGCCGTTTCTGCTCGTCGCGGGCGGAGTCGTCATCGTCCTGCTCATAGGGACCAGCGTGCTGCCTCCGCGCTTCGAGTCCCGGGCAGGCGTGAACTCGACCACGCGGGAAGTGTGCCGCTTTCTCCAGGCACACGGAGCCAACCGCGTGGACACCGACCGCTACTGGGCGGGCATGGAGCTTTATCTCGGCGAAGACGTGGTTCACTACGTCACCCGCGTGACCGACCCGCCCACGCCGAATCTTACCGAGGAGATGAAGGCCCGACGGATGAGGAAAGCGCACCGGCGGGAGCGTGCCTCCGATCCGGGGGTTGCGCCCGACCGCTTCATCGAACCCGAACAGTGGCCTGCCCTGCCTCCCGGGGCGTCTGTCCGCGCCACCGCCTCCCCCGGCGGCTGGTGGCTGGTGCATTTCCGCAAACAGCGGTCTTCGCCGCTGGCGGCCACGATGCACCTCGGCGACCACGGAAACCCGGAGATCGTCAAAATCGGCGATTTCTTCCTGTACCACATGCCGGCGTCACCATGAGAATCCCGTCGTTGCTTTCCGGCGCGCTCTGCTGTGTCGTCGTTAGCTGGTTCCCGACCGCGACTTTGTCGGCCAAGCCCACGGCGACGCCGCCCAGAAAAACCGCGCTGGACCCTGCGCCGACCGCCCCACCCGTGCTTCCACCGGAAGCATCGCCAAACCCAGTCGCCCGCTGGCTCTTGCAACAAAACGGCGGCAAGGATGCCATCAGCCTTTCCCTGGCGGATGTTCTCCGCGCCGCCACGGGCAAGAACGTCCTGCCCATCGATTCCTTGAACCCCGCCTCCGCCGCCGTCATCACCAAACTCGGCGGCGTGCTCGACCGCGTGCTGCCCGGCATGAACAAACCGGAAAGTCCCGCGCATGTCGTGGGACGAACCGACGAGACCACCGCCTTTTTCGAGGACGCGTTGCGGGCGCTCATCGCCACGGTGCCGGGGCTATCGTGCCCACCCCCTGCCGATGAAACCGCGGCGGCCCACACTGCCGGAGGATTCCCGGCGGTTCGGGTGCTCGACGCTGCCAGCGGAAAATCCTATTATCTGGGCGTCACTCTCTATCCCACCGGAGGCCGCGAAGGAGCCGTGCGCGCGCTGCTTCTGCATCCCGACGCCGCCGCAGCCCGCATGACCGAGGACGGCTCCTGCCTGCTGGCGGCCATCGAAACCAACGGCAAAACCGGCAAGGAGATCGCTTTCCTGAACTGGGAATTGCTCGATCTGACCCGGCTGCAGATGCGCGTCATCACGACGTTCGAGGCCACCCAGGCCGACGTGCATCCGCCTGGCGCGCTCCTCGACGATGGCCGCAAGGGCCGCGACTGACCACCCCTCCCGCGCCGCGAGTTGGCAAAACGCCGCCGATGAGCGACTTTATGCTCCTTTTACCTATGACCGATGCCTCTCACCCGTTCGACTCCATCGAGGCCGTGCTCGCAGATGTTCGCGCGGGCCGACCCGTCATCGTCACTGACGATGCTGCCCGCGAGAACGAGGGCGACCTGATCCTCGCGGCGGAAAAAGCGACCGCCGAAACCGTGGCGTTCATGGTCAAGCACACCAGCGGCGTGATCTGCGTGCCAATGGAAGGTGCGGAATTGGACCGCCTAGAACTGCCGCTCATGACCCCGGTGGAGACCAACGCCGAGCGGATGCGCACCGCGTACACGATCAGCGTCGATGCCGCCGAGGGGGTCAGCACCGGCATCTCCGCCGCCGACCGTGCCCGCACGATCCGGCTCCTCGCCGACCCGGCCATCACGGCGCGCGACCTGGTACGGCCCGGGCACGTTTTCCCCCTGCGCTACCGGGACGGCGGGGTCTTGCTCCGCGCCGGGCACACCGAAGCCGCCGTCGATCTCGCCCGGCTCGCCGGTTTACGCCCCGCCGGGGTACTGGCGGAAATCGTCAACGATGACGGCACGATGGCCCGCGTGCCGGAACTGCTGCGTTTCCGCGAGGAGCACGGCTTGAAGTTCTGCACAATCCAAGACCTCATCGCCTACCGTCGGCACCGCGAAAAATTGATCGAACGGATCGAGGTCATCCACCTGCCGACCGATTACGGCGATTTTCAACTCTATCTCTACCGCAACCGGCTGGACGATAAACACCACCTCGCGCTCGTCAAAGGCACCATCGAAAGGGATACGCCTGTCCCGGTGCGCGTCCACAGCGAGTGCCTGACCGGCGATGTTTTCGGTTCACGCCGTTGTGACTGCGGAAGCCAACTCCAGGCGGCCCTCAGCCAGATCGAGCAAGCGGGCGCGGGCGTGCTCGTCTACTTGCGGCAGGAAGGGCGCGGCATCGGCCTGAAGGCAAAAATCCACGCTTACAAATTGCAGGAACAAGGCATGGACACCGTCGAGGCCAACGAACAACTCGGCTTCGCCCCCGACCTACGCGACTACGGCCTTGGCGCGCAGATCCTGTTGGATGTCGGCGTAGGCAAGTTCCGGTTTCTGACCAACAACCCGCGCAAGGTGATCGGCCTGGAAGGCTACGGACTGGACATGGTCGAGCAGGTGCCTATCGTCTCACCGACCAATCCGCATAACGAGAAGTACATGAACACTAAAAAGCTCAAACTGGGGCACTTGCTGTGACGAATCATTGTGACCGAGGACAGAAACTCGGCGTTTTTTGCGCGTGTGCCTTGCGGCGGCGAGCCGGACAGTGAACTGTTATGGCGATGCTCAAGCTCAAAGTGGGCGGTCCGCGCGTGTTGGGAGGTTCCCGACACACCTATGCGCTGGTCGCCAGCCAATACAACCCTCAGTACGTACAGGGTTTAGTCGACCACGCGGCCACGGAACTGATGCGGCTCGTGCCGAACGCCCGTCTCATCCTGCACCAGGTCCCCGGGGCGTTCGAGATCCCGCTCGTCGTGCAGGAATTGGCAGGCAAGCCCGACAACGAGATCGACGCGGTCATCGCGCTGGGCGTGATCATCCAGGGGGACACAAGCCATGCCGAGCTGCTTGCCAGCAGCGTCACGCACGCCTTGCAACAAATCATGCTGGCGACCCGTATCCCGATCGTTCACGAGGTCCTTTCCTGTAAGGACGAGGCCCAGGCAAAAATCCGTTGCTTGGAAGACCCGTATAATCGCGGCACGGAAGCCGCCCATACAGCGATCAACATCGCCACCCTGCTCGCCAACTTGCGTCAGGAATAAGCTTTCATTCCCCCCGGTTCGTCTCCAATGGGTAAACGTCGTGAAGGCCGTGAGGCGGCCGTGCAATTCCTCGTCTTTTGTGATCTCAATCAAGGTGCCGGCGTGTCCGCCGCCGCCGAGTTTTGGGACCTACGTCCGGCCAGCAAGCCGATCCGCGATTTCGCTTTGCCGCTGGTGGAGGGCGTCCTCCAGCACCGCGTCGAGACGGATGAGCGCATCACCCGCTACGTCGAGAACTACGAACTGGGCCGCCTGGCGGTGGTGGACCGAAACATCCTACGGCTCGCCATCTACGAAATGCTTTTTCGAACCGACATTCCGCCCGTGGTCTCGATCAACGAGGCCATCGAAATCGCCAAGCGTTTCGGCACGGAAGAGAGCAGCCGGTTCGTCAACGGCATCCTCGACCGTGTAAAGCTCGACCTCAAACGCCCGCTGCGCACGGCCGACCTGCCGAACGGCGGCGCGGAGGTCGGCACGCACCACGATTGACTGCCCGGCGCATCCGCCGCGCTCGGTCATTGACTCCGCTGACCGAATTTCTTTAGTCTTCGCGTTTCCAATCTTTCAGGTTTTCTCCCCGTGGCCATCGGCTTCTTCAAATCCATCATCCAGAAGTTCGCGGGCCGTCCGGTGGATTGGGATGAACTCGAAGAGTCGCTCATCCGCGCGGACCTCGGCGTACCGCTGACCCAGCAGATCATCGCCACCCTGCAAGCGCGCGGCGAAACTGTCACCGCCGAGGACGTGGTCGAGGTCACCCGCGCGGCCATCGTCAAGCTGCTGCCCGCCGCGCCGATCCCCATCCGCCCGCTGCCCGACAAGCCGAAGGCGATTCTGATCGTCGGCGTCAACGGCACGGGCAAGACCACCTCTTCCGCCAAGCTGGCGAATTATTTCAAGAAGACGCGCCACAGCGTCATGCTCGCCGCCGCCGATACATTCCGCGCGGCAGCCATCGAACAGCTCGCCATCTGGAGCGAACGTCTCGACGTGGAGATGATTCGCGGCCAGTACAACGGCGACCCCGCCGCCCTGTGCTACGACGCCTACACGGCTGCCGCCAAGAAGGACATCGAGTTTCTGGTGTGCGACACCGCCGGGCGTCTGCACAACCGCGCGAATCTCATGGCGGAGTTGGGCAAGATCAAGCGCATCCTCGCCCGGCACGACCCGGACGCGCCGCACGAGCGTCTGCTCGTCGTCGATGCCACCACCGGCTCCAACGCCGTCCTCCAAGCGAAGGAATTTCACGCCGCCGTCGGTCTGACGGGCGTGATCGTGACCAAGCTCGACGGCAGTGGCAAGGGCGGCGTGCTCGTGGCCATCCAGAACGAACTCGGCATCCCGACGCGTTTCATCGGCACGGGCGAAACCGTCGATGCGTTCGAGGCGTTCGATCCGGCGCGCTTCGTCGAGCGAGTGCTCTGACCTGCCCGGCACCGTTTGCGTCCCTCTTCGTAACCCATGACGCCGACCGGCACGCTGCCGACCACCAAACTCCAAAAGATCGACCGCTGGCTCGGCGTGCCGGTATGCTTCCTTTTCACGCTCGCGCGGCGACTGCTGGGCCGTCCCGCTCCTCCCGTTGGCTTGCCCGCCGGAAGCCGCGTCCTTTTCATCAAACTTGCCGAGCAAGGCTCCACGGTGCTGGCTCAGGCCGCGATTAGCCGCGCCGTGGAGATCGTGGGCCGCGAAAACGTGTTTTTCGTCGTGTTCGCCGAGAATCGTTTCATCCTCGATGTGCTCGACCTGATCCCGGTCGCCAACGTGTTCACGATCAACGCGGGCAGCATCGTCTCATTGGTGACGAGCACCTGGCGCGCTTTGCGGAACATCCGGCGGATGGGTTTCGAGGCGGCGGTCGATCTGGAGTTCTTCGCGCGGATGTCCGGCGCGTTTTGCTTCGTGACCGGCGCGCGCCGCCGCGTGGGTTTCCACACGTTCTTTGGCGAAGGTCCCTACCGGGGCGACCTGATGACGCACCGCCTCTTGTATAATCCTTATCACCACACGAGCACGACGTTCGCGTTGATGGTCGAAGCTTTGCGGGCCGACCCCGCGCAGTTGCCCACTTTCGGCTCGCACCCTCACGACGTGGTCGGCGACACCGCGTCCGCCGAGTTTCACCCGCGCCCGGACGAGGTGGACGCCGTGCGCGCCATCCTGCGGCCTCTCGCCGACGGCGCGCCGTTGATCCTCCTGAACGCCAACGCGAGCGACCTGTTGCCGTTGCGCCGTTGGGCGCCCGAGCGTTACGTCGAACTTGCCCGCCGCTTGCTCGACACGTTGCCAGAGGCGCGCGTGGTCATGACCGGCGCGCCGTCTGAAGCGGCTGCCGCGGATGTCCTGGTGGCTCAGATCGGCTCGGACCGCTGTTTTTCCCTGGCGGGGAAAACGACGCTACGCCAACTCCTAGTCGTTTATACACTCGCCGAATTGCTCATCACCAATGACAGCGGCCCGGCGCACTTTGCCTCGTTGACACCGATCAATGTCATCACGCTTTTCGGCCCGGAAACGCCCCGCCTGTTCGCCGCGCTGACCCCGCGCAACGTTGCCTTGTGGAGCGGCGTGGCGTGCAGCCCATGCGTCAACGCATACAACAACCGGCAATCACCCTGCCGAAACAATGTGTGCATGCAGCAAATCACGGTCGATCAGGTTTTTGCGGCGGCGTGCGAATCTTACCGTGGCCGTAAAACCGCCACCGGCGCTCCAGCACGTTGAACGATGGCCACTGTCGCGTCATCCCCTCGGCCAAATTTTCTTGCGTCCTGGGCCGCGCGTCCCCAGGTCCAGACCGCGCTCGGCACCGCTTTCCTGCTCACGCTGACCCTCCTGGTGTTTGGCCGCATTCTTTTCGCTCCCGGCGATCTCGTGCTTTCGGATGGAGAAGCTGATTTGGCGAAGCAGTTTGTCCATTGGCGCGCCTTCGGGTTTAACGAATTGCGCGGAGGTCATTTCGCCTTGTGGAACCCCCACGTTTTTTCGGGCGCGCCGTTCTTCGGCGGATTTCAATCGGCGCTGCTGTACCCGCCGAATTGGCTCTACCTGTGTTTACCGCTCGCTCCGGCGATCAATCTCGGGAT
The DNA here is from genome assembly GCA_964236475.1 of uncultured Chthoniobacterales bacterium. GTDB lineage: Bacteria > Verrucomicrobiota > Verrucomicrobiia > Chthoniobacterales > SZAS-18 > CAHJWO01. The sequence goes on from CAXSED010000003.1 coordinate 71,390, forward strand.
CGCCATCCACGTTTTTCTCGCGGGTCTGTTCATGCAGCTTTGGGTCGGTCAACGCGGGATGCATCCGCTGGCGTGCGTGCTCGCGGGGGTGCTTTTCATGTTCAGCGGGCCGTATTTTCTGCACATCCACGCCGGGCACCTCTCCAACCTTTGCACGATGGTCTGGGGTCCGCTGATTTTCCTGTCGATTGACGGCTGGCTGCAACGCCGCACGGCAGGTTGGCTCTGGCTCGGCGCAGGGGCCGTGGCGTTGCAGATCCTCGCGGGACATCCACAATACGTTTTTTACACGGGCGTCGCGGCGGGCCTCTACTGCGCGTGTCATCTCTGCATCCTGCCTCAGCGCGCTCAGGCCCTGGCGGGTTTGGCGGTGATCGTCGCCGGCGCAGCCGCTTTGAGTGCGGTGCAACTTTTCGAGGGGTTTCACGTCGCCGGTCAAACGGTGCGCAACCACGGCACCTCGCCGGAGTTCGCCGCCGTCTTCTCTTTCCCGCCGGAAAATTTGGTGACCGCACTCGTGCCCGGATGGTTCGGCGACATGAACCGCCTGGCCTATTGGGGCCGGTTTGACCTGTGGGAAATGTCGCTGTTTCTCGGCGTGACCGGGTTGGTGCTCGCCGTTTATGGCGCGGTTTATGGCGAGAAATCCCGAACCCGGTTCTGCGCCGGACTGGCGGCGGTTTGTCTCCTCGTTGCCCTCGGTGCGAACACCCCGCTCTTCACGTTTCTCTACCGATACGCCCCGGGGTTTGGAAGATTTCGCGGCTGGTCGAAATTCACTTATCCGGCCATGCTTTTCCTGGTCGTCTTGGCAGCGAGCGGCTTCGATACCTTGCTGCGCGGCAACCGCCCGCCCCGGCACGGCGCGGCTCTTGCCATCCTGCTGGGTAGCGGAGCGTTGGAACTGGCCGCGATCTGGATCGACAGTGCCCCTGGGACCGCTGTCTTGCGCGGATGGATTCAGGCCTTGTTCAGCACCGGGGATCTTTATCAGCCCAAGGCCTTTGTCGAGAGCACGGACTTCGTCTTGCGCGCCGCCCGGTTCGCTGGCTGGCAATGCTCCCTCGCCAGCGGGATTTTGTTGGTGGTCGGCATCCTCTTTGTCACGTCCCGTCGTCGTCCGCAGATCGTACGCGCCTTGCTGATTCTTGCCTCCGTGGAGATGGTCGTTTTCGCGGGTTCGACGCTGACGACGTTTCGCCTGTCGGACGCTCTGAGTTCCCCCGCCGCCCTGCCCGCCGCCGATGATCGTCTGCTCAACCTGGAAAACCCCAACCTCGGCCTCAGCACGGGTGCCTGCGATGTGTGGGGATACGATCCGGGGGTCCTCCGACGCTATGCCGAATGGATTGCCGTCACCCAGGGCATGGCCGCCGACGATGCGACGGAATCGCTCCGTTTCTCGAATTTTCCGCACACCTTCGCGGGCCTGCTGCGTTGCCACGACGCTTTTTTTCCGACGGGACCGGACGGAAATTATCAGGCCGCCGGTTTGCAGACGGGTACACCTGCCGGGCGGTTAATGTTGATGTCCAATGTGCGCGTCGTTCCCGACCGTGACAACCTGCTTCGCGCCCTCCAATCACCTGACTTCGATCCTCGGCACTGCTTATTCTTACAAGCTCCACCCGACCCGCTACCCACCGTCGGCGGCCCGCCGGGCCGCGTGCGTTTACTCGATGAAACCTCGGACACCCTCACCATCGAGGCCGATCTCCCATCGGCGGCGGTCCTGCTGATCACCGATACGTATTGCACCGGCTGGCGGGCACACTCGCTTCTACCATTATCCGATTCCGTTCAGGCTCATTACAATGTTCTGCCCGCCGATTATTTCTTGCGGGCGATCCCGTTGCAGGCTGGCCATCACCGGTTGCTTGTGGAATATCTGCCTACGGCATTTGTAGTCGGAAAATGGGTCTCCCTGGCCGCCTTGGCGTTCTATGCCCTCGGTGGATGGCTGCTGATCAGGCGGCCTGCTCCGCCAGTCGAAGGAGCGAACACGCTCACGGCTGCGGTTTGACCGGCTCCTCGATGGGCCGACCCAGTAGGTTTGCGACGACGCGTTGTTGATTCGTCATCGGTTTTTCCACGACAGCTCGATTCGGCGCCGGGACCGCGTTCACCAAGTTCGGCCTGGAGGCGGCACCGGCCAGCCGTTGTTCTTCGGATAGTTTCAACGGAGTGCTCTTGGATTGCAGCACAGTATCGAGCTGTGCCCAGAGGTCATCCCGGCGCGCCGGTGCTACCAGCCCAAGGATGCTCAACTTGTAGAGATAAAGCTGCACCTGCTCGGTGCTGATGCGCTCGATGCTGGCCAATTTCTCGGCGCTGATCCCGCATTTGAGCAGGTTCACCGAACTCTGGTAAAATTCGGCGAGGTTCTGCTCCTCGAACTGCACCGCCGTCTCCAGCGGTTGCAATCGGAAAATGCGGTGGGGCGCGGGCAGGTCCTGTTTGTTGACGCTGATCTCGTCCACCTGGCTGACGATGATCAACGCCAGCCGGTCCACCTGAATCCGCACGCTGCTCATGAGCGAACTGGCGTGCGCCGGATTGAAAACAAAATGTCCGATGGGATTCGCCGTGACGCTGACGAGCTTGTCGACCACCTGGGATTCCGATTTGATGATGTGCTTGTCCGCCATGAACCCGCACAGGAAACCCTTCGTGAAGTGGAGCTGCATCTCGCTGATTTGCTGGGTTTGCAAAAGCGAAAGCTTTCCCGAACGATGCCGCATCATGTCCAGCAGGTCGGGCAGCGGCAGGTCGGCAATGTCACCGGTAACAGGCATGGCTCCAGACATAGCAACTTCGTTGCCAACCTGTAATACTGGCCGCTACGCCGCCGGAAACGGCGGGCGAATGACCGGCGGTTAATTCACCTCGACCCGGTCCGCCGTTTCCACGCCGTCTTCCCGCAGTTCTCCAGGTGGCAGCTTCCTGAAATGGACCTGACTTACCCGCCGCCCGTCGGTCTGCGTCACGGTCGCCAGATAATCCCCTACCCGCGTCTGCTCGCCCTGCTGCGGCAGGTGCCCGAGCAAATGGGTCACGTATCCGCCCACGGTGCTGACCTCCGCGTTGGAAAGCTCCAGGTCCGTCAGATCGTTGAGTTCGTACAGTCCCAGCCCACCCTCGACCTCGAACTCATCCGGATTCAACTGCTTGAACTCGGATTGCTCGGCGTCGAATTCGTCGTGAATATCACCCACGATCTCCGCCAACACGTTGTCCAGGGTCACGATGCCCATTGAGCCGCCGAATTCGTCCACGACCATGCCCAAGTGCGCGTGCTTGCTCAAAAACGTCGTGAGCAACCGTTCGAGCGGCATCATCTCGGGCACCATCAGCAACTCGCGTTTGACGCTCATCAGATCGGGGTTTTCCACGCGGACGAGGCCCAATAAATCCTTGATGTGCAGCAGCCCGACCGGGTTATCCAAGTAGCCCTTGCACAACGGAAAGCGGGTGTGCCGCGACACCTGCGCCTTCGCGAGATTCGCCTCGAAAGTCTCGTCCATGTCGAGATACACCACGTCGCCACGATGGGTCATGATGTCGCGCACCACCCGGCGGCGGAGGTCTAATGCGTTGATGAGCAGTTCCTTGCCCAACGGCGTCACCTCGCGGGATTTCTCGCTGTCGCTCAGGATCACCCGCAATTCTTCCTCGCTGTGCGCCACTTCTTCCGAGGCACCCGGCTCGATGTGAAAAAGCTTCTTCAACAGGAAATTGGACGAACGGTTCAAGCACCAGATCGCCGGTTTGAAAACGATGTAAAACCACCGCAACGGCTGCACCAAAACCATCGCCACGGGCACAGGGTTGCCGATGGCCACGTACTTCGGCGCGAGTTCGCCGAAAATGATATGCAGCGACGTGATGGCGATAAATCCGCACGCCACCGACAACGTGGAAACCACGAAGTGCGAATGGATGTTTAAGAGGTTGAACACCGGCTCGATCATCCGGGTCAGAAACGGCTCGCCTACCCAGCCCAGCGCGAGGCTGGCTAGCGTCACGCCGAGTTGCGTGGCCGAAAGATAGGCGTCGAGCCGATCCAACACGCGCCGGACGCTGCCCGCGCGCTTGTCGCCGTCTTCAATGAGAGTTTCGAGTTGCGACCCGCGCACTTTGACGAGCGCGAACTCGCTCGCCACGAAGAAGCCGTTCAGCAGCACGAGGCCGAGGATGGCAAATAGCCGCAAGAGCATCACGCCCGGCGGGTCCCAGTGTTCGGTGATCGGCGTTTCGACGGTGGCCAGCGACAAGCCAGCCCAACCGTCGGAAAACGACGGACACAAAAAATGGATGACTGGAATAGTGTTCATGCTGGCCGGGCGGGCAGCGCCTGCGGCCGGTAGGCCCGTCCCCTGGCGGGACGGGATGTTTCGGGAAAAACGTCAGCCGCAAGGTTCCCCCGATTCCTTGCCGAGCAGCTGCCGATTCTTCCCTTATTGTTTTTCGTAAACGCCTTTGTCGCGCCGTTCGAGGACGGTAAAGCCGGCTTTTTTGGCGTCGCTGATCGAAACCGGCTTGAGAACTTTTGGGGTGTTGCTCAGGGAAATCACTTTCTTGACCGGCTTGCGGCACACCGGACAATCCGCCAACTCCGAGCGGTCCACCGGGCGGCGCAGTTCGAAGCGTCCGCCACAGAGGTTGCAGTCACCGCCTTCGACCTCGTACTCGTAGATCGGCATGGCAGGTTCGGCGCGGAAACCGGAAGGATTACCAGCTCGACTTGGTCACCCCGGGAATCATCCCGTTGGAGGCCAATTCGCGGAAAGCGATACGCGAGAGCTTGAAGCGGCGCAGGAACGCACGGCGGCGTCCGCTGAGCTGGCAGCGGTTGACCACCCGGGTCGGGCTGGCGTCGCGCGGCAGTTGGCTGAGGCCTTGGTAATCTTTTTTCGCCTTCAACTCGGCGCGCAGGGCAGCGTATTTCGCCACGGTGGCGCGCTTGCGGTCGTTTCGTTCAATCCAGGAAGTCTTTGCCATAAGGAATACTTGAGAACGCGCAACATAGAGGACGCGCCGGGATTTGCAATCAACTTTTCGCGTGGGTCTTGGGAGCCTGGGCGGCCCGCAACGCTTGCACCTGCACCTGCAATTCCGTGACGCCCCGGTACTCGTTCGCCTCGATCTGGAAAGCCACGTCCCAGGGAGGCGGGGGCAGGTCGCCCTGCGCGCCGCCAAAAAAGATGGCGCGGGTGCTCGGCGCATAGCGTCCCTCGCGGCTGACCGTGCGGTGCCGCAGAGAAAAGCTCAGATGCTTTTCCTTCAAAACACGCGGCTCGGCGGCTGGCACCACCCCCCGAGCGAGAAACGTGGGCTGCGCGTTGCCCATCCCGAACGGCTGGAGCGATTCGTGGCAACTCAGGAAATCGGCGTCGAGTTCGGGCAGGGTCACTTCCGCATCGAGCCGCAGACTGGGCAAAAGTTGCTCGTCGCTGAGAAGGGACCGCGCGACCCGGCAAAAATCCCGCTGAAAATCCGCGAACGACGCCTCGCGCACCGTCAGGCCCGCCGCCATCTCGTGACCGCCGAACTTGTCCAGCCAGCCCGCGCATTCTTCGAGCGCGCCGACCAACGACAGCCCTTCGATACTCCGTCCGCTGCCTTTGCCGACGCCTTGTTCGTCGAATCCGATGACCAGCGTGGGCCGGTGGTGCGAGCGCATCAGGCGGGATGCCACGATCCCCAACACGCCCGGATGCCAGCCCCGCGCGCCGACGACAATCGCCGCGTGTGGGTGCGCGCCGTCCTCGTCACAAAGCGTGGCGAGTTGGGCCTGCGCCGCCAGGAGCGTGTGCTGCTCGACGGTTTGCCGCTCGCGGTTTTGCTCGTCGAGCAACGCCGCCAGTTCCCGCGCACGGCTTTCGTCGGTGGTCGTGAGCAATTCCAGCGCAGCCTGCGCGGTGCCCAGCCGCCCGGCGGCATTGAGGCGCGGCCCCAGCCGGAACCCGATATGCACGGGCCGCACCGGCGCCTTGACTCCGGCAACGTCCATCAAGGCGCGCACGCCCGGACGCCGCGAAAGCGCGAGTTGCTGGGTGCCGCGCCGTACGAGGATGCGGTTTTCCTCCACCAGCGGCACGAGGTCGGCCACGGTTCCCAATGCGACGAGGTCGAGCGATTCTTTCAAATCGTACCCCGGCAGCGGGCGGCGTTTGAGCAGCGCGTGGCACACCTTGAACACCAGGCCCGCCGTGCACAGATAATGGTACGTCTCGCCGAGCTTGGCATTGACGAGCGCCACGCAGGCGGGCAACTGGTCCTGCGGTTCGTGGTGGTCGAAAACGATCACGTCTACGCCGCCCGCCTGTAACCCGCTGATCTCCCGCACGCTGGCGGTGCCGCAGTCCACGGTGATGAGCAACTGCGGGCGCAACGTTTGCACGCAACGCGCCACGCCTTCGGTGCTCAGGCCGTACCCTTCCTCCACCCGCATGGGCAGGAAACATTCGACCGACGCCCCATAAGCGCGCAACAACCCGGACAGGATCGTGAGCGAGGTCACGCCGTCCACGTCGTAATCCCCATAGAGCACGATCCGCTCGCTCGCCGTCAGCGCGCGCAGGATGCGGTCGATGGCGGCAGGCATGTTCGGCAGTGAGAACGGGTCCGTTAAGAGGTTCAGCTTCGGGTGCAGGAAATCATGCGCCGCCGTGGCGGTGTGCAAACCGCGCCGCGCCAGCAGACCGGCCACGAACGCGGGCAGGTCGAGTTCGCGCATGAGCGTTTTCGCGGCGGTGGTGACCACCGGGTCCGCCGGGGGAAGCAGCCAGCGCGTGGAGGGAGACATGGATGGCATGTATAAACCCGGCCTCCCCTTGTGGCAACGCGCCGTCACCCTCGCTCCCAAAGCGGAAGTTCGGGAACGAGGGGCGGATTTGCCCTTGCGCTTGCCCAACAGCCCGTTAGGATGAAAGCGTGTCAGCGGTTGATCAGCAGCTTGCGCCTGGGTTCGGCGGCCTTCTTGGCCGTCTTGCGCTGATTTTCCCGCTAGGGTTGGCCTCCCGCTAACCTTTCCTCCTCTCCCAGCCTTTTCGTGGCCGGTTTGCCCTTGGCAGACCAACGCAACCCTTCGTGGCGGTTCTCTGCCCCTTTCCTTTCACCATTCATCCTTTTCTACCCATGTCCGACAAAGTCATCATCTTCGACACCACCTTACGCGACGGCGAACAATGCCCCGGCGCATCCATGAACCTCCGCGAAAAAATGGAGGTCGCCCGCCAGTTGGCCCGGCTCAACGTCGATGTCATCGAGGCCGGTTTCCCGGTTATCAGCGACGGCGACTTCCACGCCGTTCACACCATCGCCACCGAAGTACGCGGACCCATCATCACCGGCTTGGCCCGCTGCACGAAGGGCGACATCGAAGCTGCCGGGGCCGCCGTCAAACCCGCCGGGGACCGGGGGCGCATCCACGTCTTTCTGGCCACGTCCAAGCTCCACCTCGAACACAAGCTCAGGAAGGCGCAGAGCGAAATTTTGCGGCTCGCGGTCGAAGGCGTGCAACACGCGCGGACCCTGGTCAAGGACGTGGAGTTCAGCCCCGAAGACGCTTCCCGCACCGAGCCGGAATTCCTGGCGCAGATCACGCAGGCCGCCATCGAAGCCGGGGCCACGACGATCAACATCCCCGACACGGTCGGCTTCGCCGTGCCCGATCAATTCGCCGAACTGATCCGCTATCTGTTCGCCAACGTGAAGGACATTCACCAAGCTGTGGTCAGCGTGCATTGCCATAACGATCTCGGTTTGGCGGTCGCCAACTCGCTCGCCGCCGTCCGCGCCGGTGCCCGGCAGGTGGAAGGCACGATCAACGGCATCGGCGAGCGCGCCGGCAACGCCGCGCTGGAGGAAGTCGTCATGGCGTTGCGCACGCGCCCCGAGGTGTTCGGCAACGTCACCACGGACATGAACACGCGCGAGATCGTCAAAAGCTCGCGGCTCATCAGCCGCATGAGCGGGCTGCTCGTGCCGCGCTCGAAGGCCATCGTGGGCGAAAATGCGTTTGCCCACAGCTCGGGCATTCACCAGGACGGCATCCTCAAAAAGCGCGAAACCTACGAGATAATGGATCCGCACGATGTTGGCTGGGGCGATACGGAACTGCCGCTCACCAAACACAGCGGACGCCATGCGATGGTCAAGCGGCTCGAACACCTCGGCCACACGCTGACCGACACCGAAACCGAGCACGTTTTCCGGCGGTTTAAGGAGATTGGCGACCGCAAGAAGTTCGTCTACGACGACGATCTTGCTGCCTTGGTCGAGGACAGTTCGCTCGGCGCGCCGGAAGCCTACGAGCTGGATTATTTCCACGTCACCAGCGGCACGACCACCGTGCCGACCGCCACCGTGCGCCTCCAGCGTCATGCCCCGGCGGCTAACGGCGACGGCACGGCGGAAACCGAGACGTTGCAAGATTCCGCCCCCGGCAACGGAGCGGTGGACGCCGCGATGAAGGCCATCGACCGCATCCTCGGGCGACAGGGGCATCTCGTTGAATACCACGTCCAGGCGGTTACCGGCGGCAAGGATGCCTTGGGCGAGGTTACGCTTAAGGTGGACTTCGGCGACGGCAAACTCGTCACCGGCAAGGGCGCGAGCACCGATGTTATCGAAGCGAGCGCGCGCGCCTATCTGCACGCGGTGGGCCGCGTGCTTTCGTTGCCCGCGCCAACTGCGGAGTTGACCGCAACGCCCTGAACCGGCTTCGGGACGGCATCTAGCGCGGTTTGCGGGAGTTTCCTAGGAGAAAGGCCGCGCGGATGGCCAAGCACCACTCAGCCCGCGCCGCGCCAAGAACATCGGCGCGGCAACCTGCAAATCGGGTTTGCCAGCCGACCTCGCCCTGCTCTCCGTCGGCCTGGAAGTGGTGGCGACCTATTCGGAAGGAAGGTGCATTTACCGGTCAGGCGACGAATGCAATCATTGATGAGCTTTCGCCGCCCGAGCTTCGGGCTTCCCTCGTCGCCAGCGTTCTCCTACAGTCCCGCCCATGAAAATCCTCATCGCCGCCAGTGACCTGACGCCGCTGATTTCCACCGACGAGCACATCCTCGCTCAGCCGATCCCCTCCCTGCCCCTCGCCTTGCAACGCGCCGGGCACGAGGTCAGCGTCATCGGGCCACTCGTCCCAGCGCTCGAAGGCTCGCCGGAACTCAAGATCAAGCCGACCGGGGTCCGCATTGCCGCACCGCTTGGCAACGAGCGGTATGTGGCCGACGTGCGTGAAGCACGCTCGCCGTACGGCCTGCAAATGTTCCTTTTCCAGCAGCCGGAAATTTTCGATCCGGCGCGAGCGACGGAGCCAATGAATGCCCGGGCGGCCACGTATTTTTCCAAGCTCATCGTCGAGTTGGCGCGTCGGCTCAACCCTGCGCCGGACGTGGTGCAGATTCAGGACTGGCCGGGCGCGCTCGCCCCGGTTTTCCTGAAAGTGCAGAATCTGCCTTTTGCCAGCGTGCTCGCGGTCAGCGACCCGACCGCGCACGGCAGCTTTCCCATCGAGGATTTTGGCCTGCTCAACCTCGGGTGGGAATATTTCCGTCCCACGTCCGTGGAATACTACGGACGGGTCAATTTTTTAAAGGCGGGTATTGTCACGTCCGACGCCGTCGTGGTGGACGGCGATCTCGAATGCGCCGCGCTGCAAACCATCGAACAGGGCGGCGGGCTGGACGTGGTTTTCCGCGAAAACGCGGCCCGTCTGCATGGTATTCCCGCTGGTCTGGACGAACACACCTGGAACCCCGCGACCGACGGAATTATCGCGCGCAAGTACCGGCCCGCCAATCTCGACGGCAAGGACATCTGCCGCAACGTGCTGCTCGCACAAGTCGGGTTGGCCAAGAACCCCGTCGGCCCGGTGTTTCTGCTCGACCTGTCCGCCGGTCAGAATAACGCCTATCTCGAAATGATAGCTCCCCGGTTGAAGCAATTCCTGGCGGACGACGTTCGCCTGATCGTGCTGGGTAATCTGCCGGACGAATCGCCCGTGGCGGTGACCTTCGATCTTGCCGCCCGTCGTTACCCGGATAAGCTGACCTTCGTGAAGGAGGCGGATGAACGTCTGGCCCATCTGGCGCTCGCGGGAGCGGATTTCCAGCTTTTCCTCGGTCGGCGACGCGGGATTTCCGCGCTGCTGTTGCGCAGTTTGAAGTACGGCACGCTACCCATCGCTCCCGCCGGGACCGGCTTGCGCCAGTTAATTGAAGATTACCACCCCGGCTCGGACCACGGGTCCGGCCTTGTGTTCTATCATCCCAATAGCGAGGCTCTTTTCGACGTGCTGGCCCACCGTGCCCCGGCATTGCTCGGGTCAGCGGACCGCTGGGAATCGTTGCGCCAGCGAGCGATGATCCACGCGGGCAAATTCTCGTGGGCAAGGGCCGCCGCACAGTACGTTTCGCTCTACGGGCAACTGGGCCGCCGCTGAACGGATGTATTAAGAATATCGCACGTCCTTGTGCGGTTCCATCTCGTAGCTGAGCGTCAGTTGCTCCGACACATGCGGCGCGATCACTTCGGAGAGAAACCGTTGGTAAACGGGGTCGTCGTGGCCGATGGCCATCTTATCCATGGACTCGTAATCCGCCCCGAAAAAGAACTCCCAGTCGTTGCCGACCTCGACCCGCTTGCCGCATTTGATGGCGCGCACCGTCCCGATCTTCAGCAGCCGCATACGCGTTTCCCGCATGATCCATTCCACCTTCTCGTCTTCAACGTCGGGATGAACTTTGCAGAGGACGAGATGATGAACCATGACGCGACGGTCTTTGTAACCGCCGCGTACTTAATTTTCAAGCCGCCGACTGCAAAAACGCCCTACTTTTTCCAACTGAGCGCGCCCTTCTTGAGTGCATACACGTAGCCGACCGTCAGAATCAAAACGAAGCTGAGCATGCTCCACAAAACCGTCGTGCCGGTTTTGAGCATATCGGTGTACACGACGGCCCACGGATACATGAAGACGACTTCCACATCGAACAGGATGAAGAGCATCGCCACCAGATAGAACTTCACGCTGAAACGCGGTTGAGAATCGCCAATTGGCAACATGCCGCATTCATAAGCGCTATCCTTGATAGCGGTGCGCTTGCCCACCTTGCCGAGCAGCACACTGACGATCAACGCCGAGGCCGCAAAGCCCACGGCGATGATCGCTTGAAACAGAATCGGCAGGTAATCGCGGATCATGAAACTGTTTTCAGGTCGGTCGCTCCAACGTCAAACTCATCCAACCTAACCGGCCAAAGGCAGCGCGGCGGGCACCGGGGCCGCGACCGAAGCAGACACCGCCGCCGGGGGCGGCACGGTGGGCAGGGCATTCGCCAACGAAGGCAGGCCCTTGTATTTCTTGATGGTCTTTTTCACCATGCCCCGGGAAACCAGGGTTTGCAGTTTTTCGTAGGCGCGTAGGCGGAGCATTTCCTCACCGCCGCTGGCAGCATTGCGAGCGCGGAGATTGCTATGAACCAAGTCGAACAGCTCCTTGAACTCGTACGAATTCTTGGAGGTAAGAACGGCAACCAATTCTTCGGTGACGAGGTCGGGGAGACGACGGGAGAACGCGTTTTTCTTAGTCATAGCCATAGTGGGACGATAAAATACCACAGATAGCGTTAAACCCTAGCGTTATTTTTTACACGCTTGGGGCGTTCCCAGACGAAACTTACTGGCCGGTAGCCGGTTGTGGAGACACAGCCGGGGTGGATTCCGGTGCATCCGCCGGGTCGTCAGCGCCGTTGGCAGACTTCCCCATGCTTGCGGCAATCTGCTTTTGCAAGACGGGAATTGCGGCAGTTCCAGCGGCGGCACCGAATCCGGCGGTCGCCTGGACAAAAGTCACCGGGCCGACGGATTCCAGAAGGATGCCTTGGTCATCCGACTTCTCCGACAGCACGATGGGCGTAAGGTGCTTGGCGATGGCGTCGCCATCGGGCAGTTTGCTCAGGTCCACGTAATCGTTCACCTGCGGTCCTGCGAACGCCGCGCCGAACAGGGCGAGGGGTTTCAACGCGGCGTAGGTCCGCTCGAACAGAGGTTTGGCGTCAACGTAAGTCGTGACGAAGTTTGGTTTTTCCACCGTCGCCGCTGCTGTCTTGTAGGACTCGCTGGCTGTGAAATTGGACCCACCCGTTTTTTCGTGGGCGACGGCATCATGAACGCCGGCCATGCTCAACCCGACGATGAGATGCTTGTCCGTCAGGGTCAGCGTGGGACTGACGAAATTGACGTTCGGGATCGACAGGGTGCGGTACGTGAGGCCATCCGCGTTGGAAAGCTGCCAGCTCAAGCTTGCCGCGTCGTCCGCAGGCGCGGCCTTCCCCGCAGTCGGCCAAGGAGCCAATTTGATCAGATTATCGACGAATTTAGCCGAGGCGGCGGGATTGTGCACGTCCAGGCTGAGTACGAGCGCAGGCTGGTTGCTCGCGGCGGGCCAATCGAGTTGGGCCGACAATTCGTGACCGAAGGCGGCGTTGAAATTTTCGACCGTCAGGCCGTGATCCTGCATCTGTTTGGCATACTGCCCCAGCAGAGCGTAGCCCATCGCGTTCGGGCGGGTGCCGGGATTGGTGGGAAGGTCCAGATGTTCGGGAATCTGGAGCATGCCTGCATAGAAGAGCAGCGTGTCGGCGGAGGTCAGCGGCAGCGCGCTCATCTGGAGCGGACCGCCATACGATTTGTGACCGGGAGCGAGGCTGTAAATCGTGTCGCGCAGTTTGCCGTTGTCGATGGAAGTGGTCGCGCCCACCGCCTTGATCTTGCGGATTTCGGCGAGTTGCTGCTCGCTCATCGTCTGACCGCTCGACGCGGCCAGTGCGAAGATGCGGTCGAAGAAAGTCCGGGGCTTGGCGAAGACCAACGTGGCCGGGTTGGCGGGCATCTTGGCCAGGACCGTCTTGAAATCCGGGTCGCTCTCGAGCGTGAGCGCACCGGCGGGCGCACGGTGATCGACGCGGTCCAGCGTCGCCTTGAGCAACGCGAGGTCGTTGGAAACGAAATACCAGTCGTTGACGTACACCGAGGCAATCATGTCGCCGTCGGTGGCGGTGTACGTTTCCAGCGAATGCTCCTGATACTTGACTAGATCCGCCTTGGCCGCTGGGTCTTTCCCGCGCACCGCTTCCTTGGCTTTGCTGAGCAGTTGCTCCACGTCGGCGTTCGTGCCCCGGAACTGGAAGCCTGCCAGCCCGTGCGGCTTATTGTTTTTTTCGTCTAAAGCAGTCAGCGCAACGAAAAGATTGTGCGGATTGACGCGCCCAATCTGCGTCAGCGTGTCGTCCACGTCCTTGTTCGGCGGAATCTTGGCCAGCGGCTTGGCAAGAAATGCTTGCACCGACGGCTCGCTCCAGATTTTGTAGAGGTCGGTGGTTTTCCACTCCACCGCCGTCTGCTGCGGGTCGGGCACAGACAGCAGGAGCAATGTTTCCGCCGGCAGGTAGCCGACCGACGCCGCAACGGAGCCTCCGCCGCCCACGCCGGGCTTCTGGTGGAGAAAAACGGTGGCTCCGGCAGCGCCTAGAGCCAACAGAACGACCAGCAGAGGCAGGATTTTTTTCATGGAAACGAAGGCAACTTAATGCGGTAGGAAACGGCTCATTCTTTGCCCCTGGCCCCGCGAATGTCAATGCAGGGTCGCATCCGAACGCCCCGGCAGCGACGTTGTAAGGGAAGAACAGACCCGCAAAACAAACTCCTATGGAACTCGACGACTACAAAATCACCAAACAAAACCTCTATGTGGCGTCCGACCTGACTCTGGCGTTGGGTTTCGTTTCTATCTTGGCGTCAATCATTGCTTGGTTCACGGCCAAGCGTGACGACGAGGCGCACGGTGAACGCGTGGGTATCTTTATCGGTCTGTGGGTGCCGAGCTTTTTCATTCTGTCGAACCGGCTGGCGCGCAAGGCCGAAGAACTTTGAGCGGGAAGTCTGGGTTCAGGCAGACCTGCTGGTAAAACCGCCGGTGCTTGTGAAGACCGCAGAATCGTTTTAATGATGTGCCGGGATGGGGCCTCTGGTCCCTCCCGGCGTTTTTTATTCCGACGGCATGATCACGTTTTTGCAAGGTGTCCTGAGCGAATCGCTGCCCACCCAGATCGTGGTGGATGTGGGCGGGGTCGGTTATCAGGTCTTCATCCCGCTTTCCAGCTATGACCGGCTGCCCATGCCGGGGGCACCCATCAAAGTGCTGACCCATCTGCAAGTCCGTGAGGACGCGCACATTCTTTACGGATTCATGAGCGTGCCGGAGCGCGATCTGTTCCGTTTGCTCGTCAACAACGTCAGCGGCATCGGCCCGAAGATGGCGCTCGCCGTGCTGAGCGGCATGAGCGTCAACACGTTCAAGAACGCGGTGGTCACGAACGACATCGCCTCGTTGTCCAAGATCAGCGGCGTGGGCAAAAAGACGGCGGAGCGCGTGGTGCTGGAATTGCGCGACAAACTGGGTGTTGCCGCGACGTGGGAAGCGGCGAGCAGTTCGCACGCCCCCACCCCGGAGGAAACCGCCGTCAGCGATGCCGTGCTCGCTCTGATCTCGCTCGGTTACAAACAGGTGGATGCCCACAAGGCGGTCAAACAGGTTTACAAGACGGGCAACGATGCGCCGAAACCCGAAGACCTCGTGCGTCTAGCCCTGAAGATTCTCGCGTGACGCTCGCACCCGCGCCTTTCCCCATGGTTCACGTTCCGCTGCATGCATCTGGCGGGCGGAACGCGATTCCGGGCCGGTAACGGCGTTTTCCTTTCATGACCACGATCACCCCAGCGGGCGGCGACCAGGCACGAATTCAGGCGGTGCGCGACGCTTTTCCCCCGGAGGGATTGTTCGCCGAAAAGGAGTGGCTGCTTTCGCCCCGCGCCTTTGCGCTGAGCGCGGAATTCGTCGAGGAATTGGATAAGCTCGGCTACCGGCTGCACCTGTTCCAGCGGGCGTGCAATCTCCTCTACCAACTGAGCGTCCGGGGAAAACAGCCCGCCTGGATCGCTGCCTATCTCGACGCGGGCAAGCCGCCGGAACTGGTCGCGCTTTCCCGCGAACGCATTTTCCGCGACGAAATCGCCCGGGTCATCCGGCCCGACATCATCCCGACGGAAAAAGGGTTTACCATTGCCGAACTGGACAGCGTTCCCGGAGGCATCGGCCTGACCGCGTGGTTCAACCAGACTTACGGCGGCCTGGGAGACGACGTGGTGGGCGGGTCTACGGGAATGATGCACGGGTTTGCGTCGATCTTTCCCGGCGGCGATATCGTCGTCAGCGAGGAGGCCGCCACCTACCGCCCGGAGATGGAATGGCTCGCCGCTCAACTCAACAAACAACCGTTCCCGGTTTCCGGAGCAAATGCTCCCCACTGGAAAGTGGTGGGAACCGCTTCTTCGCCGTTGCAAGCTGATTTCGCGGCGGCGCAACAGGCGGGCCATCCCTTGAACGTCTACCGCTTCTTCGAGCATTTCGATTTCACCAACGTCGCCGCCGCGCCGTGGCTGATGGAGTGCGCCCGGGCGGGTGGCGTGCGGGTAACGCCGCCGTTCAAGCCGTACATGGAGGAGAAGATGTGGTTCGCGCTGTTCTGGTTGCGACCCTTGCGCGAGTTCTGGCGGCGCGAACTCGGCGAGCGGCATTGGCTCAAGTTGCAGCAGGTCATTCCGTACACTTGGATCGTCGATCCCGCACCGCTGCCGCACCATGCCGTCATCGCCGGACTGGAAATCAACGACTGGCGCGAACTGGCAACCTTCAGCCAGAAACAGCGTGACCTGATCCTGAAAATCAGTGGATTTTCTGACCTCGCTTGGGGCAGCCGGGGGGTCGATCTGGCGCAGGACTTACCTCACCTCGAATGGCAGCGGGCCATCGACCGCGCGCTCGAACGTTTCCCTACCAATCCGATGCTGTTGCAGCGTTTCCACAAGGGGCGGCTCGTCGAGCATCCGTATCTGGACCCGGCCACCGGCCAGATAGAAACCATGCGTGGGCGCGTGCGGCTTTGTCCTTACTATTTTCTCGACGATGGCAAAGCCCGTTTGCAGGGCGTGCTGGCCACGGTTTGCCCGGCGGACAAGAAATTGCTTCACGGCATGAAGGACGCAGTCATCGTGCCTGCCCGCGTGGCGGAAGAAGGTCTCACGTGAACCCGCGCCGATC
This sequence comes from uncultured Chthoniobacterales bacterium, assembly GCA_964236475.1. Taxonomy (GTDB): domain Bacteria; phylum Verrucomicrobiota; class Verrucomicrobiia; order Chthoniobacterales; family SZAS-18; genus CAHJWO01. Next base: position 87,561 of record CAXSED010000003.1, read on the forward strand.
CGCGTTGCTGGTGTGGTGCCTGCTGCTGGTCTATGTTGGCGGGGCAACCGCGCAGGAAGTGACGCGGCAGCAAGTCTTGGAAACCGCGCGGGCGTATCAAAGGTTCAGCTGGGTTCCCACGACCCGGAACGTGTTCCACGGTGTTGATCCCGAACACATCCGCGTCGATACCCCGGACCAATCGTTGCACCGGCCCGGAACGCGCCCCGGCTGGTGGGTGCCCGGCCAGCCGAACGTCGGCGTGCCTTATATGTGGGGCGGGTTTAGCAGCCTGGAGGAATTCGCGAACGGCATCCAGGCAGGCAGGGCCGCTGGCGACGTTTACACCGCCGGGAAACGCGCGCGGCTGGATGCCGCCGTCAGCAAGCGATGCGTGGGCATTGATTGTTCCGGGCTGGTGTCCCGCTGCTGGCAGCTCCCGCGCAGTTATTCCACCCGCGAGTTGCCAGGCCTGTGCGTTGCGCTTGCCTCTTACGATGACCTCAAACCGGGCGACATCCTGAACACGGAAAACAGCCACGTCCTGTTGTTCGAGAGCTGGAAAGACGTGACGCACCAGCGGCTCTATGCCTACGAAGCGGGTTCACCGCCCTCGTGGAAAGTGCTGTTGGACGATATTCCGGTCCAGCTGCTCCGGGGCCAAGATTATAAACCTTACCGCTATCGGCAAATCCGGGATTGAGATTCCGGTTGTGGGGCGACTGTCCCGGTTGCCACCCAGGAAAGCGCCCCGTTCTGGCAACCGGGACGGTCGCCCTACAATTTAAGCCAAGCAACTCTTCAAGCCGCGTTCGATGGCTGTGGCATCGAGCTTCTTGCCGATGAATACCAACTGGCTGCCGCGCGTCTCGCCTGCCGCCCAGTTCCGGTCCCAGAAGATGTGGAACCGGTTGTTCACCCCGTGGAAAATGGCCCGCCGCTCCTGGCCTTTCAACGACACGAACCCCTTGGAACGATAAACCTTCTCCTTGTCGCTGAGACGCTGGACGAACTTCTCGAACTTCTCGATGTCGAAAGGTTGCTCGAAAGCGAACGAATGGCTCGTGATATCGTGATGGTGCTTGCCGCCCTGCATTTCGTTGAGGAAATCCGCATTGGCAGCCAGCTTGCGGTCCACGTCGAAGGCGTGGATGTCCAGCAACTCGTCCAGCGGCACCTCGCTCTGGCGGGTGCGCAGGATGCGGGTATGCGGGTTCAAGGCGCGGATTTTTTCGCTTACCCGACCCAGTTGGGCTTCCTCGACGAGGTCCGTCTTGTTGAGCAACACGAAATCGGCCATCGCAATCTGCTCGGTGGCCACCTCGGTTTCCTCCATCTGCTTGAGGATTTGCTCGGCATCGACCACCGTGATGATCGCGTCTAACTGCACGAAACGTTGCAGCGCCGGGATGTTGACAAAGGTCTGCGCGACCGGGCCGGGGTCGGCGATGCCCGTCGTCTCGATCAGGATGTAATCGAACCCACCCCGCTTGAGCAACTTCTGGATGCTAAGCACTAGGTCTTTGCGCACGGTGCAGCACACGCATCCGTTGCTCATCTCAACCACCTCGTCGCGCTGGTTCTCGACGAGTTGTCCGTCGATGCCGATCTTGCCGATCTCGTTGACGATGATGGCAAACTTGTACTTGCTCTGCTCCTTTAAAATGTAGTTCAGCAGCGTCGTCTTGCCCGCGCCGAGAAACCCGGTGAGGATGCTGACCGGGATGATTTTATGGTTGGGTGTAGGGTCCGGCATGGAAAAAGGGATACCACTAAAAATAGCGGTCTCTGCCGATTTGCCAAGGGCCGGGTTGCAGGAAGTCGCGGCGAAGCGACGCAGCTTGGTCAGGCTTTGCCTGCCAGTTGCGCCGCACGATCCGCCTTCTTCAGCAGCGGCAACCCGGTCTTCAGGTTTTCCGCGAGCTGGTATCCCTTGGGGATCGCCTCAAGGACGCCGTCCTTCGGCTGGGCAGCAAAAAAGTAGATGGTCTGGACGTGCCCGCCTTTCAGGGATTGGTCGCGGGAGTGGAGGAAATAAGTTTTGCCGGATTTCTTGCTCTGGACGCTGTAAGCCATGGTGACTGGGTTCTCCTTTATGCATCGGACCGGGGAGTGGTGAAAACGGGCGTGGGAGCTCGTCAACCCGGTTGGATCAAGACCCAGATAAAGCAAAAGCCGCGCCCGGGGGGACGCGGCTGCGAAATTTTCCTGCTTGGGTCGGAAAGCGTCAGACGACGCCCGCTTTTTTCAGCGTCTTGAAGGCGCCGTTTTTCGCCACGGTCTTCAACGCGCGAGCGGTCAGCTTGACCTTGACGAATTTGCTGAGTTCCGGCACCCAGATGCGCCGCACCTTCAGGTTCGGCTCGAACGTACGCTTCGTGTTGGCCGTGACGTGCTGGCCGATGCCGCCCTTTTTCTTGGCCAAACCGCGACGGTGAATAACGTGGCCGCGGCTGGGGCGCGCGCCGGTGATCGAGCAAACTTTCGACATATAAACGGGTGTTTTTGGAACGGCCAAGGTGCGTTGGGTCGCGGCCCGGGTCAAGCGGTTTTTCACTGGCGGCAGTAAACGGTCCAACACTTCAGGAAACCCGGCGCGAAATCCTCCGGGTGCGCCGCGATCCAATCCGTCACGACTGCCATCGGGAAAAAGCCGCCCCACTCGATCTCCTCCGCCGGCCAGCGGAACGGTCCCTCGTGCCGGACGCCGTAGAGCCGGACAAACTCCCAACCGGTCTCTGGGCCAGCGGTTAGTTCACCCACTTTTTCAAGGGGCAAAGAAGCGGAAACTTCGGGCGGAAATCCCAACTCTTCGGAAAGTTCCCTTCGGGCGGCGGCTTCGTAGGTCTCGCCGCTGTCCAGATGGCCCGCTGCGCTCGAGTCCCATTTCCCCGGGTGCTTGTCTTTCCAGACTGAACGTTTTTGCAAGAACACTTCGCCCTGCGCGTTGAAAACGAGGATGTGGATCGCGCGGTGCCAGAGGTTTTCGGCGTGGACTTTCCCCCGCGAAGCCTTACCGACGACTTGGTCGTTCGCGTCCACCACGTCGAACATCTCGCCTTGGGAATCCTGCGCTGCCGCCGGTCGAACCGGGCGGATGGCGTTGGCCAGCGCGATCCATTGCAACAGGCTCAACTCTTCCCCGCGCACGGTTTCCTTGACGCCGATCAATCCGGCAATTTGCGGCCATGACAAGCTGTTATCTGACGGAAAAGCCTTCCGTAGTAGGCTCCCCAACTGCTTGCGCCGCTGGGAGAAACCGGCGCGGACCAAGCCGTCGAAGGTCGGCACGTCGCAAGCGGGCAACTCGTCCGGTTCACGAGGGATCAACGAGATCAGCGCGGAATCTACCTTCGGCTCCGGCAGGAACACGCTGGCGGGCAAAGTCCGCAACAATTCAACCCGCCACCGGCGACCCACGACCACACTGAGAATTCCGTAATCCTTAGTACCCGGTTCGGCGGCAGCGATGCGTTCGGCCAGTTCCCTTTGCAACAGGAACACGGCTTTGACGACCGGCGCATCGGGCGATGTAAAATGGAAAAGCAGCGGCGTCGAGATGTAATAGGGCAGATTGCCGAATACCTTGACCGGGCGTTTGGGCCACAGGGTCCGCACGTCGAAATCGAGGGCGTCCATGTGCTCGACACGCAGCCTTGTCTCGTCGGCAAAACGGTTGCGGAGATGCCCGGCCAAGCGGCCATCCTTTTCCAGGACGGTCAGCGCGGCCCCCGTTTCCAGGGCTGCTCCGGTCAGCGCGCCGAGGCCGGGACCGATTTCGAGCAACTGATCGCCGGGCGATGCGTCCAGCCGCGCGACGATCCAGCGAGCCAAATTCTGGTCGTGGAGAAAATTCTGCCCGAGCGTTTTGGACGGTGTGACCTGCAACTCCGACAGAGCGGCGCGGATGTCGGAAAGTTTCACGTCGGTTCGGGAGCGGATTGTCGCGTTACTGCGGAGGACGCGGCAACTCCTTGCGGCGGCTCATCAAGCGAAAGACCCCCTGGTCGGGTCGTTGCGACCGTTGAAACAATTTGCGGGCGTCCGCCACGCTGACACCCTCGATATAATAGGCGGTTGCCGCCCGGCCAATCGCGTAGGTGCCGCTCGCCGCGACGAATCCGCTGATCGCGTTGCCAACCCCGGGCAGCAACAGTTTGGCGGCGGCGCGGATGGCCGCACGCGCTCCCTCGCGCAGCACGAGGCCCACGCCAACGTTGACGCCCATCGTGCCTAGAAATTCGGCGGCGAGCTTGAAACTCAATTCGCGCCCGCTGATGTAGATGATCCCGGCAACCATTGCCAGTTGGAACGTCAGCAAAAACGGCAGGTCTGCCAGCGGGATGGGCTGTGCGCCGAGCGCCGCGCTGAGTGCCGCCAGGGATTTGACGAGGGTTTGCGCGATTTTCGCCTGCGCTTCCTTGGCCCCGGAAAGCCGGGCCATTTCCAGGCGCGCCTCGTTGGGCAGTTCCGCGACGAGAATGTGCACCAGGTCGCTGATATGGTAGCGGCGGTCGCTCTCGGCGTCGAAACTGCCGTCCAAGCGAAAGCGCATGAATGTCGCCACGTCGAGCGCAGGTGCCATGTGCTGCGCCACCTTTGGCCGCATGGCCATCGCCACTTGCAACCGGGCGCGCGCTGCTTCCATCTCGCCGAAGGAAAGCGGCTGCTCGCTGGAATTGACGACGAGGCCGAGCACACACGGATGCGTCTGGTGGACCTTAGCGGTCAGATCCAACAGGGCTTCCAGACGGTCGAGGTCGCCAGCGAGACGGGCCGGGGCATCCGTTGCGGCGGAAAAATCCGTCAGGAAAAGAAAAAGGTCCGGCTGTTCGGTCGTCAGCGCGGCTTGCACCGCTTCCACCAGAGACGATTCGCCAGCCGGTGCCCGGGTATCCAGCAACCGCAACACGCCCCGGTCCGCATGGGAAAACTCTTTCCACCCTGCCATGGCGGTCGCCGGGGCGGTCCCTGTATCTTGTGCCTGAGCAAAAGGGGCGACTGGCGCGGTGAAGATGGCGTTGAACAGCCCGGCGGAACCGGCTTCCGGGTCGCCAGTCAGAACAATTCGGGGCGCGCGTTGCCGCAGAAACAAATCCTTCAACGGCGTTACCTCCTGCAAGATCGGCTTTTGTACGGAACCGGGCAGTTTCCCTACGAAACTTTCCAGTTTCTCGAAGACGTGCAGAAACGAGGATTTTGCTTCCATGACGGTGCTGTTATTTCTGGAGCGCGGCGAGCAACTGGTCCACGTGCTCGGTCGGTTTGACCTGCCGGAGAATCGTCTCGATGCGGCCATCCGGCCCGATGACGAACGTGGACCGCTCCGTGCCCATAAAAGTTTTGCCAGCGAAATTTTTCTCCACCCAAACACCGTAAGAGCGCACGATCTGCCCGGACTCGTCGCTCAACAATGGGAAAGGCAGCCCGTATTTCTCGATGAAGGCGCGATGGCTTTCGAGCGGGTCGATGCTCACGCCAAAGACGGCGGCGTCCATGCTCTGAAAATCGGGCCAGCGGTCGCGCAGCCCGCAAGCCTGCGTCGTACAGCCGGGCGTGTCGTCTTTCGGGTAAAAATAAAGGACGAGATGCTTGCCCGCGAAATCTTCTAGGCGGACGGATTTGCCCGTGCCGTAAGCACCACCGAGCGCGAGAGTTTCAAAGGCGGGAGCAGGGTCTCCGATTTTCAATTCAGCTTCCATCAAATGTGGCGGATCAACGAATCCCTGTACCATAACCGCTTTGCCGCGCGGAACAAATGGGCGTCGCGCGTCCGTGCTCGAAAACACGCGGCGACGGCGCGACACAATTGTTGCGGCAGCAGCGCAAGAAATGCTTGTCAATCGGCACGGTTCTCGCTATTTTTCGTCCAGCCATCCAGATGGTTTTATCAACCCCTTACCCAACCATAGCGCTCCACCTAGCGGTGCTTAGCGCAAATCTATGTTGAGATTCCCTGTCTCGGGTCAGAAGCAGGAGGATTTA